>CACDLV010000001.1 GCA_902553675.1 uncultured Pelagibacteraceae bacterium
CTTAAATTTTTAGATCCAGTTTTGTCTTTAAAATATTTGCCTTTTTTAACCTCTGAATTTTTAGGTAAGCTTAGCTGAACCATTAATATACTCGCTCTTGTGGTGGAAAATATTGAACTTCATTTGTTAAAGTTGATCTGTGTACTGCTCTGTAACTAATCTTTGTATTTTTTCCATCACACCAAGCGAGAGTATGTTGCATAAACTTTTCATCATCTCTTTTTGGATAGTCATCTCTCGCATGAGCACCTCTACTCTCTTTTCTATGATATGCAGATTCTACAGTAGTTACTGCTTGTCTTATTAAATTATCAAATTCCAATGTTTCAACTAAATCAGTATTAAATACTAAAGACCTGTCTTTAACTGAAATTGAGTCCATACCATCATAGGTTTTTTTAATCTCATCAACACCTTCTTTAAGATTTTTTTCTGTTCTAAAAACTGCACATTTGGACTGCATCGTTTTTTGCATTGAAAGTCTAAGTTCTGCAGTACTATTATCTCCTTGTGCATTTCTAAGTTTATCAAATCTATCTAAACATTTTTGTGTTTCTGACTTAGGAATTTCTTCATGAGGTGTTCCTGGCTTAACTAATTCAGCTGCTCTTTTAGCTGCTGCTCTTCCAAATACCACTAAATCAATTAAAGAATTAGAACCAAGTCTATTTGCTCCGTGAACAGAAACACATGCCGCTTCTCCTATAGCCATTAAACCTGGAACAGTTTTTTCTGAGCCATTTACAGTTAATACTTCAGCTTTGTAGTTAGTAGGAATACCACCCATATTATAATGAACTGTTGGTACAACTGGGATTGGTTCTTTAGTTACATCTACATTTGCAAATAATCTCGCTGCATCAGTAATTCCAGGAAGCCTACTTTCAATAATCTCTTTATCTAAGTGACTTAGGTTCAAATGAACATGATCTTGATCTTTTCCAACACCTCTTCCCTCATTAATCTCTATTGACATAGATCTGCTAACAACATCTCTTGATGCTAAATCTTTTGCATTTGGAGCATACCTTTCCATAAATCTTTCACCTTTAGAATTTGTAAGATAGCCCCCTTCTCCTCGCGCACCTTCTGTAATTAAGGTACCGTGTCCATAAATTCCTGTTGGGTGAAATTGAACAAACTCCATATCCTGAAGCGGTAATCCAGCTCTTAAAACCATTGCATTACCATCACCAGTGCAAGTATGTGCTGATGTTGCTGAATAATAAACTTTTCCATAACCACCTGTAGCAATAATTACTGTGTGCGCTCTAAATCTATGAATTGTGCCATCATTCAAATTCCAAGCAATTAGACCTTTGCATTCTCCATTCTTCATCAACAAATCTAATGCAAAATATTCTATAAAAAATTCTGTATTATGCTTTAACGCTTGTCCATATAATGTGTGTAAAATAGCATGTCCTGTTCTATCAGCTGCTGCACAAGTTCTTTGAACTATTCCATTTCCATAATTTTTTGTCATTCCACCAAATGGTCTTTGATAAATTTTTCCCTCTTCAGTTCTACTAAATGGAACTCCATATTTTTCTAATTCTAAAACTGCTTTAGGTGCTTCTTTACAAAGATATTCAATACTATCTTGATCACCTAACCAATCTGCACCTTTTACAGTGTCATACATGTGCCATCTCCAATCATCTTCTCCCATGTTTCCTAGTGCTGCTGATATTCCGCCTTGTGCAGCTGATGTATGACTTCTGGTAGGAAATACTTTTGAGATACAAGCTGTTTTTAAACCAGCCTCGCTAAGCCCTACTGCCGCTCTTAAACCTGATCCACCTGCACCAAGTACAACAACATCATACTCATGGTCTATAATATTATATGCTTTCATGTATTTAAGTTAAAAATTACAATTATTGTAATAAATGGGATTGTTATAGCAAAAAAATTTAGGACTTTGTTTGCGGCATTTTTGGTTTTTTTATCTTTAATATAGTCTTCAAAAACCTCACTTATAGTCAAAGCTGAAAAAAAATAAGCAATAACTAAAAATAATCCAATTAGAAATTTAGATGGTTGTGTTGTTAAAAAATTCACTATTTCAAAATAACTTTTATCATAGATATTCGCTAAATTTATAATAAACCAAAGCATTAAAGGTAATAAGATTGCGGAACTAATTTTTAAGAATAACCATTTTTTTGTTACTGGAAGCATTATACTAATCCTCTACCAATTAAATAAATTAAGATAGTTAAAACAATCGAACCAAAAATAACTAACAAACCTGTAATTTTTGTTGTTTGTAATTCAAATCCATAACCTAAATCCATAATCAAGTGTCTTACTTCACTTAACATTTGAAAACTAAATGACCAGGTTATTCCAATTAAAATAAACTTACCTAAAAAAGTTTCTAAAAAAATTTTAATAACTTGATAATTACTTTCACCTAAAAGCATTAATGTAAACCAAATACAAATTAATGTGATTGCAAAAAAATTAATAATTCCTGTAATTCTATGTGAAATAGATACTAATGAAGAAATATGCCATTTATAAATTTGTATGTGTGGTGATAAAGGTCTTTCTTCCATATTTTATTTTGAGTTAATAATTGTTTCAGCAATTTCAACAGAATTAAGTGCAGCACCTCTGAGTAGGTTGTCTGATACAATCCACAAATTTATCGAATTTTTTTTAGTTTTGTCTTCCCTAATTCTAGATATATATGTCTCATCACTTCCAGTTGCTTCAAATGGTGTGCTATAACCTCCATTTTCTCTTCTATCAATAACCTCACAGCCATCTGCTTTACTTAAAACATCTCTCACTTTTTTTAAAGTATATGGTTTTTCAAATTCTATATTTACAGACTCCGAATGAGATACTAGAACAGGAATTCTTACACATGTAGCTGTAAGTTCAATTGACTCATCTAAAATTTTTTTTGTTTCATTCGTCATTTTTAATTCTTCTTTTGTATATCCATCATCAGCAAAAACATCGATATGTGGAATAACATTAAAAGCGATTTGTTTAGTAAAATTTTTTGACTCTATTTTTTTTCCATCTAAATATTGTTTAGTTTGATCGATTAATTCGTCCATTGGACTTTTGCCACCACCTGAAACAGATTGATAAGTTGAAACTACAACTCTTTTAATTTTGAATAAATTATGTAGTGGTTTAAGTGCTATAACAAGTTGTGCTGTAGAACAATTTGGATTGGCAATAATATTTTTTTTCATATTTTTAATTTCGGCTGCATTCACTTGTGGAACGATCAATGGAACATCAGGATCCATCCTAAAAAAACTTGAATTATCTATTACAATTGTGTGCTTGGCAGCCTTTTCTGCAAATTTTTGAGCAATTTTTCCTCCAGCTGCAAAAAAAGTTATATCTGCTTTTGAAAAATCATATGTCTCTAAATTTTCAATAACATACTCTTTATCTCTAAAAGAGATTTTTTTTCCTGCACTTTTTTCTGAGGCAACTAAATATAGATTATCAAACTTGAAGTTTTTTTTATCAAATACTTCAAGAGTTTTCCTTCCAACATTTCCTGTTGCACCTACTATAGCTATGTTCATTTTAAAGTTGTTATACTAAATAAAAGGTAAATCGCAAACTTTACCACTGCAAATATCACCATTTATGCTCGCTTTTACGTTCTGGTCTATATTCCAATGCGATTTTTTCATCATAGCAATACCAATTACTTTTTTAAAATGAGGCGAATAACAAGCTGACCTTAATTCTCCAATGATTTTGTTATTATCATCAGCGAGATCTAAAGATCCTGTTAAACTTATTTTGTCCAAATCTAACTTAACACCCATTAACTTTCTTTTTATACCTTCAGATTTTATTTTCTTTAATTTTTCTTTTCCTAAAAAAATAACATCACTATCTATGTTTACATATTTATCAAAACCACATTCATAAGGATTATCTCCGTTATCCATATCATTGCCATGAGATAACAGACCACTTTCGATTCGTTCTATTAAATTAGGACACCCTGGTTTAATATTAAATTCTTTTCCAATTTCAAATAAATGATCATATAGTTTTAAGCCTGCTTCAGTATTTTGAACATATACTTCATAACCTCCTTGTTTAGACCATCCAGATTGTGCGATAAGGTGTTTTACACCTCCAAATTCAAAATAATCAAAACCAAAAAATTTTAATCTTGCGATCTGTTCTCCAAATACTTTTTCCATCAATTTAAATGATTTTGGACCTTGTACAGCCATGATATCAACTTTAGGTTCTATAATTTTAACATCAAATTTATTTCCAATTGCTAATCCTTTTGCAAATAATATTACGTCGGTATCTGCAATAGAAATCCACCATTTGTTTTCATTTATTCTTAAAACAACTGGATCATTAATTAATCCAGCATTATCATCTATAATCGGACAATAATAACATCTTCCATCTTTAGACTTTGATAAATCTCTACAAGTCATTAGCTGAACTAATTTTGCAGAATCTTTTCCTGAAATTTCTACCTGTCTTTCAGCTGCTACATCCCAAATTTGAACATGCTCTTTTAAATGATGATAAGAATCTTCAATTGAACCAAAGGCAGCTGGAAGCAACATATGGTTATAAATTGTATAAGCTGTAACACCCTGTTCCTCAATTCGAGAAGTATATGGTGTACCTCTAAGTCTTCTTGATTTTGCAATTAAAAAGTTTTTCATTTTTTCAAAAATTCTAAAACTTTGTCTCTCATTTCAAATGCTTTTTCAATCATAATCATATGGCCGCAACCCTCGATTATGTGTGTAGATGAATTATTAATTAGACTAGAAAATTTTTTTCCAGCTTCTAGATTTACCATCTTATCTAGAGAACCAAAAATTAACATTGATGGAAATTCTATTAATTTAGCAGCATCAGAACCATTTTTATAATTATTACATGCAACAAGGTCTACCGCCAGTATGTCTCTTATGTCTCGCGGTGATTGTATTATTTTTTCTACTGGGTTACCTCCAATAAATTTTTTTGAACCTTCATAACCCCACTTCATCATTAATTTAACAGCATCAGAGTCCCCATTTTTTGCTAGATCAATTAGATCTGGATGAACTGGCATCTTATTTGACCCTCCGATAAAAACTAACTTTTTTAATCTATTTTTATATTTATGAGCATATTCAAGTATCTCCAAGCAACCTTGAGAATGACCAATTAAAATTAAATTATTTAAATTAAGTTTATTAAAAACCTGTTCCAACCAATCAGCTATTTTTTCAATACTATCTAAGCAAGGGCCATCAGAATTACCATGCCCAGGTAAATCAATAGATAATACGTTAAAATTATTATTTGAAAAAAACTGTTCAGTTAGAGACCAAACAATATGTGAAAGACCACTTCCATGAAGAAATACTATTGTTTCTTTATTTTGATCAATACCCTGACCTGCATCAGACGCATAAACATTTTTATTTTCCAATTGAAAATTCAAAAATTACCTAAACTTGTTTTCTTAATTCAAACTTTTGTATTTTTCCTGTCGAAGTTTTTGGCAAATCACAGAACACAACCTTTTTAGGAACTTTAAATCCCGCTAAAGTTTCTTTACAAAAATCAATTAATTCTTTTTCTGATACCGGCTTATCTTTAACCATTTCAATAAATGCACAAGGAACTTCTCCCCATTTTTCATCTGGTTTTGCAACAACTGCAGCAATAGAAACTGATGGATGTTTAGAAAGTGTATTTTCTATTTCAATTGAAGAAATATTTTCTCCTCCAGAAATAATTATATCTTTTGATCTATCTTGTATTTTTACATACCCATCAGGATGCATTACAGCTAAATCACCACTATGAAACCATCCGTCTTTCATAGCTTTATCAGTAGCATCTTTGTCTTTAAAGTAACCTTTCATTACGACATTCCCTCTAATCATAATTTCACCAATTGTTTTTCCATCTTTAGGAACTTCTTTCATTGTTTTTGGATCCAAAACAACGACACCTTCAGTATTTGGATATCTCACACCTTGCCTAGCCTTAATTTCATTTTGTTTTTCCTCATCGAAATTGTTCCATTCATCATTCCACGCACACTGAGTAACATGTCCATAAGTTTCCGTTAAACCGTATACATGCATAACTTCAAAACCTAATGCTCTCATTTTTTTGAAAATTATACTTGGTGGTGGCGCTCCAGCGGTCAAAACATAAACTTTTTGTTTTAATTTTTTTTTGTCACTTTCAGGAGCTCCTGTAATCATATTTAATACTATTGGGGCACCGCCAAAATGAGTTACTTCATATTTATCGATTAATTCAAAAATTTTTTTTATATCAATATTTCTTAAACAAATTGTCCTTCCGTTTAACATTGGAACTGTCCATGGATAACACCAACCATTACAATGAAACATTGGAACCACTGTTAAAAAATTTAATCTATTTGGCATGTTCCAAGCTACCGAACTTCCTGTGGACATTAAATATGCACCTCTATGATGATAAACTACTCCTTTGGGATTTCCTGTAGTACCTGATGTATAGCTTAATGATATTGCTTGCCATTCATCCCCTGGCATTTGCCAATCGAAATTTTCATCACCTGTATTTAAAAAACTTTCATATTCTAAATCGCCAATTTTTTCTAATTTCGATTGATCTGCATTTTTATCATCTATATCAATTATTATAATTTTTTTATTTAAAGTTTTTAATGCCTTCTTAACTTCTCCATGTAATTGTCTATCAACTACTAGTACCTTTGCATCACTGTGATCTAAAATATATGAAATTGTATTTGCATCTAATCTTATATTAATAGTATTTAATACCGCACCTGCCATGGGCACTGAGTAATGTCCTTCGAAAATCTCTGGTGTATTAAAGGCTAAGAATGAGACAGTGTCTCCTTTTTTAATTCCAATTTTTGACAGTGCACTAGCAAATTTTACAGCTCTTTTGTAAACTTCATTCCAAGTATATTTCCTATCTTCATAAATTATAGCTTCATAATTTGGATAAATTTCCCTTGCTCTTTTAAGAAACGTTAATGGGGTAAGTGGTACGTAGTTAGCTTTATTTTTATCTAAATTTGTCTCGTAATGATTCATTATTAATTAAACTTAAAATTCATTATATTAGAACTTCCAGAAATAGCAGATTTGTAATGGTACTCAGCTCTAGGCAATACCTTATCAAAATAAAATTTTGCTGTATTTATTTTATCACTATAAAATTCTTTATTTTTTTCAAAATCCTTAAAGCTTACATCTAAAATTTTGATCCAAGAATAAGCAATTGAAACATATCCCAGACTTCTCAAATAATCATTTGCTGCAGCACTAACATCGTCCTTTTCGATTTTATGTTTATCCTTAATCCAGTCAGTAAACTTAGATAAAATATCTAAATAATAATTTAATTCTTTTGAAAATGTTTTTACTTTTTCATTTTTACTATCACATTCAGATTTAATCATATCTAAAAACTTATTAATAACATCGCCATTTTTATTTGATAATTTTCTAAATACTAAATCTGCTGCCTGAACAGAATTTGTTCCTTCATAGATTGGGGTAATACGATTATCTCTATATAATTGCTCTATTCCTTGGTCTTTAGTGTATCCATATCCACCATGTATTTGCATCGCGTCGTTCGTAATTTCCATAGCTAAATCTGTAAATAATGACTTAACAACTGGTGTCATCAATGAAACATAATCCAAAGCCTCTTGTTTAATCTTTTCATCAGGATGATAAAGACTCACCTCAGTTTGTTGTGATAACCAAAAACATAAAGCTCTTTCTCCTTCAATAATTGACTTCATATTAAGTAAAGATCTTCTAATATCCGCATGATCTATTATAAAGTCTGCACCATTTGTGGATTTTGAATTATTTGTTTTTCCTTGTTTTCTCTCTTTTGCATAAGCAAGTGAGTTCTGATACGCAATTTCAGAAATTCCTAAACCTTGAATACCTACCACTATTCTCTCAAGGTTCATCATAGTAAACATAGCACTAAGTCCTTTATCTTTGTTACCAATCATATAACCAGTTGCTTCATCAAAATTTAACACACATGTTGCTGAACCCTTTATTCCCATTTTACTCTCTATAGATCCTGTTGAAATTCCATTTCTTTGACCAACACTACCATCTTCATTTACAATAAATTTTGGTACTAAAAATAAACTAATTCCTTTAGTACCCGCAGGAGAGTCCGTTGATCTTGCTAAAACTAAATGAATAATATTTTCAGTTAAGTCATGATCACCAGAAGTTATAAAAATCTTTTGACCACTAATTTTATAGGTGTCATCAGATTGTTTGACGGCTTTGGTTTTTAACAAACCTAAGTCTGTACCACAGACTGGTTCTGTTAAACACATAGTGCCACTCCATTTACCTTCGACGATCTTTGGTAAATATTTATCTTTAATTTCATCTGAAGCATGATGATTAATACAATTATAGGCACCAATACTAAGTTCACTATATAATTTAAATGACAAACTGGCTGAAGAAAGCATTTCATCAAAGAACGCGCTTACTGTTTTTGGCATTCCTTGGCCTCCATATTTGGGATCACAAGACAATGATGTCCAACCATCTTCAATATATTTCTGATATGCTTCTTTGTAACCCGGTGGTGTTCTGACAACACCATTTTCTAAAATTGCTGGATTTTCATCACCTGCTTTAGCAAGAGGTAAAATTAAATTTTGATTTATTTTAGCTGCTTCTTCTAAAATATCTTTAACAAGATCTGCACTCACCTCATTATATTTTTCAAGCTCATTATAATTCTTATTATCTCTTAATTTTTCAAAGAGAAACATCATGTCTTTTACTGGTGCGGTGTAACTTGGCATATTTAAAGCTTAGAATAATTCTGATTTTATTGCAATTTTGAAATTATCGCATCACCCATTGCTGACGTGGAAGTCTCTTTCATACCCTCTGACATTATATCTTTAGTTCTTAACCCATCATTTAAAACATCTTGAACTGCTTTTTCTAAAATATCTGCTTCTTTATCAAGATCTAAAGAATATCTTAGTGCCATAGCAAAGCTCAAAATAGAAGCAATTGGATTTGCTATCCCTTTACCAGCTATATCTGGAGCTGACCCGTGTATAGGCTCGTACATCGCTCTCATCTCACCATCTTTATTTTTTGCGCCTAAAGATGCTGATGGTAAAAGACCTAAAGATCCCGTTAACATTGAAGCTTGGTCTGACAACATATCTCCAAACAAATTATCTGTTACAATTACATCAAATTGTTTTGGGTTTCTTAAAAGCTGCATAGCACAATTGTCTGCTAACATATGACTTAATTCTACATCTTTGTATTCTTTTTCATGAAGTTCTTGGACTTCTTCTTTCCACAATTGTCCTGCTTCCATCACATTTGATTTCTCACACGATGTAACCTTGTTTGATCTTTTTCTAGCTAAATCAAAAGCGATCCTAGCTACTCTAGTAATTTCACTAGTCGTATAAGTGTGTGTATTAATTCCTTTTCTTTCTCCATTTTCAATTGGCTTAATTCCTCTAGGTTCACCAAAATATATACCGCCCGTTAACTCTCTTACTATCATTATATCTAGTCCTGAAACTACTTCTGGCTTTAGGGTTGAAGCATCGACTAATTGTTTAAAACAGATTGCAGGCCTTAAGTTAGCAAAAAGCTTTAATTCTTTTCTGAGTTTTAATAATGCTCTTTCTGGTTTTTTGGAAAATTCTAGGTTATCCCATGTAGGACCACCAACTGCTCCAAGCATAATTACTTCACTTTCTAGTGCTTTGTAAAAAACCTCATCAGTGATTGGGGTACCGTGTTTATCATAAGAACAACCACCGACTAGCTCCTGATCAATTTCAAAATCTAAAGATTTTTTATCATTAAACCAGTTAATAATTTTTTTTACCTCAGCTATTACCTCTGGACCAATACCATCACCAGGAAGTAAAAGTATTTTTCTTTTTTTTACTTTAATCATTAAATACCCAAGGCTTTTCGTTTTTTAAATTTGTTTCAAACATTTCTATTTTTTCTGATTTTTTTAGTGATAAAGCGATATCATCAAGCCCTTCTAACAAACATTTTTTCTTAAATGGATCAACTTCAAATTTTAGCTCATTATTTCCATAAACTATTTTTTCCTCTTGCAAATCAATAGAAATTTCTTCTTGTCTATTTGCGTATTCAGATAGCTCTTTGATTTTTTCTTCTTCAAGGATTATAGGCAAAATTCCATTTTTAAAACAATTACTAAAAAAAATATCTGCATAACTTGAACTTATTACACAAGTAATTCCAAAATCTAATAAAGCCCAAGGAGCATGTTCTCTTGATGAACCACATCCAAAGTTTTTTCCAGCAATTAAAATTTTAGATTGTTTAAATGGATCTTTGTTTAACACAAAATCATTTATTTCTTTGCCTTGATCATCATATCTCATTTCAAAAAACAAATTTTTTCCAAGACCAGTTCTTTTGATAGTTTTTAAAAACTGTTTTGGAATTATCATATCTGTATCAATATTTACAATTGGTAAATAAGCTGGGATACTTTTTAATTTATTAAATTTTTGCATTTAATTTTGATACTTTCTGACATCATCTAAATTACCTGAAATTGCGGCTGCTGCAGCCATCCCAGGACTAACTAGATGGGTTCTACCACCTCTACCTTGTCTTCCTTCAAAATTTCTATTTGATGTAGAGGCACATCTTTCTTCTGGCTTTAATTTATCAGCATTCATCGCTAGACACATAGAACAACCTGGTTCTCTCCATTCAAACCCTGAACTAACAAAAATTTTATCAAGCCCTTCTTGCTCTGCTTGTTCTTTAACTAAGCCTGACCCTGGAACAACTATAGCATTAACATGTGATGATACTTTTTTATCCTTTAAGATTTTTGCTGCTTCTCTTAAATCTTCTATTCTGCCATTAGTACAACTACCAATAAATACTTTATCTATTTTTATATCTGTAGCTGACATGTCAGGTTTTAGACCCATATACTTTAAAGCTCTTTCAATTGAATTTTTTTTATCCTCATCAGTTTCGTTATTTGGATTTGGAACTTTTCCATCAATTGTTATTACATCTTGTGGTGACGTACCCCATGTAATCATAGGTAAAATTTCATTTGCATTTAGGCTAATTTCTTTATCAAAACTCGCACCAGTGTCTGTTTTTAAAGTTTCCCAATAGTTTAAAGCTTTGTCCCAATTTTCACCTTTTGGTGACATTGGTTTTCCATTTAGATATTCAAAAATTTTTTCATCTGGTGCAATTAGTCCTGCTCTTGCACCACCCTCAATCGTCATGTTGCAAATAGTCATTCTTTGTTCAACACTTAATGATCTTATTAAATCTCCAGCATATTCTACAACAGATCCTGTTCCACCTGCTGTACCTATTTTTCCAATTATTTGAAGTATTACATCTTTAGAAGTAACTCCTAAAGGAAGTTCACCATTAACATTAATTCTAAAATTTTTAGCTTTCTTTTGAACTAGTGTTTGAGTTGCTAAAACATGTTCAACTTCTGAAGTACCTATTCCAAATGCTAAGGCACCAAACGCTCCATGCGTAGCAGTATGACTGTCTCCACAAACAATAACTGAACCTGGTTGAGTAAAACCTTGTTCAGGTCCTATGATGTGAACGATACCTTGCCTCTTATCATCCATACCAAATAGCTGAACGCCAAATTCTTTACAATTTGACTCTAATGTATCTACTTGAATTTTTGACTCTTCATCTGAAATACCTTTTGATCTGTCAGTTGTTGGAACATTATGATCTGCAACCGCTAGAGTTAAATTTGGGTGTCTAACTTTTCTATTAGAATTTCTTAATCCTTCAAAAGCTTGGGGGCTTGTCACCTCGTGAATTAGATGTCTATCTACAAAAATTAAAGATGTGCCATCATCTTGTTGATCAACTAGATGATCGTTCCAAATTTTATCGTATAATGTTGTAGACATTGAAAAAAAAATTATTTTTTTTCTTTAGAGCTTTCTGATTTTAGTTCTTCTTTAAGAGCTTCTGCTACTGGAGCTGCTTCTTCCTTAGGTACACCCTCTGCTTTAGGAGCCTCTGCTATTGATGCCGCTTCTTCTTTAGGAGCTTCTGCTGCTGGAGCTACATTTTCCTCTGTAACTGTTTCTGGTTTTACATCGATATCAATACCAATTTTTTTTCTAATTTTTTCTGCAATCCTTGCTGATTTACCAGTTCTGTCTCTTAAATAGTAAAGTTTTGCTCTTCTTACTTTACCAGATCTAATAACTTTAATTGAATCAATTAACGTTCCAAACAACGGGAAAGTTCTCTCAACACCCTCGCCAAAGGAAATTTTTCTAACAGTAAATGATGAGTTTAAGTCTCTACTTTTTTTAGCAATACATACTCCCTCAAAATATTGAATTCTTTCTTTTTTCCCCTCAGTAATTCTCACACCAACTTTAACAACATCTCCAGGATAAAATTCAGGTATCTTTTTCTCTGAAAGTATTTTTTTTACGTTGTGCTGGTTTATTTCTTCAATTGTTTTCATGTTAGTATTTATCAAGTTAATTCTTCTTATATTTTTCCCATAAATCTGGTCTTCGGACGCGTGTTATAGCCTCAGATTGAGATAAACGCCAGTGTTTAATTTTATTATGATCTCCTGATAATAGTACGTCTGGGACGGCTTTTTCCTCCCAAATTTGAGGTTTTGTATACTGAGGGTACTCAAGAAGACCATTTTCAAAGGTTTCATCTAATTTAGAATTTTCATTTCCCAAAACACCTGGCAGTAGTCTTAAAATACTATCTATAACTACATATGCCGCTGACTCCCCGCCTGACAAAACATAATCTCCAATACTAATTTCCTCAATATTTCTTGTTGAAAGTATTCTTTCATCCACACCTTCAAAATGACCACAAATTAAAGACAGAGATTTTTCATTAGCTAGTTCTTTTGCTAAATTTTGATCAAATTTTTTTCCTTTTGGTGACAAGTATAAAATCCTCTCACTCTCATTTTTGTTTTCATCTAAAGACTTTGCAAGAACATCTGCTTTTAATAACATCCCTGAACCGCCCCCATAAGGTGTATCATCCACTGTTTTATGTTTGTCATCAGCTGCATCTCTTATGTTTACAACTTTAAGTTTCCATAAATTATTTGATAAAGCTTTTCCATAAAGTCCTTTAGATAAAGGACCAGGAAAAACCTCTGGATAAAGTGTAAACACTTGAGCTTGCCACATAAATAATCTTTAAATTATTTTTTTTCCTCTGCTGGAGCTGCTTCTGCTTTAGGAGCTTCTTCTTCTTTAGGAGCTTCTGCTGCTGGAGCTGCTTCTGCTTTAGGAGCTTCTGCTGCTGGAGCTGCTTCTGCTTTAGGAGCTTCTTCCTTAGGAGCTTCTTCCTTAGGAGCTTCTTCCTTAGGAGCTTCTGCTGCTGGAGCTGCTTCTGCTTTAGGAGCTTCCTTATTATCCTCTTCTTTCTTATTTCTCTCTTTTTTTGGCACTGCTTTATTTGGATTATTTCCATTTGCAGGCATAGGCATTAGTTCGTTCTCACCTAAAATTCTTGCTACTCTTGTTGTTGGTTGAGCTCCTTGACCAAGCCAATATTTAATTCTCTCAGCTTCTAGGCCCACTCTTTCTTTTTTCTCTTTTGGTAATAGAGGATTAAAGAAACCAACCTTTTCTATAAATCTTCCATCTCTTGCAAAACGACTGTCGGCAACAACAACTTTATAAACAGGACGTTTTTTTGTTCCACCTCTTGATAATCTTAATTTTAACATTTCTTCTCCTTTTTACTTTAATTGGTTAAATAGCTCTGGCGGTATACCTTTATCAGACATACCTTTCAGATTTCCTTTTGACATCTTTTTCATCATTTCAGACATCATTTTAAATTGCTTAAGCAATTTATTGATAGTGGCCGGATCTGTGCCAGAGCCATTAGCAATTCTTTTTTTTCTAGAACCATCTATTATTTTTGGGTTCTCTCTTTCTTTTTTTGTCATTGATAAAATAACAGCTTCATTTTTAGTAATTATACTTTCATCAATTCCCGCTGAGTCCATTTGGGATTTAATTTTAGAAACTCCGGGCATAAAAGACATGATTCCCTCAATGCCACCCATTTTTTTCATTTGTCTTAATTGAGATAAATAATCTTCCATAGAGAATTGACCTTTTTTTAAATTTTCCTCTGCTTTTTTAAGATTTTCTTCTCCTAAATCTTGAGCCGCCTTTTCTACAAGAGATACGATATCCCCCATACCTAGTATTCTGTTTGCAATTCTATCTGGATGGAATACTTCAAGATTATCTATTTTTTCTCCTATCCCTAAAAATTTAATTGGAACGTTTGAAACATATTTCATACTCACTGCGGCTCCACCTCTTGCATCACCATCAGCCCTAGTTAAAATGATTCCAGATAAATTAACTGTATTTTTAAATTCTTTTGCCACTGAGGCTGCAACTTGACCTGTTAAAGAGTCTGCAACTAAGAAAGTTTCTGTAGGATTAATGACAGCTTCAATTTGCTTAATCTCACTCATCATTTGTAAATCGATTTGAGTTCTACCAGCAGTATCAAATAAAATTATTTCAGCTCCATTTAAATTAGCAGCGCTTATTGCTCTTCTACAAATATCAGCAGGTTGCTGACCTTCTATAATAGGTAAAGTTAAAATATTATTTTGTTCTCCTAAAGATCTAAGTTGTTCTTGTGCAGCTGGTCTGTAAATATCTAGACTGACCATCATTACTTTTTTCTTTTTATTATTTTCTAAAAATTTTGCTAATTTTGCTGTTGTTGTTGTTTTACCAGAACCTTGTAATCCAACTAACATCATTGGCACAGGCGGTACTGCGTTTATGTTTATCTCATTATTTGTTGCACCTAATAAGTCTACAAGCTCATCATAAACAATTTTAACAACCATATCCCCAGGAGAGGTAGACCTTATTATCTCTTGGCCTAATGCTTTTGGCTTAACTTTTTCAATAAAATCTTTTGCAACATCCAATGAGACATCTGCTTCGAGTAAGGCTTGCCTAATGCCTCTTAAACCTTCATCTACTTGAGTTTCATCAAGTGAAGGTGCCTTTTTCAGAGAAGAAAAAATTTCTTCAAATTTATTTGTTAAATTTTCAAACATATTTATTACGCATAGCAGTAACGCACTAGTGGGCGAACCCTCGCTGACTAGTGTCGATCTCTTTGTTTCCAAAGACACCGCAAAGTTAATGTTTTTGCGGAAACGGCAACAACCTATAATAGAGGTTCAAAAAGTCAATAAATAAGTTAAATATCTATATATGGATATTAAAGCTTTTAAAATGGACGGTTTAGGTAATGATTTTGTCATCATAGATAATAGGCAAACAATTACAAATTTGACGAAAGAGCAAATAATAAAGATTTGTGACAGAAAATTTATTGGTTGTGACCAACTAATATTGATTAAAAAAAATGATATTTCAGATGCTTCGCTAGAATTTTATAATTCAGACGGAGGAATGTCCGGTGCGTGTGGAAATGGTACACGATGTATTGCTGATTTATTAGGCAAGGAAAATAACAAAAAAGAAATTTTCCTAACAACTTTATCTGGCAAATTAAAATCTAATATTGTTGGAGAAAAAATGGTTTCAACAGAAATAGGTGTTGCAAAAACAAAATGGGATGAGATTCCATTGTCTAAAGAATTAAATACTAATAATTTAGGAATTAAAATTAATGACAAAAATAATAACGAATTTTCTGGTGGAACTGCTGTAAATGTTGGAAACCCACATGTAGTTTTTTTTGTTGATAATAACGAAAATTTTGAAATTAAAAAAATTGGACCAAAAATTGAAACCCACTCTCTATTTCCAGAAAAATGTAATGTTACTTTAGCAACTGTTGTTAACAAAGAATTGATAAAAGTTAGAGTTTGGGAAAGAGGAGCTGGACTTACCAAAGCTTGTGGAACTGCAGCTTGCGCAACAGCTTTTGCCGCAAAACAAAACGGACTGGTAAATGATAAAATTGATATTGAATTTTCTACAGGTAGATTGACAATTTCAATTGATGAAAACAATAGTATTCATATGAAAGGACCAGTTTCAGATATTGAGGAGATAAATTTTAAAATTTAATGGGAATTTTTGAAAAATTTAAATCAGGTTTTAAAAAAAGTGCCTCAGCTTTTACAACGGGTTTAAGAGATATAGTTGTAAAAAAAGAGATTGATGACAAAACATTAGATAAAATTGAAGATTACTTAATTCAATCAGATGTTGGTATTGTTTCGGCTTCAGAAATAAGAGAAATAATTTCTCAAACAAAAATAGATCCCAATAAAGATTTAACCGAAGAAATAAATAATATTTTAAAAAATTATATTATTTCAATAATGAAACCTTTAGAAAATATTGAATTCTTCAAAAAAAAAGAAAAATTAAATGCAACATTAATTTCAGGTGTCAATGGTGTGGGAAAAACAACTACTATTGGAAAAATAAGTAAAATATTAAAAGGTAATGGAAATAAAGTAATGCTAGCTGCATCAGATACTTTTAGAGCGGCAGCCATAGAACAGTTAGAAAATTGGGCAAACAAAGTTGATGTTCAAATTACAAAATCATCTCAAGGCTCTGATCCTGCATCAGTTGCCTACAAGGCTATTGAAGAGGCATTAAATAATGATTTCAATCAAGTTTTAATTGATACAGCTGGGAGATTACAAAATAAAAAAAATTTGATGGAAGAATATAAAAAAATTGCAAACGTTACTAAAAAAATTGATCCTGATGCTCCACATGATGTTATTTTAGTTTTGGATGCAACTTCTGGCCAAAATGTAATTAATCAAGTTGAAGAATTTAATAAAATTATTCCAATAACTGGTCTTATTATGACAAAATTAGATGGCACAGCAAAAGGAGGTATTCTTATAGCTGTTGCTAAAAAATATAAACTACCAATTATTGCACTTGGATTAGGTGAAAAAGAAGATGATTTACAAATTTTTGAGGCCGAAAAATTCGCAGAGGCATTTACTCAAATTAATTAATTAAGGTACTGGAAATTAAAGGTTTATAAAAACTACATTTGTAGTGTTCTTTAAATTCATAATGTCCACAATTTTTAGCTATCGAAGAAATAATAAAATCAAATTTTCCATTTACAGGATAAAGCTCTAACTTTTTTTCAACAATATCAAATTTAAAATTAGCTTTTAAACTTTTTACAGCACTAATCATCACCAGAGTTTTGTTATCTTTTAAAAGATAATATGCAAAATCATCTGGAAAAACTGGGAAATCATACTCTTGCAAAAAATATTTTGCTGTTTTGGGAAACCATTCATAAGAAATTAATGGCAAAGACTCTTTCGTTTTATAGTTATAAATGTAAAGATCTTTTGGAAAATCATTAATATAATTTGAATTTTCTCCTCGAGCCATGACAGCTTTTTCACGGGTTTTAAAATATAATGCAAAATTTTCATCGTGCGAATTCATTTGATCAATATGAAAAAGGCTATCTACAGATGCTAAATTTTCTTTGGCATTTGATAAATTATTTAAAGAAAAAAGAATAATAAAAAATAAGAGAAAATTTTTCATAAATTAACTTAAAAAAAAAATTTGAGTTATGTTTGTTTAGATTGTGGCTTAATTTAAACTATCAACAAATGATTTAAGAGCTAATACAAGTTTATCATCATATTCCATCATATGATCGTCATATTTTGTAAAATATGAATATTTGGGTTCACTTGCTAAATTAAAAATTTTTTTACCCATCCAAAATGGAACTATTTGGTCAGCCTCACCATGCATTATTAATACTGGAATATTAATATTTTTAATTTTTTCATTATTTTCATACTTATCTTTTAAAATTAAACCTACTGGAATATATGGATAAAAATTTTTCGCAGCCTCTATCATTGATGTGAAGGGCGTTTCTAATATTAATCCTGCAAAATTTTTATTCTGAGTAATTTCAGTGGCAATGCCAGTTCCTAATGACTCTCCATAAATAATTATATCTTCTTCATTTAGACCTTTTTCTTTAAGCCAGTTTATTGCACTAGCACCATCTGTATAAAGACCCTCCTCACTTGGTTTTCCTTTATTACCGCTAAACCCTCTCCATGCAATAATTAAAAAATTAACATCCATGTCTTTAAAATGATTTAACTTGTGGATTCTGTTTTCAAGTGTTCCTGCATTTCCGTGAAAATAAACTATTGTTTTATAACTTTTTAAATTTTTATTATGAAACCAGCCTAAAAGATTAATATTATCAGTTGTTTTGATGGTAACTTTTTCAATGTTAACTTCTAAATTATCTCCAGAATAATTATTCTCATCAGGATGATACATTAAATTTCTTTGAAAAAAGAATAAGAAAATTAATATAATTAAGTAAATTGCAACAATACCAATAAATAATTCCAAAAAAAAATTCCTACGTTTTATTTTCATATTTTTTTCTATTTAATATTAAAAAAAATATATAAGAAATAATACTTAAGATTAAGAAAACTGAAAAAGCTGATTTAAAAGCAAATATTTCTGTGTAACCCATAGCTTTAACGATATCTATCACTAAGCCCATTAGCCATTGCATTATGAATGTTCCAGAAAATATTAATAAATTGAATGAAGTTAGTGCTTTACCAGCAGAATAACCTGAAAAAGAAAGTCCCACAGCTGGCTGTGTAACTGATAAAAAAATTGAACTTAAAATAAATAAAGTTATGTAGAATGCACCCGCTTTTGGGCCTAGCGATATAATCACAAACATTACAGAAAAGCTAATTGGCAAACCTAATTTAAGTATTCTTTTTGCAGTAAAACCTATACCTGAAATTTTTGGTAAAAAATAACCCCACAAAAAAAAGGATACCAACATAGTTACATTGATCCAAAATAATCCTGTAGCGCTCTGAAGTGGTGTATAACCAGCAACTCTAGTCATCCATGGGCCTGCCCATAAAGTTTGTATAGCCATTAAGCCACCATAATTAAATAAACCCATTGGTATTACACTTATAAAAAATCTATTTTTCCAAACTTCTGATAAAGTTCCAGTATTGCTTGGCTCTTCTGACTCTTTATTTTTAGTTAAATTCCATTTTGGAATAAAAACTAACATTAAAAAAATACTAATTAAAATTAAAATAGCGATTCCGCCAAATATCCATCTCCATCCAAAACTAAGCAACAAAAGTTGTACAGGCAATGTGGATGACAAAAAGCCTAATGATGCAATCATTAGCATCCATGAGTTTGCTCTTTGTTGTTGATTTTCTGCATACCATATTCTGTAACCAGTTAACGGAGCCATTAAACAAGCACTAACACCTACGCCGATTAGAATTCGCGAAACTAACAATCCAGAAAAACTTTCAGCTAAAGCAAATGATCCTGTTCCAACTAATGCAATTAATAAAAAACAAGAGACAATTTTTTTTGGTCCATATTTATCTAACAAATATCCAAGAGGTATTTGCATACAAGCAAAACCCAAGAAATAACCCCCAGCTAACAATCCTAAATCAGCTGCTAACAAATTAAATTCTGAGGTTAATACGGGAGAAAGTGTTGCAGTAATTGCACGCAACAAACATGATAAAAAATAACCAAATGCAAATATAAAAAAAACAACAATAGCCTGTTTTTTTGGTAAAATATAATTTTCCATTAATTAAAAGTTTAAAGATATATCTCTATGAACTGAATTACACCTTGCAACAAATTTAGCTTGTTCTTTAGTTAATCTGTTTTGAAGTCTTAGACCAATATTATGTTTGATAACATCATTATATTTAATTAATTCAGGCATCAAATTCTTATTAGCATCATCTCTCCATGAAACTTCTAAATTGAAAAGATCGAATGTTTCTGAACTTACTTCAATTGATTTTTGCTCATCTACCTCATCATTATCTATAACAGATATTAGGTCATCTAATTTGTTTGCAAATTCTTCGGTTCCAGAAATTTCTCCTAGCTTTTCAAAAAGATTATCAATTATTGATATTGCGTTTTCGTAATTTTTATTATCAATATTATATTTTAATTCTTTTATTTCTGGTGAAAGTTCTTTTAATTTTTCATTATCATTTATAAACATTACTATTTGATCCAGAGTTTCATAAGCTTCATCAACGTTTTTTCTATATCTTTTAGTTCTTGTGTTTTTTGCTTTGTGCAATATTTCAAACTCACCATTTTTAGCTTTCCAACTTTCAGGAACTTTATTTTGAAGTTCTTTAATTTCTAGCTCGTAATTCTCAATCTTTAATTCTAATTTATTTTTATCTGACAAGTCATCATCATCTAAATTTCTAATTTCAGCTTTTGTTTTTTTAATTTTCTGGTCTATTTTTCTTATTTTTTTCTCAATTTTTCTTACATTGAAATGCAAGTCCCTATAATCTTTTGTAAATAATTCATATTCTTCCTCTGTTTTTTGAAGTTTTTTAACAATAGCAAAAGTCCCAAGAGCATTATCAAAATGCTCTTCAAAAATATCTAATTTATCCATTGGAAGATTTGCGGGAGTCAATTTCTGCATGTTTTTTATTACACTAGTAATTCTTTGTTCTTCAGTGTTGTAAATCGCAAATTTGTACTCTTGTAAGCAATATTGTAGCTTTGGATTCATCGGTGGTGGAGCAACGTTCGAAGTTAAATATGTTCTTGCTGGCAAGTAATTTACTAATGATGGATAGAAACCAACAATTCCAAGACCTATTAATTGTAAAATAATGAATGGAACAACACCTTTCCAAATATTTAAAGTAGTAACAAGTTTTGAAGCTACACCTTTTAAGTAAAACAATGCAAAACCAAATGGTGGTGTTAAAAATGAGGTTTGTAAATTTACTCCAATCATTACACCAAGCCAAATTGCACTTACATTAGCTCCTGGTTCAGCTAATAATATCGGAGCAATGATAGGAACAACAACAACGGCTATTTCTATAAAATCAAGAAAGAAACCTAGTAAAAAAATCACTGCCATTACAACAATAAACTGTGTCCAAAATCCCCCTGGCAAATCTTGAAGAAAATCTCTTACTAGCTCTTCACCTCCAAATGCTCTAAATCCAGAGGTTAACATTGCAGCACCTAATAAAATTATAAAAACCATTGAAGTCGTTACACATGTTTCTGTAACAACCTCTCTTAAAACATTCTCAATTTTGTATGCTCTCCAAAAACTCCAAACAATTCCAATTAAAAAAGTAATTGTAAAAAATCCTGTGATAAAAATTGCTGTAAGATCTCTAGTTTCTACAGCCTTAATATTTAAATTGTAATTCTTAGATAAAATATAAATTGGAATGACAGATAAAATTGCAATTATAATTGGATAGTAAGCATCTTTTTTTCCTTTATGTAAACGATAACCAGCCATCATGGTTGCACCTATTGCTCCAATTGATCCAGCTTGATTAACGGTCGCAATACCTAAAAGTATAGATCCTAAAACCGCAAAAATTAAAGCAAGGGGAGGAATAATTACTATTAAAACCTTAATCCAAAATTTTGAATCAAAATTTCCTTTAAATGGAACGGGAGGAGCTGCCTTGGGATTTAGTCTTGCGTACACAAATACATAAATCATATACAAACCAACCAAAACTAAACCAGGTAATAATGCCCCCAAAAACATATCTCCTGCAGAAGTAGATCCCACTCTAAATTCTCCGGGCATATTAAATTCACCAGTTAAAATTTTGTAATCAGTCTGACGCATAGTATTTGCAACATCTGCTGCGCTAGCTAATTGATCGGCTATAATAATTAATACAATTGATGGAGGTATAATTTGCCCAAGAGTTCCTGATGAACAAACAATTCCACTTGCTAGACTTTTATCATATTTATTATTAAGCATTGTGGGTAATGATATTAATCCCATTGCTATTACTGTTGCACCGACAATACCCGTAGTAGCTGCAAGTAGCGCCCCAACAAAAATTACTGATATTCCTAGGCCTCCAGGGATAGGTCCAAACAACTGCCCCATCGTAACTAAAAGATCTTCCGCAATTTTTGATTTTTGCAGCATGATCCCCATGAAAATAAATAAAGGAATTGCAATTAAAGTATCAGTTTCTACATCCCAGTAGTTACTCCTAAAGTTTGTAATACCGGCGGTTAACCATTCTTTGGGGCCATCAACAGCAAAATAAGCACTACTATCTCCTGCAAATAAGTAACCAAAAAAAGCAGCAAGCCCGATTGAAATTATTGCTGATCCAGGTAATGCAAAAGCTACTGGAAAACCAGAAGCTAATGCTCCAATCATTATAATTACAAGTAAAGCTAAAAACAGATGTTCCATTATTTAATTCTTTAAAAGTTTATGACTGCTACTCATAAAGTAGCTAGTGAATTGAGTTAACATACTTACAGCAAAGACTGCTAAATAAACTGCCATTAGATAAAGTAAATATAATCCGTTTGAACCTTGCTGCGTAATTTCAAATGAAATTACAGGACCATTGATGATACTAGCTTTGCCCCCCATGCCTAAAAATATTACAATCAAACATAAAGGAATTCCTAGAATTAATGACCCAATTGCATTAGTCCATGCTTTTTTACGTTCGCTAAAACCAGTATAAAGAACATCAACTCTAACGTGGCCCTCATGAATTAACGCATAAGCGCTTGCAAATAAATAAAGGGCTGCATACCAGAAACGAACTAAGTCACCTTGGAATGCTTGTTCATATTGAAAAATAAATCTTGATAATACAATTAAAAATTCACTTCCAACTACTAAAACTGCTAACCAAATAAAGCCTACAGATCTTGTAAAATAACCAATTACAAAAGAAGCCAATATTAAAGGAAAGTGTATATATGTGATTCTGAAAGCAGGTATTACTAAATTAATTTTAAGTTGTTCTCCAAAAATTGGCTCAACTAGTTTTTCTACTACCATGAATGAGATTAAAAAGTCTGCTACTCCAACAATTAGTACAGCCCAAAAAGAGGACCTTACCACGTAAGCTGTAATTTTCGATAAGATCTCAGAGTCTGTTTGTAATGTTTGTTTTATAGATTTTAAAACAAAAAATATAACTCCTACTAAAGATACAAAATAAAATAGTAATTGAATATATGATAAATTTATTGCAAGCCCCTCTAAAGGCTTATTTAATTTTTTAAATCCAAATAATTCATAATGAGCAAAAAGTTTTTTAACTCCTGGCCAATCAAACCAAACTGTTAAAACATTATTGACTAAAAAAACAAAAGTTAAAGCTAAGATAGAATAACTAAATATTCTTATTAAAATAGACAAGTTATTTTTCGCCATCATATTAAATCTTTTATTGATATATAAAAAGAGGGCCCATTTAAGGGCCCTCTAGTAATAATTAGAATTAAATTATACTCCTAATGCTCTATTTCTTTGAGCAACATATGGCCCATCAGACAAGTTAGTCCAAGCTCCAATTTCCTTACGACCTTTAACAAAGGCAGCATGTACTTTCTTAGCAAGAGCACTATGTTGTTGAACTTCATCGAAAACTTCAGCAGCACCTTTAGCGAAAGCATCGTAAACTTTATCGTTAAACTTCTCTAGTTTAACTCCACTTTCGTTAACTAATCGCGCTAGTGCAGCTCCGTTTTTAGCATTGTATTCAGCCATTGTAGTTGTGTCAGCCCAATCACATGCAGTTTTAATAATTAACTGATCTGATTTTGACAAACTAGTAAACCAAGATTTGTTAACTCCACAAGCTAGCGTTGATCCTGGTTCATGCATTCCTGGATAGTAATAATACTTAGCAGCTTCCTGGAACTTCATAGCCTCATCATTCCAAGGTCCTACCCATTCTGTTGCATCAATTGCACCTGACACAAGGTTTTCATAAATTTGTCCACCAGGAAGTGAAATTGGAGAACCACCTAGTTTTCCTAGTACTTGTCCACCTAATCCAGGCATACGCATTTTTAAACCTTTAAAGTCATTCGCTGATCTAATTTTCTTATTAAACCAACCACCCATTTGCACTCCAGTATTACCAGCTGCAAAACTTTGTGTTCCAAAATCATCAGTCAATTCATCCCACAATTCTTGTCCACCAGCAAATTTTAACCACGCATTCATTTCAGCATATGTGAAACCAAATGGAACCGCAGTAAAATATCCAAAAGCAGGGTGTTTTTTAACCCAGTAGTAATCAGCACCGTGATACATTTGAGAGTTACCTGATGCAACTTCGTCAAATGAGTCAAATGCTTTTACCCTTTCATTAGCGGCATAATAAGTAACTTGAATTCTACCGTCACTCATATCGCTTAATCTTTGAGCAAGTCTTTGTGCACCAGTTCCTAGGCCTGGAAAATCTCTAGGCCAAGTAGCTACCATAGAAGCTTCAACTCTTTCTTTGGCAACGGCTGGAGCAGATAAAGCAACAGCAGCAACACCAGTTGCAGCTGCAGTTTTAAAGAACTTACGTCTTGAAGGTGATCTAGAAACCTTCAATGATTTTTTTTCTTTAATCATTAGTATCTCCTCTTCTTTGTTAATTAACTGTACAGAGTAAATTACAAATGAGCGTTTAAGTCTAGATTAAAATAACTTTAAAGTATTGTATTACAATCTGAGGTAGTAAATTTTGAATTAAATAAATTTATTTTTTGTCAAAAAAAGCTTCATAGATCATCATGAAGATTGCGATTGCCATCAATATATAAACTGGCAAAACATCGAAAAAACCAATCATAGTTGATCTAGTTAAAGTAGTAGCCAAGCCAACTAAAAATGCGGTTGCAAGTAAAGTTCCTAAAAATACTGTAAACTTTTGCATTTAATTATTACATTCCTTTTCTAGCCAATTAGCAACACCTAAAAATCTATGATCATCAAATTTTGCACCAATTAATTGAACACCTAGTGGCATTTTGCCTTCTCCTTGTAATAGAGGCAGAGAAATACATGGGGTACCTAAATAAGACCACACTTTATTAAATTCTGCAGAGCCAGTACTCTTCAAGCTTTTAGGAGCAACACCTGGACTAGAAGGTGACAATACCCCATGATAATCTTCAAATACTTCTTCATAAGACTCGTAACTTCTTTTCATAAAATCTATAGCTCCGGCATATTCTTTTGCTGAATGTTTATTTCCTTTAACAATAGCATCTTGCATGGGTTTAGATAATTTTTTTTTATACTTTTTATAATACAATCCAAAATTGTTTGCTAAATCTGTTTCATAAATTATCTGATGATATTTATGAATGTCTTTAAAATAAGATGGAGTATCAAAAATTTCGATATTTTTTTTAAAAGATTTAATAAAATATTCGAAAGCTTCTTTAGATTTTTTTTCAATATTTTTCCAATGGTCTGTTTTATAAAAAATAAATTTTGGTTCAAATAGTGGTCCCTTTTTTGTTTCTTCAAGCATACTATCAGCTGAATAATAAACAGATGAATTATCAAATTTATCTTTTTTAATTAACACCTTTGCAAGGAGTGCCACATCCTCAACAGTTCTTCCAAATACACCTATATGATCTAATTTTTCTGAAGTTTTAAGCACTCCATTTCTTGAAATTAATCCGTAGGTTGGTTTATAACCTACAACTCCACAGTAAGATGCAGGTCTTATAACTGAACCACCTGTTTGTGATCCTATTGATAAGGGTGCCATAAATGATGCAACAGCGGCAGCAGACCCGCTTGATGAACCACCTGGAGTTCTAGAATGATCATGTGGATTAGTTGTTTTAGCAGGACCAAGATAAGCTAATTCAGCTGTAGCAGTTTTGCCCATTACAATTGCACCAGCTGCTAAAAGCAAATCAATAATTTCTGCATTTTGTGAGTAAGATTTTCCTTTTCTAATAACTGTTCCACATTCTGTTGGCATATCAACTGTTCCAACAATATCTTTTACAGCTACAGGAATGCCATGCAAAGGTCCTGTGGGTTTTCCTGATCTTCTGTATTCATCAGCCTCAGAAGCTTTTTCTAGTAAAAGTTTTTTATCAAAATGTGCCCAAGCCTTAACATCTTTTTCAAATTTATTTATTCTTTCAATATACTTCTCACATACTTCGACTGAAGTAAGTTGAGCATCTTTTATTTTTGAAGCGATTTCTTCAACTTTTAAGGAAAAAATATCTATCATTTAATTTGCAAATAATGTTTCTGGCAACCATAGGGCTATTGCTGGAAACATGTACATTAAAAACATTGCAAAAATAACAATTGCTAAGAAAGGCATAATTCCTCTAAATATATCTAAAAGCTCAACATTGGTTTTTTGCACACCTTTTAAATAATATGCCGACATTGCCATCGGTGGGGTTAAAAAAGATGTTTGTAAATTTAATGCAATTAACATTGCAAAGAAGTACGGATTAACACCAAAAACTTCAAGCAAAGGTAAAAATATAGGTACAAAAATAATTAAAATTTCTGTCCATTCTAGAGGCCAACCTAAAAGAAAAATTATAATTTGTGTAATTACTAAAAATTGCCAGGTTGAAATATTTATTGATGTGAAAAAATGCTCAAATATTTCATGTCCACCCAGATATGAAAATACAGATGAAAAAGTCCAAGAACCAATGAACAACCACATAATCATTGCAGTTGTTTTTGCAGTTAAAAATACTGACTCTTTAAAATTTTGCCATTTTAAAGTTTTATAGAACCAAGATAAAATTAAAGCCCCGAATGCTCCTGCTGCTGCAGCTTCAGCTGGTGTAGCTATTCCAGCCAATATTGTTCCTAAAACTAACATAATTAATCCAAATAAAGGAACAAAAGAAACTAACACCTCTTTTAAAATTTCACCTGTTGGTGGGATATCATCTTTCGGTGGTCTTGGTGCTATCGATGGGTTTAACCAAGCTCTTGTAACTGCATATGCAATATAAAGACCAGCTAATAAAAGTCCTGGAAAAATTGCTGCTGCAAAAAGTCTTAAAGGTGATAATTGAGCAATTACTGAATAGACAATTAACATAATACTTGGAGGGATTAAAATACCCAAACATCCACCAGAACAAATTATTCCTGAAGCAAATTTTTTATCATAACCAGCTTTTACCATCGCAGGCCAGGCTAGTAATCCCATTAAAGTAACAACTGCTCCTATAATTCCTGTTGCTGTAGAAAATAAAGTACAAGTAATCAAAGCAGCTACAGCCATCGATGCAGGAAGTCTATGAGCAGCTAATCTTATCGCAAAAAATAGTTTTGCAACTATTCCAGCTCTTTCAACCAAATAACCCATAAATAAAAACAACGGTACAGCTGTAAGAACATTGTTATCCATAACTGTATAAGTATTTTGAACGAATAACTGAAAAATTCTGTTATCAAAAATATGCTCCATCATAGTAGCATCGTAATAAGCGTAATATCCAAAACCAATTCCCATTGCCATTAATGTGAAAGCTATTGGGAAACCTAAAAGCACTGCGAATAGAAATATGCCCATCATTAAAATTGCTACTTCTGGATTTGTAAGACTAAATAACATTATTTTTATCTTCCTCTTGTGATGTTCTCATTAACATTTGTTCCGTTTCTTCAGCAACAACCATTCTTGCTGGCCATTGTCCTGTTCTAATACAAATTAAAGATCTAAAAACTTCTGCAATTCCTTGAATTACTAACAAAGTTCCTGCAGCAGGTATCATAGTTTTAACCATATAAATTTGAATCTGCGCGGGACTACTCCAGCTAGTTTCTTTTATTTTCCAGGCCAAAGCCGCATATTCGTAACCATAAAAAGCCAAAGCAACTACACCAGGGAAAAAAAATATAAAATAAAGTACTAAATCAATCCAAGCCTGAGTTTTTTGACTAAATAATCTATAAATTACATCTCCTCTTACATGAGCCTCTGTAGCCAAACAGTATGCACCTGACATCATCAATATTGCACCATACATCTGCATACTAAAATCAAAATTCCACAAAGTTGGCTTATTAAAAACGTAAGCCATTACTACTTCATAAACCGTACCTCCCATTAAAATTACAATACACCAGGAAAAAGCTTTTCCCATTGAAGTGCTTAAAGTATCTGCAAATTTAATGAAAGAATTCATCATAGAAAAGTATATTAAATTAAGCTAAAAAAAAAGGGGGTTTTTAAACCCCCTTTTATAATAGTTTTAAAGTTAATTAAATTTTAACTTTTTCAATTGGTCCAAACTCATTTTCATAAGCTAATTTGTAGTTCGGTTGATTCATCAACAGATACTTCATTGTTCTCTTAGCGTATGCTTTTTGTGAGTCTACTACTTTCTTAAAGAAAGCGTCCTTACCAGAAAACTCAGCAACGATTTTATCCCAACCTTTTAATTGTTCGGCTAAGATAGCGTCAGAAGTTTGGTAGACATTTACCTTATGCTCATTCATCAACTTCGCTAAGTCAGCAGAATATCTCACTAACGCTTTGAAGTAGTTATCTGAGTTAGCAGCATAAGCAGCGTTCTTCAAGATAGCTTGATGAGCAGGTGAAAGGCTGTCAAATCTCTTTTTGTTTACCGGAACTTCAAACATTTCCTGAGATTGGTGGAAACTTCCTAAGTGGTAATGTTGAGAGACATCTTGCATTCCAAACTGTGAGTCTGATGTAGGGTTGTTAAACTCTGCGGCATCAATCAAACCAGTTTTCATTGCTGGTTGAATTTCACCACCTGGCAATTGTCTTACAACCATTCCCATAGCAGTTAAAACGTTAGTCGCTAAACCAACTGTTCTATATTTCATACCTTTAACATCAGATACTTTAGTTACATTCTTTTTAAACCAACCAAATGGTTGTGCTGGCATTGGCATATGGAACATACCGTAGTAGTTAAATCCTACACTTTTTACAGCTTCATCATATAAAGCTCTTCCTCCGCCATACTCTATCCATCCCATTACTTCTTGAGATGACATTCCGTATGATGGACCAGTTCCAAAAAGTGATGCAGCTGGATTTTTTCCATACCAATATGCTGTCACCCAGTGACCCATATCTACTACTCCAGAACTCACTGCTTGACCAATTTCTGAAGTTTTAACAACTGCTCCAACTGGTTGAAGATCAATCTTCAATTCACCGTTAGACATGTCGCTAACCATTTTGGCATAGTCTCCAGCCATTTCAAAAAAGATGTTAGCACCTGATGGCCATGCTGCTTGCATCTTTAATGTTAATGGAGCACCAAAAGCAACATTTGGCATTGCTACAGCTGTTGCTGCGGCTGCACCAGTTGCTGCTGCGGCTTTGAAGAACTTTCTTCTTGAAGGAGTTTTTGAACCCTTCAATGATTTTTTGTTCTTTATCATTTTATTCTCCTCTAGTTAATTAACTATTAAAAATAAAACACAGATCGAGATTAGAGTCTTTCTAAAAAGAGGTACAGATTGTCACAATAAAACTTTAGATTGAAATTTTCTATCTTAAGTTGAGTTTAAATTAATTTATTGTCCTCATAAACACAACATTTCTCAGCTGGTATGTGAAGTTTAACATTCTGATTAGGTATTTCAGTTTCTCTAGTAACTTTTGATTTGATGGTAAAGTTTCCCATTTTGGCGGTGATCAATTTATAATTTCCTAGATCCTCAACCTTTTCAACATTAACATCAATTAAGTTTTCATTTTGGTTTTGTGCAATTTTAATAAATTCAGATCTAATTCCTAATTTAATATTTTTCGTTTTCAAATTTGACAAATTTGTACGGGTTTTAATTAAATTATTGTTTATTTTTACACTATCGTTTGAGGAAACTTCACTTTCAAATAAGTTCATAGCTGGCGATCCAATAAAGTATCCAACAAATGTTGTATTAGGTCTTTCAAAAAGTTCTTTAGGGGAACCGGTTTGAACCACCTCTCCTTCACTCATTACTATTATATTATCCGCAAAAGTCATCGCTTCGTTTTGATCATGAGTTACATAAACTAATGTTGTTTTATATTGCTCATTAATTTCTTTAAGATTTCTTCTTAATCTAAATTTTAAGTCTGGATCAATAACAGTTAAAGGCTCGTCCATTAAAACTGCAGCAACGTCTTCTCTTACAAGACCTCTTCCTAAAGATATTAATTGCTTTTGGTCTGCTGTTAATTTTCTTGCAGGAGAATTTAAAAAAGATTTTAAATTTAAAGTTTCAGCAACTGAATTAACTCTTTCATCCGTTTTACTTTTAGAAAAATCTCTGCATTTAAGTGGGAAAGCTAAATTTTCATAAACAGTCATTGTATTATAAATAACTGGAAATTGAAAAACTTGAGCAATATTTCTATCTTCTGTTTTTAAATCTGTAACATCTTTATTATCAAATAATATTCTTCCAGCCGAAGGTCTCACTAAGCCAGATACAATATTAAGCATCGTAGTTTTTCCACATCCAGAAGGACCTAAAATTGCATATCTATTTCCATTTTCCCATGTCATTGAGAAGGGATTCAAAGCATAAACAGGATTTGGATCATTTGGATTGTATGAGTGAGATATGTTGCTTAAATCGATTTTAGCCATTCAAACCCCCAAAAGGTGAAGATGCTAATTTTCCATCAGCATGAAACGCATAAGCTCTATCAATTTTAAAATTAATTTTTACTTCATCGTGTATTTTAAAGTTAAGAACTTCTTCTATTGAAACTATAATTTTTGTATCTCCTCTTTTTAAATGTAGCAATGTTTCTGAACCACTAATTTCTGCAAGCTCAACTTCAAATTCGTGTCCATTTTCATTTAATTCAATATCAGAAGATCTTAATCCGATTTTTAAACCATCTTCGGTTAATTTAGATAAATGTTGTGGAGCCTCTACATCTATGCCTTCAAATCTAATCTGATTATCTGAAATTTTAGCTTCGATTATATTCATTGGCGGGTCATTAGAAATTTCTGCAACTTTTAAAGAATTAGGGTTTTCAAATATTTCTTTTGCTGGACCGACTTGTAAGACCTTGCCTTCATCTAAAACTATAACTTCACCATTTAATTCCATAGTTTCTCTTGGGTCAGTAGTTGAATAAATTAATATTGTTTTATCTGCTAACCCTTTAGAAAATAGGTTCTTAAACTCTTCTCTAAGTTGCTCTCTCAATTTATAGTCTAAATTTACCAATGGCTCATCTAGCAACAGTATTTTAGCGTTTTTGACTAAAGATCTTGCAAGCGAAACCCTTTGTTGCTGCCCTCCAGAAAGCTCTTGAATCTTTCTATTTTCATAACCTAACAAGCCTACAGATTTTAAAGCGTCCATTACTTTTTCTTTAATAATACTTTGATCTATTTTTCTTTGTTTCAAAGGAAAAGCTATGTTTTCAAAAACATTTAAATGAGGATAGTTTATAAATTGCTGATAAACCATTGCTACATTTCTTTCCCAGACAGGAATTTTTAAGAAATTTTTACCATCAAATTCAATTTCACCACTATCCGGTGTTAAAAGACCAGCTATTGTTTTTAATAGAGTTGTTTTTCCTGATAAGGTTCTTCCTAAAATTGTATATAAATTTCCTTCTTTAAAATTAAAGGATACCTCGTTTAAATGATATTGATCATCTGGTTTGTATGATAAATTATTTGCAACTAAATCCATTACTTAATAGCTCCTGATAAATTTCCTTTTGATAAATATCGTTCAACTATGAACGCAACAATAATTAATGGTGCTACCGAAACTAAAGCTGATGCAGATAAGCTCCACCAAGGAGTTACTGATGAATTTAATGCAACAATTTTAACAGGTAATAACTGCACCTCTGTAAATGTTAAAATAAAAGCAAAGAAAAAATCAATCCATCCAAAAATTATGCAAAACATTCCTGCTACAATTAAACCTGGTATTGAATTTGGTAATACCACTTTTAAAAATGCTTGATAAGGATTACAACCATCTATTAGAGCTGTCTCATCAATTTCTCTTGGAACTTTATTAAAAAAGTCCACCATAATCCAAACCGCTATTGGCATTAATAAAACTATATAAACAACAATTAGCCCAGTCAGACTATCTAATAAATTTATTGAACTTAAAAATAAAAAAAATGGAATTGATAAAACAATCGGCGGCATAATTCTTTGTGAGATAAAGAAAAAAGTAATATCATTATTTTTTACAAACCCTGCCTTAAATGTGTATCTTGATAATGCATAAGCAGACAATGTTCCAAGAATAATACTAATTAAACTTGCAGTACAAGTTACAAACAAACTATTAAAATATGGTTCAATTATATCTACTCCACCTTTAGCTGGAGATTTAATTAAAACCTTCCACCCTTCTAAATTAGGTTCAAAATCGACCCATGGAATATATGTTACTCCCCCGTTAACAGACTGGAAATCTTTAAAAGATGTTGTAAGAGCCCAAAGAAAAGGAGCAACCACAAATACTGTCCAAACGACAATAAAAAAATATTTTAAAAAAATATATAATTTATTCATACTCTATTCTTTTAATAAAACCTTAGTTAGTACTTTTGCTATAATGGTGAGACTTATGATCATAATTATTAAGTAAGTAAATGACATCGACGCTGCGTAACCCATCTGAAATTCTCTCAGTCCTTTAATAAAGATATAAAAACTTGAAGTTTCTGTAGAGGTACCTGGTCCACCTGAAGTCAGTACATAAACTGTATCCATAATCTTTGATGCCTCAATTAACCTTATAATTATTGCTCCAATTGAGATGGGAGCCATCAATGGAAATGTTACATAAATAAATTTTCTAACTGGGCTAGCGCCATCAATCGCAGCAGCTAAAAATGGTTCTTTAGGTAATGACAATAACCCTGCTAATAAAAGTAAAAACATAAATGGTGTCCATTGCCATACCTCAACTATAATAACTGTAAATTTTGCAATAACAGGATCTGTCAACCACTTGGGAGCTACCCCAAAAACTGACAACAAATCATTTACTGGTCCAAGAGACTCGTGAAAAAATGTTCTCCAAATAACCGTCATGATCACTGGGGTTGTCATCATTGGAACTAAAAAAAGAACTCTAAAAAATCTTTTAAATTTAATATCTTTCCAAACCATATGTGCCAAAGCAAAACCTATTACGTATTGCAAAATAACTGTTGTAACTGATAAAAAACTCAATCTAAAAAATGATTCCCAGAATCTTGGGTCATCAGTAAATAATCTTATGTAATTTTCTAAACCTATGTAATCTAATCCGGGATTATAACTGTTCCATCCTGACAAACTTAATCTAACTACGAAAATAATTGGAAAAATTAATATTCCTATCAACACAAATAAACCTGGAAACAGGAAAAAATATTTATGTTTAAAGTTCATTTATAAATAAAGGATTATATTATTTTTATTATATGTGGCCATTAAAATTAATGGCCACATAAAGTATCTTTAAATTATAGCTTGTTGTCTTCCATTTTGACACCAACAGCATAGGCATCTTGAACTGCTTTTTTACCTACTCTGCTTACAATTGCTTCCCACTCTTTAGCAACTTCGTCTAAAGCTTCTTGAGGAGATAATTGTCCTGCTAAAGCTTTTGAAGTTCCTGTAGCAACAGCACTTGTAAATTCAAATACACCTGGAACTCTTAGAGGGAAAACTCTGTTATTACTTTTTTCCATATCTAAAAGTGTTTGAGTGTAACTGTTAGCGATCTCTGGATCCCAACCCATACTATTAATATAAATGTTAGGGTCAAAGTCTGAGTTTTTAAATGGGTTAACACCAAATCTACCAATAGCTAAATCAGCTTGGTGGTTTGCACCATTAGAAAAGAAGCAAAGATAATCAAATGCCATATCTTTTACTTTACTTTTCTTAGCAACACCTACAGCCCAACCCCAAACAATGTAAGGAGCTTGGTTGTATTGGTTTTCCCAGCTATTTGAAACTCTGTTCCAAACTCTATCAGCGCCTGGAAGTGGAGCTGCACCAACTTTATTTTTAATTGGGCTATCATCTTGCATTGCTGCAATAAATGCATCGTCCCAAGAGAAACTAAATAAAGTTTGTCCACCACCAAATGATCCGATTTCATCACCTAGACCAAAGTTAGTTCCTCCTGGAGGAACATATTTAGTAGCTTCAACCCAATCAGTTAATGCTTCAACAAAACCTGGGTTATTGATGTTTGGTTTCATAGTTTCTAAATCAAAAAAGAAACCACCTGGAGTTCTAGGGTTTTTAGCATAAGCAACTGATCTGCTGAAAAAAGCTGCAAACATTAAGTCATCTTTTTTCATAACTTCAGCTGAACCATATTCTTTTTCACCATCTCCATCCCAATCCCAATCATTGAAATATTTAGCCATTTGAGCGTATTCTTTCCAAGTTCTTGGAACTCTTAACTCATTACCTGTATCAGCTTTATATTTCTTCTGCATTTCTGGATTATCAATGACATCTTTTCTATATTTTAGATAATGTCTGTCACCATCAACTGGGTATTGATACATAGTTCCATCCCAAGATGATACACCCATATGAGATTTAGTTACGTCTTTCATCTCAGGTGAGTTCATATACTTCTTAGGAACTGGTGCTAAATATCTTTTCCAGTCATTGATGAAGTTAGAAAATCCAAACACAACATCGTAAGGAGCTTGTCCAGCTTGGAAAGGAACCATTGCTTTTGAGTACAAATCACCTGCTGGTGTATGTGTAACTTCAACTTTTGCGCCGGTTAATTTCTCAAACTGTTCAGCGTGTAAAGCTGTTGGCTCTCCCATTACTGGAATTGCGTGCGTGTTTATTTTAAGAGTTTTTCCTTTGTAATTTTTCTTAGACATCTTCTCATAAGAACAGTCACCAGGAATATCTCCTGTAGCTTTGATATGTGGAAACTGATCGCTCCACTTATCAGCATATGCCATAGGACTAAATATCATTAAACTTGATATAATAGCCGTCAAGCAGGTTTTCATTAGTTTCATTATTACCTCTCTCTTCCTTTACTTAATTACGGAACTAAAACAGCTCGTCCCTTAACTTTACCGTCGTTAAGATCATGGAGCGCCTTATTAGCATCGTCCAATTTATATTCTTGCATGGATAGCTTTACTTTTCCTCTATCAGCTAACTCCATCAATTCATATAACTCAGACCACGTTCCCACTAAATTTCCTACGATTGTTTTTTCAGAAATAATTAAATCAACTGCTAATGATTTAATTTCTTCTCCGTATCCAACAATGTAGTAAAAACCACCATTAGAAGTCATTTGAATTCCCATGGCAGTAGATCCCTTTTCACCTACAAAATCGATAACAGCTTCTGAACCTTTTCCTTTAGTTAGTTCTTGAACTTTTTCAATTTCGTTTCCATCAATTAAAACTCCGTGATCGCCACCAAGTTCCATTGCATGTTTTAAAGCTGCTTCAGATTTCTCAACTATAATAATATCAGCAGCACACATTGCTTTTAAACATTGAATAGCAATATGTCCTAAACCTCCGGCACCAATTATTGTACAGCTTTGACCTGGCAATAAATGTCTAGTAGCTTTTTTAACAACTCTATAAGCTGTAAGACCTGCATCTGAAAAAGGTGCAACATCTTTAGGTGCTAAAACTTTTGGAAGCTTAATTAAATTTCTAACACTCGTTTTTAATAGCTCTGAATATCCTCCTTCTTTAATACTTAAACCAGGAAATGCTCCGGCAGCAGCATGCATATCATTACCTCTTCTACAATCTAAACAAGTACCGCCCGTTCCTGAAATTAATGGGTGTAAAATAACTGGGTCACCTTTTTTATATTCTGTAACATCCTTACCTACATCTTCTACCCATCCTGCATTTTCATGTCCCATTACACATGGTAACAAAGTTCCATCTGGATCTTGAATATGTTTCCATACTCCTTCAATTATATGTAAATCTGTTCTGCAAACTCCTGCAGCACCAATTTTAACAATTACATCTGATGCCTTTTCAATCTTTGGATCTGGCATTTCTTCACCTGTAACCCAAACTTTTTCTTTCATTTCTGGGTCATACTTGTGCAAAACCTGTGCTTTCATCGTTTCTCCCCCCTTTAATTTTTAAAACATTATTAAAAAATTGAATTGCACTGGAGTCAATGCCGCTTTTAATTGTTCAATAAGTGGACAAATACAACCTGTGGTTAGTTGTTGAATACACTATTTTTAATTATCTTTTTGAAATGGGAAATTTATCTTCATTAAAAAAAGAGTTTAAAGATATCCTAAAAAAAAGAGGAATGATGTCCTATGAAATGGGCAAGGAGATATCTGATAGTTGGTCAAGATGCATCGCAGAGGGTCTTGATCCATTTAAAGATCCAAAACAAAGCGTAGTATCTTCTATTCAATTAAAAGAGATCAAAGAAAAAAATGAAGCTCTCAGAAAAATAGTTCTCCCAGAATTGGAACTTTTATACTCACAAATTGCTGGAACTAATTTTATGGTCGCATATTCAGATGAGAATGGGTTGGTGCTTGATACGATATATGACAAAACTTGTCTTCAAACAGATGTGGGCAAAACTGTAATACCCGGATCAATTTGGGCTGAAAAAGTCTGTGGCACTAACGGTTTGGGATTATCTGTAGAATTAAAAAAACCAACAATAGTTTCTGGTAAAGAACATTTTTTTACAGCGCATGAAAATATATCTTGTTTCGCAAGTCCAATAATTAATTATGATGGTAAGACTATTGGTATAATAGATGCTTCTACTGATTATATGTCTAGAGAACAACATACTCTAGCTTTAGTAAAACTTGCAACCAGAAGTATCGAAACAAAATTATTTTTAAAAAAGTTTGAACATGAATTAATTTTATCCTTTCATCCTCGACAAGAATATTTATCAACAACTAGTGTTGGTTTGTTAGCTGTTAATGGAGATGGTCTTATAGTAGGTGCGAATAGTAATGCAAAAATTATGCTTAATGGATTAGTAGATCTAAAAAACGAAAACTTTAATAAAATTTTTACTAATTCATTTTCATCTATTGCATCCGATTTATTAAATAATAAAACTTTAAAAATTACTGATCATTTAGGCTCATCTGTATTTGTGGTTAAAAGTCAAATTTTTAAGGAAAACAAATTTTTTGAAACAAAAAAAGAAAAGAAAAAGAGCACTTGTAAAAATTGTGAAGATACAAAAATCAAAAGGGAAAAATGTACATTAATTAGATCAACATTTAATGAAACAAATAATATCTCTGCAACTTCAAGAAAATTAGGCGTTTCTAGAACGACAATTTATAAACACTTACAATAAATTTATTTAATCAATTGGGTAGTCCCAAGCATTACCACCTATAACTTTAGAAATAGCTGAAAAATCTTTAGTATCATTTCCTTCTTTACAAAATTGATCATAAATTTCTAGAGCCATTTTTCCTAATGGTGTTTCAGCATTTACGCTTTTCGCACAATCATTTGCAAGTTTAAGATCTTTATTCATCATTCCTGCAGAAAAACCTGGTCGATAATTATTATTAGAAGGTGTGCCATCAATTAAACCAGGTAAAGGTGGGTAAACAGAAATTGGCCAACTGTTACCAGACGCATTTTTCATTATTTCATGAACTTTTTTGATATCTATATTTAATCTTTTCGCTAACATTAATGACTCTGAAGCAGCAATCATAGCAATGCCTAGAGCCATATTGTTACAAATCTTAGCGCCATTCCCGCTACCTAAATCACCGGCATGAAATATATTTTTTCCCATAATTTTTAACAAAGGTAGAGCTTTTTCATATGCTTCTTTTGATCCACCAACCATTATATTTAATGTTGCTTTTTGAGCCCCCATTACTCCACCGCTAACTGGTGCATCAATCATGTTAATCCCTTTTTCTAAAGCTTTTTTACCAATCTCAATAGAAGTTTTAATATCAATTGTTGAACAATCAATTAACAAACAATTTTTTGAAACTCTATTTATTATTCCGTTTTCTCCTAAATAAACTTCTTTAGAATGCTTACCTTCTGGAAGCATAGTTATAACAGTTTCAACATCAGCTGTAATTAAATCATCAAAATTCGATATTGTTTCAAGATTTTTATCTTTTGCAATTTCGAGCATTTTTTTTGAAACATCAAAAACTTTTACCGTTTTACCTGCCTTCATTAAATTTTCAGCCATCGGACAACCCATGTTGCCAACGCCAATAAACGCTATTGATTTAGACATTTAATTTACTTTATTTTTACAATTTCCAGTATTGAAGAACTCATCAAGATTATCTATTGCTAAATTGGCCATAGCTGTACGAGTGTCTTTAGTTGCACTGCCTAGATGTGGAAGTATAAATGCACTTTTGTGATTTAGATACCCTGGGTTTAAATTTGGCTCATTTTTATATACATCTAATCCTACTGCATAAACTTTTCTTCTTTCTAAAGCATCTATCATTGCATCGTCATCAACAATATCTCCCCTAGCAACGTTTGTAACTATCGCACCTTTAGGTAAATATTCTATTGTCTCTTTATTAATCATATCAATCGTTTCCTTAGAAGCGGGACAACAAATCGACAAAACATCTGAAACTGATAACAGGCCTTTTAAACTATCATGATAAATTGCCCCTTGTTCTTTATCTTCGTTTAGTTTTGATCGATTGTGATAATGAATAATCATCCCTAAAGACTTTGCAACTTTAGCAATTTTTTGGCCAATTCTTCCCATTCCTAAAATACCTAACCTTGAACCAGTCAATTGTTTACCAATAAGGTAATCAGCTGACCACTTCCATCCTCCCTGTCTTGCGCTTTCAATTCCTTCAGAAGCTCTTCTACAAGCTCCAAGTATTAGGAGAATTCCAATTTCTGCTGTCGCATCTGTTAAAACATCAGGTGTGTTTGTAACAGCTATTTTTCTTTTTTTTGCTGCTTCTAAATCTATATTTCCAAAACCAACTGCAAAATTTGATATTATTTTTACACTCTCAGGTAATTTATTAATTGTTTCAGCGTCCATTTTATCTGTTAAGGAAGTTAAAATTCCATCACATCCTTGACTCATTTCTACTACCTTGTTTTGAGAATAAAGCTCATCATTGTCATTAAAATTTACTTGAAAAATTTTTGATGCTTTTTCTTCACAAGATCTAAGCAACCTTCTAGTGATTAGAATTTTTTTCATATTTTAAGATTAGTTTAAATCAAAGATTTTTCCAGGATTCATTATATTATTCGGATCTATAGTTCTTTTGATCGATTTCATTACTGGAATATTGTCAGGATGCTGTTCAAGCAAATACTCTTTTTTATGAAGTCCTACTCCATGTTCGCCAGTGATGGTTCCCTCAAGTTCTAAAGCTTTTCTTATCAGTGTACCATTAAAAGCTCTAAGTTGTTTATACATTTCTTTTTTTGCAGGATCATAAGGTAAAACTACATGAAAATTTCCATCGCCCATATGGCCTACCATTGGGGCTCTAACCCCAAATTCTTTTGCTTTCTCCTCTGCAAATTTTACACATTCCGTAATTTTTGAAATTGGAACACATACGTCTGTTGAATATACTCTTCCATTATTATTTAAAGCTTTAACAGAATAGTATACATCCCACCTTGCTTGCCAAAGTTTATTTCTCTCTTCTAAATCTTTAGCCCATTTAAATGAGCTTCCATTGTTATCTTTTGATAATTCCTCTACAATTTTTATATTCTCTTTATTTGAAGACTCGGACCCATGGAATTCAAAAAATAAAGTTGGCACTGCTTCAATATCTTTTAATTTAGAGTAGTTTATAGAGATTCCCATCTGATCTGCGTTAAGCATTTCAATCCTTGCAATTGGGACACCATACTGAATAACCTGTTGAGCAGTCATTACGGCATCTTCTAAAGCTGGAAAATGACATACCGCGCTCATAATACTTTCAGGAACAGGGGATAATCTTAAGTGAACTTCTGTGATAATACCTAAAGTTCCTTCTGATCCAATAAATAAATTTGTTAAATTATAACCTGCTGAAGTTTTTTTAGTTCTTCCACCTGTATTAATGATATCACCATTTGGCAGTACTACTGTTAGACCAGAAATAACCGTCTTCATAGTTCCATATTTTACTGCCATAGTTCCTGAAGCAGAAGTTGAGGCCATGCCACCTAATGCAGCGTTAGCTCCTGGATCTATTGGGAAAAAAACCCCATCTTCCCTTAAATATTCGTTTAATTGCTCTTTTGTTACACATGCTTGAACTCTGCAATCAAAATCTTGAGCGTTTACACTCAAAATTTTATTCATTTTTTCTAAACAGATAGTTATACCATTTTCATTTCCTACAACATTTCCTTCTAAAGATGTGCCTGTGCCATACGGGACCACTGGAATTTTATGTTCATTACAAATTTTTAATATTTTTGATACCTCTTCATTAGTTTCTGGAAAAACTACTGCTTTTGATAAAATCGGATCATAGGTGTCTTCGCCTCTTGCATAATTTCCTCGAGCAGATTCCGATGTCGAAAACCTAGTGTTTAAAAGATTTTTTAACTCTATCTCAACTTGCTGGTTCATAATTTTAAATATTAATTCTAGTAAAAAAAAATAAAAAAATACAGCTTATTTAGTAAGCATTTTTTTTATATTTTCCAATGCTTGGGAAATATTATCTCTAGAAGCGGCAAAACTAAATCTCACATAATCCTGACAAGTTTTTCCAAATGCTGTTCCTGGAACTATAGCTACACCAGCCTCGTGCATCGCTTTTTTACAAAATTCAGAACCATTCATTCCTGTTCCAATCACTTTCGGAAATGCATAAAATGCTCCACCAGGTAGACTACATTCTACACCTGGCAAACTGTTAAGACCTTCGTGAATTAGTTTCCTCCTTAAAGTAAATTTTTCCATCATTTCATGAATTGAATCATCAGGACCGTCAAGAGCTGCTATACCTGCAAACTGAGCAGCAGCATTTACACACGAAACACTATTTATTAATAATTTATTTACATGTTCAACTAAATTTTCAGGCCAAAAACTCCAACCTAGTCTCCAACCTGTCATGGAATAAGCTTTGCTCCAACCTTCAAGTACAATTAATCTATCTCTTAATTCTGGATAATTAAAAAATGTTGGCATTTCTTTATCATCAAAAATTTGTCTACTATAAATTTCATCACTTAATATTGTTACATGTGGATGTTTTTTTAAACCCTCTGCTAATTTATCAATCTCTGGTTTTTCAACGAAACTTCCTGTTGGATTATTTGGATTGATTAAAATTAACAATCTAGTTTTATCTGTTATTAAAGATAAAATTTTATCTGCGCTAAATTTAAGATTTTCATCTTCTGTTAAATCATATGGTACAGATGTTGAGCCTGTATAATTTATCATAGACTCATAAATTGGAAAGGCAGGTGTTGGATGAATTATTTCAACTCCAGGCTCACCAAAACACTGAATTGCATAGTGCATTGTTGGCTTTCCTCCTGGCATTATAAGAATTCTTTCAGGATCTACATCAGCGCTATATCTTTTTTTGATCCATCTAGTTACTGATTGTCTGCATTCTAAAATTCCATTTGAAAGAACATATCCGTGATGTCCATCATCTAAAGCTTTTTTTGCTGCTTCAACAACATGTTTCGGGGTTTTAAAATCAGGTTGACCTAATCCTAAATGAATCATTGGGTTGCCCTGTGCTTCAAGTTTTTTTGCCTCAGCCAAAACTGAGAAAGCACTCTCTGTTCCTAATCTGTCTAATGACGCTGCTAATTTCATAATAAAATAAATTCGCAAACTAAACGAAAAATACTTTTTTGTCTATTCTGTTTTCAAAAATAAACTTAACTACAGTATAAATAATTAGCTAAAATTAAGCGAATTTAGTTTCGATATATTATTTTTGACGCATCAAGATCTTTAACAGATTTACATCCCATTAGAACCATATTTCGTCTAATTTCTTTTTGCATGTTTCCTAATAATCTCTCAACTCCTTTTTGTCCTCCAGCACCTAAACTAAAAAGAAACGCTTTTCCAAAACTACATGCTGTTGCGCCTGCAGCTAATGCCTTTAGCACATGTGTTCCTCTTCTTACTCCACCATCTAAAATGATTTCCAGTTTATCACCGACTGCATCAGATATTGCTTTAACTTGATCAAAAGGAGATCTAGATCCATCAAGCTGCCTTCCTCCATGGTTTGAAATCATTATTGCAGTACAGCCAATATCAATTGCTTTCTTGGCATCTTCAACAGACATAACTCCTTTTAGTGCCATTGGTTTGTTCCATTTTTTTATACAATATTCAGCATCCTTCCAGTTCATCGCAGGATCATACTGCTCATTTATATAATCCATTACTGATTTAGCAATATTTGTACCTTTATCAGTTTTATTTTTTATGTTCGCCAGTTCAAATTTTTTATTTGTAAAATATTTAAAAACCCATCCAGGTCTCATAGCAAAACTTAACAAACTATCAAAAGTAAATTTTGGTGGTGTTGTAAATCCAGTTCTATGATCTCGTTCTCTATTACCAGCTACAAGTGTATCAACCGTGATACACATACCATCAAAATTTGCTCTAGAACATCTTTCAATTAAATCATCTGTGATTGATTTGTCTTTATGAATATATAGCTGAAAAAGTTTTGGACCACTTGAAATATTTGCCACTTCCTCGATTGAAAAGGAAGCCATAGTAGACATACTATAAATAGTATCAAATTTTTCAGCAGCTCTTGCAGATGCTTTATCACCCTCTGGATCATATAAACTTTGCATAGCTGTCGGAGATAAAAATAATGGCATACTAATTTTTCTACCAAATACTGTAGTTGATAAATCTGGCTCACCAACGCTGTTGAGAATATTTGGGACTAAATCGCAGTCATTAAATGCATCTGTATTTCTATTAAGAGTTACTTCATCATCAGCACCACCATCAATGTAATGAAAAATAGGAGCTGGTAATTTTTTTTTTGCTAATTTTCTAAAGTCTTCAAAATTATAACAATCATTTATGTTCATGATTATTATCTTCTGAATCTTAAATTACTTCTGTTTAAATCACTAATTTTAGTGCAGCCCATTAACTTCATATCTCTCACTAATTCAGATTTATACTTCTCTAGAGCTCTTTCTACTCCTGCTTGTCCAGCTGCTGCTAAAGCATATAAATAAAGTCTACCACCAGAACATGCTTTTGCACCTAATGATAATGCTTTAAGCATATGAGTTCCTCTATGAATTCCCCCCTCGCAGATTACATCCAGCTTATCACCAACAGCATCAACGATTTCAGCAAGTTGATCAAAAGGTGATCTTGATCCATCAAGTTGTCTTCCACCGTGGTTTGAAACCATTATTCCTGTACATCCAATATCTACAGCTCTCTTAGCATCTTCAACACTCATAACTCCTTTTAAAGCAAAATGGCCTCCCCATTTAGAGCAAAGTTGTTCAGCATCTTTCCAGTTCATTGACTGGTCCAGCATTGTCGAGAAATAATTTCCTATTGAAGAGTTTGTACTCGTTCCCTCTTTTACAAAATCTTGAAGATGAGGTAATTCAAATTTACCTTTTGTTAAATAATTTATTCCCCACATAGGCTTTGTGGCAAAACTAAATAAACTTGATAGTGTTAGTTTAGGTGGTGAAGTAAATCCAGTTCTTAAATCTCTTTCTCTATTTCCTCCTGTAATCGTATCGACCGTTAGAGCCATGACATCAAACTTAGCTGCTTTTGCTCTTTCTAAGCATGAATCATTAAGCCCTCTATCTTTATGAAAATAAAACTGAAACATTTTTGGCGTATCAACAAGTGAGGAAATTTCCTCCACGCTGACTGTTGCTAGTGCCGATACCCCAAACATGGTATTATATTTCTTAGCAGCTTTACCTACAGCTCTTTCACCATCGTAATGAAATAATCTCTGTAAAGCGGTAGGTGATAAATAAAAAGGTAAATCTAATTTCTTTCCAAATATTGTTGTCGATAAATCGACATCCTCTACACCTCTTAAAACATTAGGTACTAAATCAACATCATCAAATGCACTTGTATTTCTAGCATACGTGATTTCATCATCTGCAGCACCATCAATGTAGTGAAATATCGGTGATGGCAACTTTTTTTTAGCTAGTTTTCTAAAATCGCTAAAGTTATGACAATCTTTTAAATTCATAGATACTTTCTAAAAGTTTTTAAAGAAATTAAACATATAACTATTTGCCCCAGGATTTTTATCACCAAGACTAGCATTAGATATATGATTATAGGAAAACCCTAATTGACTGTCTCCTGATAAATCAAGTGAAAATTGTAGTTCACTTTTAAATTCAATTACGTGACCTAAATCTTTACCATCACCTTCATGATACAAACCTGGTGTAAAACTTGGAGTAAAATTTATTGAACCTATTTTATATTGTGCCTCAACGCCTGTATAAAAATATCCTGCGTTATCAGCTGTGATCAATGCACCTGTAATTGGTGATAGATTTCCTAAAAATGTATCTCTATTTAAATTTTCATTTTGATGTTCAAATCCAATCAAAGTTGATTTTTTTCCATCATCACTAAAATCAAACATCCCAGAGTAAAAACTTAGTTCTGTGTTTTGGTTGTTTAATTTATTTTCATCTGCGATAGATGAAAATGCAAATGATGTGATTAACAAATTAATTATAAATTTTTTTAAATTCATTAAATATTAAATTATTTTTTAACTATAAAACGTGTATAGATTATTGCACCTCCAATTAAAAATATCAATAACGGCAATAACCAGAGAATATATGTATTTTTATTTAATCCTGGATCATAAAGTATCCATTCTCCATATTTAGTTTTAAAATATTCATATATTTGATCATCAGAAAGACCTTCCTGAATCTTTTTATCAACTACAATTTTTAAACTATTTGCAAATTCAGAATCTGAATCGTAAACCGATTGACCTTGACAAATAAGGCATCGTAAATTTTTAGTTATTTTGTTTCTTTTGTCATTTTCCTCAGCATTAACACCGCCTAAAGGAAATAATATTATAAAAATTAAAAAAAATTTAAGAAATTTCATTTTATTAGTAAATTAATTTCATCAACTAATTCTTGGTTAAGTGGTCCAATATATTTTTTAATAATTTTATTTTTATAAATTAAATATGATTCGGGAACCCCATAAGCTCCCCACTCAATAGCAATTGTACCATCTAAATCAATAAAGATTTCTTTATAAGGGTTTCCTAGTTCTTTTAAAAAATTTTCTGCGTTTTTAAAATTATCTTTATAATTCATCCCAATTATATTTACTTTATTTTCTAAATTTAAATTCATTAAAAAAGGATGCTCTTGTCGACATGGTACACACCAAGATGACCAAATATTTAATAAATAAATCTTATCTAATTCAAAGATACTTAATGATTTTACATTTTCTCCAGAAAAAAAATTTTTTATATTAAACACTGGTATCTCTTTTTTTGTATTAATTTCTGGAGTGTATATTTTTGAATCATCTAAACCTTTGTAAAAAATAAAAAATATTATTCCAAAAATTATAATAACTGAAAAAGGTAATATTTTATTTTTCATGATCTTTTTTGTAAAAAGCTAACAATTCCCCCAAAAGATATTAAAATTACCGATAACCAAATCCACAACATAAATGGTTTAACTTGATATCTTACGTTGAAAAAATCTTGATTTTGGACCAGATTAATTACAATAAACTTATCTGACATAAGAGTTGTTTTAATATCAGCTTCACTTGTAGCTATGACAGGTTGATTATAAATTCTCAACTCTGGCGAAAGTTTATCTTTTTCACCATTTGAATTACTTATAGAAAAATTTGCAATAATTGCATTATAATTTTGTTCTCTTTTTTGATCAATACTTTCAAAAACTATCTTAATTTCTGAATTTTCAAAAGTTTCACCAACTTTAAGATTTGTTATAATTTCGCTTGCAAATAAATTATTAAACAAAATACTTAGGATTAGTAAACTAAATCCAAAATGAGCAATATTTTGTGAAATATTTTTATATTTTTTAACAAAAAAATCTCTCAGTGTGATAAAGAATAAATAAAGTGCACTTGATATCAAAATTGTATTTATTAAAATATTCTGATTAAAATTTTTTAATAATAAAAATGCTAATAAAATTGAGATAATCAAAAAAGAAATTAAATATATTTTATCTTCTAGTTGAGATTTGATCCATCTTAATTTTGGTCCAATCGCCATCATAAGTAAAAAAGGAATTAAAAATGGTATTATTAACTTATGATAGAATGGAGGACCAACAGATATTTTTTGTGAAGAGATCACATCTAAAAAAATTGGATATACAGTACCTATTAATACAACTGATAAAAAATACATCATAAACCAGTTGTTTATTAATATTGAAGTTTCTTTGCTTAACCAAAAAAAATTATAAGATTTTTTATTATTATCTTTGTGAAAAAAGAAAAATATTAAAATAGATAAAAAAATCAAAATGAATAAAAAAATAAGAATAAATAAACCTCTTTCAGGATCATTAGCAAATGTATGAACTGAATTTAAAATTCCTGATCTAACTAAAAATGTTCCACACATACTTAATGTAAATGTTGCAATAGAAAGAATTATTACCCATGAAGTTAAAATAAATTTTTTCTCTAATATTAAAATACAATGTAAAAGAGTGGTTAATGCAAGCCACGGCATCAAAGAAACATTCTCTACTGGATCCCAAAACCAAAAACCTCCCCAGCCTAATTCATAATAAGCCCAAATTGAACCAAGCAGTATTCCTAAAGTTAAAAATATCCACGAAATTAAAACCCATTTTTTTATATGTGATGCCCAACTAGTAGAAATAATTTTTAAACTTGTTGCTGCTAAAACTGAGGAAAAAATAATTGATGAACCAACGTAGCCTAAATATAAAATAGGTGGGTGAATAGCTAAAGCTGGGTCTTGTAAAATTGGATTTAATCCAAGACCTTCTGAAGGTATTGGAAAAATATAATTAAATGGATTTGACGTTTTGATTAAAAATAAAAAGAAACCAACTATTATTATTTGTTGAAAAACTAAAGTTAAAATTTTGTACTTAATTGGTTGATTTTTTGTCCTTACTAAAAATAAGAAAATAAATAAAGTCAAGACAAGTAACCATAATAATAAACTTCCTTCATGATTTCCCCAGGTTCCACTTATTTTATAAAATAACGGTTTGGTGGTATGAGAATTATTAAATACTGTTTCATTGCTAAAATCTGAAACAACAAAAGAAAAGATCAAACACAAAAAACTAATGGAAACAAAAAATAATTGTAAAAATGTAAATGATAATATTTTGGTATCTAATAATTTTGAATTATTAAAATTCTTATATGAAAAATAAAATAAAAATAATCCAATAATTAATCCTAAAATTAAAGAATAGTACCCAATAAGACTATAGATCAATTTATTTTTCCCCTAATGCTTCTTTTACTTCTGGTGGCATATAATTTTCATCATGCTTAGCTAAAATTTTTGTTGCAGAGAAAAAATTTCTATCTTTTAAAAAACCTTCTGCAACAACCCCTTTTCCCTCAGCAAATAAATTTGGTACTGCTCCAGAGTAAGTAACATTTATTTCATTTTTAAAGTCTGTAATTATAAAATTAACTTCATTTGAATTTATGGATATAGAATTTTTTTTAACCATTCCTCCAACTCTTATTTTGCTTTTGTCTATTTCAGTAAGTAATTTTATTTCGGAAGGCGATTGAAAATATACAACATTCTCTTCTAAAGATTTTAAAATCAAAAATGTTATTAAAATTAAAGCAATTAAGATTGTTACTATCAACAAAAATCTTAATTTAACTTTTCGACCATACATGGTTTAAAAGTTAATTATTTGTTTCGTTTGCTAAAATTTCTTTATTTATTCTTTGTGATTTTGCAGAATTAGCTTGCTCAGTGGTAAGTGATCCAAATTTAGCAACAAATTTGTTTTGTTCTTTAACAAATTGCATTTTAGTTACCAAATACAAACCTAAGAAACTTAATAAGGTAAAGCTAAAAGCAGATAAAACATACACTGCATATCCATTCATAAAAAGTAATTCATTTATCATAATCTATCTAAGCCTTTATTTTTAATTTTTATCAGTTCTGTATTATATTTCATTAAGAAAATTAACAATGAAAAAAGAGCAAATGCCGCAGTCATTATCAATAATGGGTAAAGCATTGATGAATGAATTGAGCTTTTCGACAAAATATTAATAGATGCAGGTTGATGTAGTGTATTCCACCAATCAACTGAGTATTTTATTATTGGAACATTAATAATTCCTAAAATAGTTATAAAAGTTGAAATCTTATAGACTTTTTCTTCCTTATCATAAATTCTCCATACAATTAAATACATTGCATAGAACAATGCTAAAATTAACATTGAAGTTATTCTTGCATCCCAAGCCCACCATGTTCCCCAAGTGGGTTTTCCCCAAATTGATCCTGTGACTAGGGCAATAATATTAAAAACAAATCCCGAAGGAGCTAAACTTTTAGAGATTAAAAAAAAATTTTTATTTTTAAACACGAAGCCACAAATAGATAAAAAAGTTATAGAAGAAAATATTCCAAGTGAAATCCAAGCAGCAGGAACATGAACATACATAATTCTAACTGCATCACTTTGTTTATAATCTTCAGGAGATATGAATAATGCTTCAACTAAGCCAACAGTTAATACAATAATAAACAAAAATAATACGTACTTAGGCGCTTTTGACGTAATTTTAAAAATCTTGTTAGGTTCAAAAAGTTTAAACATATTTTAATTTAAAAATTTTTTTGATGATTTCTATTATGAAATAGTTTTCTGATCAAGAATGCAGAGGGGAGATAATAAGATTGAAATTAACTTTTAACACTCTTGACCAGAAGATACTAAAAACATAGCTAATTTGTATGGCCTAGATTTGAGCTAAATGTGGTTGAATAATGGTTGCCTTAATTAGAAAGCTTGAAATAACTGGAGCCTTTTTTTCCTGAAAAAATCTCTTCAATTAAAGGGTGTTTTATTGGTTCATCAGAGTCGTCCATTAGCAAGTTTTGCTCAGAAACATAAGCTTCATAAGTTATCTCGTCATTTTCTGCTAATAGGTGATAAAATGGCTGATCTTTTCTTGGTCTCACATTTTTTGGAATAGATTGATACCATTCCTCTGAATTATTAAATTCAAAATCAACATCATAAATCACACCTCTAAATTCGAAGTGTTTATGCTTTACAATGTCTCCAATTGAAAATTTGGCTTTTTGAACTGGCATTGATCTCAGTATGGGTATTTAGAAATAAAAATCAATGCTAAAAATATAAATGTTTTGTGATGTGGCAAATATGTTAATATCTTTTTGGTGAATAAATCTTTTTTAAAATTTGTTACTGATTTCGGTCCTTTAGCAATATTTTTTTTCTATTATTACAATAGTGATAAAAATTTATCAGTAGCTATACCTCCACTAATAGTTGCAACTTTAGTTGCATTAGCAGTAGTTTGGTTTTTTGAAAAAAAAATTCCTCCAATGCCTTTGGTAAGTGGAATTTTAATTACTTTTTTTGGTGGATTAACAATCTACTTTAATGATCCTATATTTATTTACGTTAAACCAACTATTATTAACATTATGTTTGCTCTTGCATTATTTTTTGGGAAATATTTTACCAATGAACCTATTCTTAAAAAAATTATGGGTAAATCTATTCCTCTAACTGATATTGGTTGGGAAATTCTTAATAAACGATGGATGTATTTTTTCTTTGGTCTTGCTTTATTAAATGAAATTGTTTGGAGAACTCAAACAGAAGAATTTTGGGTTAATTTTAAAGTATGGGGAATGCTTCCGATAACAATAATATTTACAGGGTTTCAAGTACCATTAATTAATAAACATAAGATTGATGCGTAGTAATTTAAAATTAGTAGTAAATAATCCGCATAATAAAATAGAAGATAAACATTTTTTTGAAAAAGATGAGTTAAAAATTATATTAGACTTATATGCTAAGATGGTTTCTGAAGGATCTTGGAAAGATTATGGTTTAAGTATATCAAGTAAACAAGTGGGGTTTAGTGTTTTTAGAAATGCTACTGAAAATGCCCTATATAAAATTTGTAAAAATTTTAAGCCTAAAAATAAAAATCTTAAATATTTGATTACTGATACGAGTGGTAAAATACTAAAAAATTCTTATGATCTCAGAATTTTATTAAAAAATACCAACTGGAAGAAACTTCAAAAATAAATTTATCTTCTTTGACCGAATAATCTTAACAACATTATAAATAGATTGATAAAATCTAGATATAAAGTTAAAGCTCCCATAACAGCCTTCTTGCCCATTAACTCACCTGAGTCTGACGCAACATACATATTTTTGATTTTCTGAGTGTCATAAGCTGTTAAACCAACGAATATTAAAACACCTAAAATTGAAATTACAAAATACATCATAGAAGATTTCATAAAGATATTAACAATTGAAGCTATAATTATTCCAATTAGACCCATCATTAAAAAAGATCCTAACTTTGTAAGATCTCTTTTAGTTGTGTATCCATAAATACTCATCGCTCCAAATGTTGCAGATGTAATGAAGAAAACTCTTGTTACACTCATTCCAGTATAAACCAATAAAATTGAAGATAATGATAGACCCATCAAAGCTGCAAAAACCCAAAACGTAGTTTGTGCTTTTGATGCACTCATCTTATTAATTCCAAAGCTCATATAAAAAACTATTGCTAAAGGTGCTAACATTACCACCCAAGCTAGTCCCGAATTATAAATTGTATTACCAAATGGTGTTAAAATAATTCCAGCGCTTGTAATTTGTTCTACTCCCATTTGAAATGTAACTAGTGCAACAATTCCTGTCAATAAAACACCTGTTGCCATATAGTTATAAACTTTTAACATGTAGGCTCTTAAGCCCTCATCCATTACAGCAGCTGTTTGTTGTGCTGCTTTTGCTCTATTTAGTATTCCGTTTTTATCAAATTCCATAATAGGTAATATATATATATTCTTTTACTAATTATTCAAGATACCTTAAAAGATTAACAAAAATTTAACTTAATATTTCTAATGAAATACAAAAATTTAGGTAATACCAATATTAAAGTAAGTACAATTTGTCTCGGTACTATGACTTGGGGAGAACAAAATACTGAACTTGAAGCATTTGAACAAATGGATTTTTCATTAGATCAAGGAGTAAACTTTTGGGACACAGCTGAATTATATGCAGTACCTCCTAGAAAAGAAACCTACGGTGATACAGAAGAAATTATTGGGAAATGGTTTGAAAAAACAAAAAAAAGAGACAAAGTCATTCTTGCAACAAAAGTTGCTGGTCCTGCAAGAGATTATTTAAGAAGTGGAGAAAATAGTTTTACAGGTCCAAACTTAGAATCTGCTTTAAATGACAGTCTTAAAAGACTTAAAACTGATTATATAGATTTATATCAACTTCATTGGCCAGAAAGAAATGTAAATAATTTTGGAAGACTTAATTATGTTCATAAGGAAAATGAATGGAATAAATTTGAAGATGTTCTTGCAGAGTTAAATAAATATATTGATCAGGGAAAAATAAGATACGTTGGTTTATCAAATGAGACCCCTTGGGGAGTTTTAAATTATCTTCAGTTATCCAAAGATAAAAAGTTGCCAAGAATGATGTCAATCCAAAATCCTTATAGTTTATTAAATAGATCTTACGAAGTTGGACTAGCTGAAGTTTCTATAAGAGAAAACATTGGCTGCTTAGCTTACTCACCATTAGCAAGTGGATATTTAAGTGGAAAGTATAGAAACAAGAATTTCCCCAAAGGATCAAGAATGGAGAGAGATTTCGATTTCTGGACAAGGTATAGAAAGCCAAATACTGAGGATGCCGTTGAACATTATTATAAAATTAGTGAAAAGTTTGATCTAGATATGAGTCAGATGGCGATAAAATTTTGTGAAATCCAAGACTTTATGACTAGTGTAATAATTGGAGCAACTACAATGGAGCAGTTGAAAACAAATATAGAAAGTGTAAATGTAAACTTATCTGATGATGTCATTAAAGAAATTAACCACGTACAAACAATTTATCCAAATCCATGTCCATAATTAAAAAAATTACAATATTGTTAGGAATATTTTTTATAAGTGGTGTTGCTCAAGTTTCAGCTCAGGAAATTAAAAAAATTGGTAAATATAAAGATTGGGAGGCAATGGTCGTTATGGATGCTGACGGTAAAGTATGCTTTGCGCAATCTTTACCTATTTTGCAAGCACCCAAAACTAATAAAAGAGATGCAAAATTATTTGTAGCATTTAGACCAAACGACAATATAAAAAATGAAGTAAGTGTTACCCCGGGTTATGAATTCAACAAAAATAATTCTGTAACAGCTGCTTCAGGGAAGAATAAATTTAAATTTGATATTAAAGAACAAGGTTTTGCGTGGATTGCAGACAATAAAATCGAATTAAAAATGATCAAACAAATGAGAAAAGGATCTAGAATTATGATCACTGGATACAATCAACAAGGTTCTCAAACAATTGATCATTACTCATTGCTAGGATTTACTAAAGCTTATAACGCTTCAAGAAAAGCTTGTAGTTAATTCAATGAAATCAAAAAAGAAAATTGTTCTAGCTTATTCTGGAGGGCTCGATACTTCTATAATTTTAAAATGGCTTCAAGAAAATTATGATGCAGATGTAATTTGTTATACAGCAGATGTTGGACAAGAAATTGATAGAAAAAAAATTATTACTAATGCAAAAAAATTTGGTGTTAAAAATATAATTATTAAAGATTTAAAAGATATTTTTGTTAAGGATTATGTTTATCCCATCATCAGAGGACACGCGATCTATGAGGGTGTTTATTTACTAGGGACATCAATAGCAAGACCTCTTATTGCAAAAGATCAAATAAGAGTAGCTAAAAAATTTAAAGCCTATGCAGTTTCACATGGAGCAACCGGTAAAGGCAATGACCAAGTTAGATTTGAATTAGGCTATCATTATTTTGGTCCTAAAATTAAAATTATAGCTCCATGGAGAATTTGGAAACTAAAATCTAGAACAGACTTAATTAATTATGCAAAAAAACATAGCATAGCTATTCCTAAAGATAAAAAAGGTGCACCTCCTTTTTCAGTGGATGATAATTTATTTCACACATCAACTGAAGGTAAGGTTTTAGAAAATCCAAAAAATTCTGCTCCAGAATTTATTTTTCAACGAACAGTTTCTCCTGAAAAAGCACCCAACAAACCATCTTTTGTTACTATTAATTTTAAAAATGGTGATCCTTTTGGAATTAATGGAAAAAAATTATCTCCAGCTAAATTATTAACAAAGCTCAATGACATCGCCGGTAAAAATGGAATTGGAAGAGTTGACTTAGTAGAGAATAGATTTTTAGGTATTAAATCTAGAGGAGTGTATGAAACACCTGGTGGGACTCTTTTAATAAATGCTCATAGAGCAATTGAGTCTGTTACCTTAGACAAAGAAACTATGCATAAAAAAGATCAGATAATGTCTAGATATGCAGAGTTAATCTACAATGGTTATTGGTATTCAAAAGAAAGATTTAAACTTCAAAAAATTGTAGATTTAAAAAGAAGCAAAGTTAATGGCTCAGTTAAACTTAAATTGTATAAAGGAAATATTACAATTCAATCTAGAGTTACTAAAAGCAGCGCTTACTCAATGAAAAAAGTCTCATTTGAAGAAAATAAGTCATTTAATAAATCTAACGTTGAAAGATTTATCAATTTTCACAAAAAAAAGCTTCGTTCTTAGTAACGCTTAGGACAAATTAACATTTGTTTAAATCACTAAAAATTATATCCTTAAATCATGGAATCAATAAAGAATTGGATGAGAGATGCTGCAAATATTTTATTTGATGATAGTAAGAATGATCTACGCGCACTTCCTAAAACAGTTAGATTACAAATTCTTTTAGTTTTAAGTTTTATTTGGACTACTGTTTTTAGTTTATATGTTTTTTCTTACACAACTTTCGCATTTGGATGGGCTGGACTTTTTTTAGCTCATATAGGTTTAATATTTGCCGTCTATATGACTTTTAAACAATTCCATAGAGCAGAAGAGAAGTCTGCAAGTGTTTTTCAAACAAAAAATTTTGATCCTTTTAAAATCATGGTCATAGTTTTTGTAATAGTATTTATATTCGTATTTTCAAAAGGAATTGAGGTTTTGACAAGTCCAAACCCGAACTCTTATTCAATCCCTTATGATGGTCCCTTAAAATCTGCAATTGAAAAATGGTTACCTTTTAGTAAAGATAAATAATGGATAAGATAGCAAAAAACTTACAGTTAGCATTAATGGTTATTATCTTAATCAGTACTGTTATTGCTGTTGGGATTGAAATGAAAAACATGTTTTTAAATCAATCTGTTACATTAGCAGATTTGCTTTTAATGTTTCTTTATTTGGAGGTACTAGCGATGGTTAGGGTTTTTTGGAACCAACAATCTATTAGTATTACCCTACCACTTCTTATCGCGATTACCGCCCTTGCACGATTTATTATTCTACAAGGCAAAGAAATGGATCCTACTGCACTTGTTTATGAAGCAGTAGCTATTTTGTTAATAGCTGGAGCAATTGTTGTTTTAAGATTAAGACATAGTGACAAATTAGGTCTTAAGAAAAAAAAATCAAAATAATTTAAAATGATATTTGAAGCTTCAAGGGCTAAGGCCTTAAATCAATTAAATAATTTTGTTGAGAATAATCTTGGAGAATATTCAAGATTAAGAAATTTTGATTTTGGACCTGAAAAAAGATCTAATATATCTTGCTTATCACCATATATAACTCATGGAATAATTAATGAACAAGAAGTCATTCAGAAAGCTCTAAGTAAATTTTCTTTTTCAAAAAATGAAAAGTTTATTCAAGAAGTTCTATGGCGAACTTATTGGAAAGGTTGGTTAGAACTTAGACCAAATGTTTGGGCTGATTATCTTATCGAATTAAATCAAATCAAAAATGAATTTAAAGATAATAAAGATTATATTGCAGCAATCGAAGGAAAAACAAAAGTAGATTGCTTTAATGAGTGGGTGAAAGAGCTTAAAGAAAGCAATTATTTGCATAATCACACAAGAATGTGGTTTGCTAGTATTTGGATTTTTACTTTAGAATTACCTTGGCAATTAGGTGCAGAATTTTTTATGCAACATCTTTATGATGGAGATGCTGCATCAAATACTCTTGGGTGGCGATGGGTTGCGGGTGTTCAAACTCAAGGAAAACATTACCTTGCAAGTGAATGGAATATTAAAAAATTCACTAACAATAGATTTCAAAATATAAAATTAAATGAAAATGCTCCTCCAAAAGTATCTAAAAAATCTTATCAAATAATTAAACAGGATTTCAATAACCCACAAAAGATTGAGAATAAGAATCTTTTAATTTTTGAAAACAATCTCTCGTTTGAAATCACTGACTTTAAGGAAAACAACTTTAAGAAAATTTACTTAGTTTCTAATAAAAATGAAAATAGAGCAATAAAACTCAGTGAAAAATTAGTGAAATTTAAATCTCATTTAATAGAAGACCAAGAACAAAGATTAAAAAATCAATCTATTGATTGTCAAATTATAGATATAAGTGAATTAACAAATATTGAAAATTATTACGGTTTGTATCCAACAGTAGGTGAAAATTTAGATTTTTTAAATTCTAATAATTTAAAGATAGATTTTTTATATAGAAATCTTGATCAATTAGCTTGGCAATACTGTAATAAAGGTTTTTTTAATTTTAAAAATTATATTCCTAAAATAGTTTCAAGCTTTAATTAAAACCAACGAACCATTCCAATAATTCCAGCGGTTGCATAAAAAAATTGCAAGAATAAAATTCCTTTATGACCACCTCTATAGGCCCAAATTCCAATTAAAATGGCTGACAATAACAGTAGACAAAACCCAAAAAATTCTATGCCTATATTTAAAGCGACAAACAAAGAATACAATATTGCAGTTATAACTCCTGCCCATTCAAAAATTTTATTATTCATAAAAGTTTTTTAAAATTATTATAAAGGATTGTAGAGTAGTTATTCATATCTTTCATGTTATCTTTTGCAGATTGATCAAACTTTTCTAACGCACCATTACCAAGCTGATCTTCCAAAGCTTTTTTATACTCCGGAACACACCCCCATTCATTAACAGTAGAATCTTTTATTTCTATATGAAATTGAATTCCATAAGCATGGTTTTGATATTTAAAGATTTGATACTTGGTAATTGGAGAAGAGGCTAATAAAGTTACATCTTTATTGTTTTCAATACCTTGAACCTCATAAGAGTGCCATTGTAAACTTTTAATCGTATTAGGAAATTTTGAAAATAATTTATCTTCGTCTTTTTCATTAGAGAAATTAATATCCATAATTCCTATTTCTGCTGGCGTAGATTTAACTACCTTTCCACCAATCACTTCTCCTAAAAGCTGACAACCTAAACAAAAACCTAAATAAGGTTTTTTTAGATTAACAACAAATTCTTTAATTGCTTTCTTTTCTTCTATTAACCAAGGATATTCTTGTTCCTTATAGGTATCCATTGGACCCCCCATGCAAAACATTCCATCAAATTTACTTAAATCATCTGGTATTTTTTCACCTTCATCTAACTCAATGGTAGTTAAATTTAATCCATCAGCTAACATTAAATCTTTAATGTAACCTGGATCTTCTATTTTGATATGTTGTAATACTATTATGTTCACTAAGCTTAGCTTAGCTTAGAACACTTCTTGGAACAATATTTTACTCTATCCCAATTTAACTTCCATTTTTTTCGCCAAGTAAATGGTCTTTTACAAACTGGACAAATTTTTGTTGGTAAATTTTCTTTTTTCATCAAATTGTATTTAGTTTAATAAATTTATCAGCTTCAGATAAAATTAATTTTTTTCTATCAGATTTCATTTTATCAAATATTCTTACCATCATCGAAAGACGAGGATTTTTTAAAAAAAATTTTCTATTTCGGTCAATAAATCTCCAATAAAGACCATCCATAGTGTTACACCACTCACCTTTTTTAAAATCCATCATTTTCATAAAATATGCAGATCCACAAATATAAGGTTTGGTCGCAAAAATTCCTCCATCACTAAATAATCCCATTCCATAAACATTAGGAACCATCACCCAATCTGAAGAGTCTACGAACATTTCCATGAACCATTTGTAAACAATTTTTGGCTTAATTTCACAAAGGTTCATAATGTTTGATAAGATCATTAATCTTTCAATGTGATGTGACCAACCATGATTAACTGCATTTTTAATTGCATAATCCAAAGGTGGAAGACCAGTGGTCCCATCATACCAAGAACTTTTCATTTTTCTATTTTGTTTAAAAAAATTTCCAGTTTCCATTTCTTGAGAATAGGACTGATAAATTCCACGCATAAATTCTCGCCAACCAATCACCTGGCGAATGTAGCCCTCTAAAGAATTCATTCTAATTTTATTTTTTTTATGAAAATCTAAAATTTTTTGGATAACAAATTCAGGAGTAATTAAACCTAAATTTATATAAGGACTTAATGCACTATGAAATAGAATATTATCTTTTTGATCAACTGCATCCTCATAATCACCAAATAAGTTTGATTTTTCTTTTATAAAAAAATTTAAAAGTTTAACAACGTCATCGTATTCAGTTGCAAACCAAAAATTATTTGTACTCCCTGGGTGATTTTTAAATTCCTTTTCAATAATAGGCTTTAGTTTTTTTGTATAACTGGTTTCATTTATTTTTGGAAATTTAGGAATTGAAATGTTTTTAGGTAATTTATTTCTGTTATCTTCATCAAAGCTCCATTTCCCCCCGATTGGATTACCATCTGAACCCATCAATATCCCCGATTTTTTTCTAACATCTTTATAGAAAGTTGCCATAAAAGGTTTTTTTGATTTTGATAAATAATTTTTAAATTCAGCTCTTGAATTTAAAAACATAGGTGTTTGAACAATATTCCAGTGTATTTTTTCTTTTTTTAAAAATTGTGAAATTTTTTTTTCAAAAAATTTATCCTCTACTTCAAAACTTGAAATTTCTTTTACTTTTTTTTGTGTAATTATTTTTTTTAATTTTTTTAAATAATCATCATTAAATTCTTTGTCTTCAATTTTAAAATAATCTAATTTAAATTTGTTTTTTCTTAACGCGTCAGCATAAGAACGCATTGAAGATAAAAATAATAAAATTTTTTGTTTATGATGCTTTTCATAAGTGCATAAACCCTTATCTTCAGCCATAAAAAATAGGTGGTCTTTTTTGAAGCGGTCTAGGTATTTTATTGGAAATAATTGATTACCAAGTATAAAAAATAACTTCATAATTAAATATAACTAATAAAATTTTTTATGTCAGAAAAATATGTAATTTTTGGTGCGACAGGTTCTATTGGATCAAGTTTAGCGGAACAATTAAAAAACTCTGGAAACAATATTCATCTAGTTGGAAGAAATGAAAGTGAACTTAGTTCTATCTCTGAAAAACTTGGATGCTCACATACCGTTGCAGATGTTTTAGAGGATGGGTTTATAGAAAAAGTTAAATCAGATATTTCTGAAATTAAAGGCCTAGCTTATTGCGTGGGTTCAATTGATTTAAAACCATTAAGAATGGTAAATGAACAAGACTTTCAGAAATGCATGAAACTTAATCTTTATTGTGCTGTAGAAGCTATTAAAGGATATCAGGAAAGTTTAAAAAAAAATAAAGGTTCAATAGTGTTATTTTCAACTGTTGCTGCTCAAAGAGGTTTTACCAATCATGCAATCATAGCTTCAGCAAAAGCTGCTGTTGAAGGATTGACGGTTTCTCTTGCAGCAGAATTTGCTCCGAACATAAGAGTAAATTGTGTGGCACCAAGTTTAACAAAATCTAAAATAGCAGAACCAATGTTAAAAAATACTGCTATAGCCGAAGGTATTGCAAAAGCACACCCCCTTAAAAGATTAGGCGAAGGTAAAGACTCTGCCGCTCTTGCTAAATTCTTACTAACAGAAGATAGTTCTTGGGTTACGGGCCAAATAATTGCTGTAGATGGTGGTAGATCTAAACTTTCATAAAGTGGTCAAATATTTTATATCGATATTTTTCTTTTTAATATTTTCATCGAAAAGTTTTTCTGAAAATTTTACTTTTAAAATATTGGCAGATTTAAACGAGCCATGGGGATCGTCTTTTATAAATAATGAGGAGCTTATTATCACTGAAAAAACTGGAAAAATAAAAATAGTAAATATTATTTCTGAAGAAGTTTATGAAGTTGAACATAACTTAAATTATTTTGTTGCTGGCCAAGGAGGTTTATTAGATATTATTTACCAAGATAATTACTTATGGATTTCTTATTCGGAAAATAGAGGGGATTGGAAAACTAGTACATCAATTGCAAAAGCTAAATTAAATAAAAAAAATTTAAATTTCGAAAATATATTTCAAGCTGAACCACCAATAGAATCTGGTTATCATTTCGGTTCAAGACTGGCTATAAAAGACAATTATCTTTTTGCATCTGCTGGCGAAAGAGGTGGTGGTATGATTGCACAAGATCCAACAAGCCATCCTGGAAGTATTATCAGAATTTATTTAGATGGTAGTATTCCAGAAGATAACCCTAAGTTTGATGGTAAATCAGATTGGTTACCAGAAATTTATCAAATTGGTGTTCGTAATCCGCAAGGTCTAACCTATTCCTCTTTTGATGGAAAAATTTATGCTAGCAACCATGGTGCTAAAGGTGGTGATTGGTTTGGTGAAATTAAAAAAGGAGAAAATTATGGTTGGAAAGTTTTAGGTTGGGGTGGAACAAATTATTCAGGCTCAAAGATTGGACCTAAATGGAAGCCAGGTTTTACCAAGGCAATCCAATACTGGGTACCTTCAATAGCAGCAAGTGCTATAACTATTTATAAGGGAAAAGAATTTAATGAATGGGATGGCGAAGCGCTCATTACTTCTTTAAAAGATAAATCAATGAGAAAATTAAATTTTCAAAATTTATCAAATGTAGAAGAAACTATTATTTTTCAAGACAAAATTGGAAGAATAAGAGACATACAAGTGCACCCTGTTAATGGAAAAATATATTTTCTTGCAGGAAATAGCTTATGGTTAATGGAGAAAAAAAAATAATATGAAAGAAAGACCTTATCATCATTTACCTGATGGTACTTTCAGGAATCCAAAAGGTTCTCCAGTAATAATATCCAGATCAGGAAAATTTTCTTATAGAACTTTCAGTAAATTAAGAAAAAAAGTTGATTTATCTTATCCAAAAGAACATGTGATTGAAAAAGAAAAAGTATTAGCTGATTTAGAAAAATATAAAGATAATGATTATATTGCTTGGATAGGTCACGCGACATACCTTATAAAATTAGGTAAAACGACTATTATAACAGATCCTGTATTTTCAAAGAATGCTGGACCACTTATCTTTGGTCCAAAAAGATTTACTAATCCCGCAATAAAATTAAATGAGATACCCCAAACAGATATATTTTTACTCACTCATAATCATTATGATCATCAGGACATGTCAACAATTAGAAATTTTCCTTTTAAGGGAGCAAAAGTATTAACGCCATTAAACCTCGGTAAATATTTTAAAGGATATAAAGATGTAAATGAAATGGATTGGTATGATCAAATAATTATAAATGAGGATTTGAAAATTTCTTTACTTCCTGCAGTTCATTGGTCAAAAAGAAGTTTAACAGACACTAATAAAACTTTGTGGGGTAATTTTTTAATTGAACATAAAAATAAAAAAATTTTATTTGCATGTGATACTGGATATGGAGAAATCTACAAAGAACTAGGTGAAAAATATGGTCCTGTAGATCTGACAATGATTAATATTGGGGCTTATAATTTCAAACCAATGTTTGATAAAACTATATATCATACTACACCAGAGGAAGCCCTGAATGTTGCACAAGACCTAAAAAGTAAAAAAGTATTAGGAATGCATTGGGGAACATTTGTTTTGTCATTAGAGCCAATTATGGAACCCCCAATTAGATTTAAAGATAGTGCTGAAAAATATGGTTTTAGTAAAGAAGATGCTATTATTTTTAAAATTGGAGAAGTTTGTCCTCTAGATAAATTTTTATAGAGTTAAATACTTAATTGCAAAAAATATAGTCCCTATAGAAGCAATAGTAGAAACAAAAATTGCTTTAATTATATTTTCGGGACTTACATTATATGCAGCACATAAAACGATAGAAGTAACTCCGCAAGGCGCAACACTCACAAAGAAAGCACCTGGTATTTCAGCTGGCAATCCCGCATTAAAGATCACTAATCCAATTAACAATAAAATTATCGGGGAAATGACTAATTTTAAAACTGAAATAGAAACAGATAATTTATTAATTACATTTTTAGTATAAAACGAAAGAATTATGCCAATTGCAAACAATCCAACTGGTGAAACACATGCTGCAAGTTTAGATAAAGTGTATTCAATCGGTGTTCGATCAATATTAAAATTTAATAATAAAAATAATAGACCTATAATTATTGAAAGAATAAATGGGTTTAAAAATAAATTTTTAATAAAATTAAATAAATTTACATTTTGTTTTGTAGATAATTCAAGAAAAAAAGCAATTATAGATAATAAAATTATCCCATCCATTAATATGATGCTTGCAACTTGTGTAATTACATTTTGTTGAAAATAAATTTCTGTTATTGGCAAAAGCAAAGTCACATGGTTTGATAATGCAACTGTTAAAGCCCAAATAATTGACTCTGGGATTGATCTTTTAAAATATTTTGAAGTAATTAAGTAAGCGATAATTCCACATATCGATTGCATAATTAAATAAGAGAAAATTTGTTTGAAATCCACTTGTCCAATTTCATTTTGTGCTATTAGTTTAATTATCAATGCTGGAACTGCAATATAGAACAAAAAAAGATTAAAAATTTTAGCATGACTAAGGTCTAAAACTTTTAACTTACCAAATACAAACCCTAAAAAAGTAATAAATATAAATGGAGTTAGTCCTAAAAAAATTGTGAACATAAATTATTTAATCGTTATTCTATGCATTATTCTATTTCCTTTGAAGGGTGTTGCCTGATGGAGCATAGATCTGTTATCCCATATAGCCAATTGATTTTTTTCCCAAGGCAATGAAAATTGAAACTTTTTCTTAATTTGGTGATTAAATAAAAATTTTTTGAACTTTTCTTGATTTTTTATCTTTAAACTAAAACCAACAAAATGTCCTGGACTACAATAAATCGAATAATTTGTACTGATTTTCCTAATTATTTTGTGTGAAGATTTAAGTTCTTTAATATTTTTTCCTTTTTCTTTTACTCTTTCTTTTGTTGTAACCGAAATCGGACCCTCAGAGGAATATTTACCTTTAATATTTTTAAATTTTTTTTTTATTGAATTTGGTAATTCTTTATAAGCAAGATATTGAGAACAAAATTCTGTATTGGCGTTTCCTTTTTTTGGCACAAGTTTTGAAAGCAACATTGTGAATCTTGGTGGCTTTTTTGTATAAATGGAGTCGGTATGAAATTGCTCACCAAAACTTGGTCCTTTATCTGTTGATTTTCTTTGCACTACTGTAATTTGAGGAAATTTTTTATTTAAACCTTTTAGTCTTGGATAGTTGGCTAAATTTCCAAAATATTTTGCAAACTTAATGAAAAGTTTAGAAGTTAATTTTTGTTCCTTAAAATATAACATTCCATATTTATTCAGTGCTTTTTTGATTTTTGAAATATCTTTATTTGAAATATTTTTTAAGTTTACAATTATTTCTGCTCCAATATTTTTTTTATTTGGAATTATTTTTAACATTTTTTAGAAAAAATTTTTTTAAGTGATTAATCGTTTGTTTAGGACTTTCCTCTGGAATGAAATGATCTGAATTAATTTCTGCTCCATAAACTTTTTTGTTTGTGTATTTTTGCCAAATTTTAACTGATTTAAATTGCTTTCCAACAACTCCCTTTTTTCCCCACAAAACTTGGATAGGAATATTTAATTTTTTATTTCTATCTTTTTTATCGTGCTCTAAATCTATAGTAGCTGCAGCCCTATAATCCTCACATGTTGCATGAATTCTTTTTTTTTGTTTGAAGGCTCTAAAATATTCATCCTCAACTCTTCCAATCGCACGTTTAGATGACCTATTAAACCGACTGTGTAGCCATTTTTTAGGATCTGCCATTATCATTTTCTCAGGTAAAGGTGCGGGCTGTATTAAATAAAACCAATGAAAATATCCTTTTGCAAATTTCATATTTGTATGCTCGTACATATCCAGAGTTGGACAAATATCTAATACACTTAAAGCCATAATTTTATTTCTATAATCTCTTGCCATTCTGTGTGCAACTCTCCCACCTCTATCATGTCCAGCAACAAAAAATTTTTTAAAATTTAATTTACTCATCAACTGAACCATATCTTTTGCCATTTCTCTTTTAGAATAATTTTTATGATTAATTCCACCAGGCAAAACTAAACTGTCCCCATATCCCCTAAGATCAGCGACTATTACTGTAAAATATTTACTAAGTTCAGGTGCAGTCTTGTGCCACATTACATGTGATTGTGGATATCCGTGAAGTAGCAATAATGGAGGACCGTTTCCTTTAAATCGACAAAATATTTTACCCTTGTTTACTTTAACAAATTTTTTTTTAAAACTCTTGAACATGATTAAACTATTTAATTATTTAATAGTTTGTTTTTGGCCTTTTCAAATTCCTCTTGAGAAATAATTCCTTTTTCTTTTAAATCATTCAATTTAGTAAGTTCATCACTTAAATTGCTACTTTGTTCGGCAGAAGTCTCGCTTGTATCCCAAATTTCATTTTCAGCTTCTTCTTTCTCAACTCTATTAGCTTCTTTGGATTTAAAACCATTCATAATTGCCATTCCACCTAAGTATAAAACATAAGCCATAATAGGAATAACCAATCCAAAAAAAATTATTTTTTCCATAATTTAATCTTCATCTTCTTCACGCCAGTTTTTTTCATACATTAAATATGCAGCGTATATTACTGATACAGTACCTACAATCATACCATAATCAAAACCAGTTTGCTTGTCATGCAAATACCAACCAAGCTGAGTTGCCCCAATAGGTGGAACTGTAAGAAGTAAAAAAATTATACCAAATCTGTATGGTCGTTTAGGTTTTTTCATCCTAATAAATTAACAGATTACAGCTTATGGTTTAATTATTAAATTTGCGATCTTTTGAAACAGTCGATCGTATTTTTAAGCAAACACGCAATAGTCATTGGACCTACACCGCCTGGAACTGGTGTAAGTGCTTTTGCATTTTTTGAAACTTCATCAAAATGAACATCACCAACTATACCGTTGTCAGTTTTATTTATACCAACATCAATAACAATAGCATCTTTCTTAACCCAATCTCCTCTAACAAGTTCGGGTATACCTACAGCTGCAACAATTATATCTGCCTCTAAACATTCAGCTTTTAAATCTTTAGTTTTTGAATGAGTTATAGTTACGGTGCAATTTTCTTTTAAAAGAAGTTGTGTCATTGGTTTACCATTTAAATTTGATCTACCCACAACCACAGCTTTCTTACCACTTAAATTAGGTTCAATTTTTTTTATTAACAAATAACATCCAAGCGGAGTACAAGGTATCGAACTTTCATAACCAGATGAAAGATTACCTACATTCATTGGATGAAATCCATCTACGTCTTTTGAGGGATCAATAGCTTCTATAACCTTCTGCTTATCAATATGCTTAGGTAAAGGAAGTTGAACTAAAATTCCCGATACAGTTTCATCACTGTTTAGTTCTTGAATTTTTTCTAGAACAGTCTTCTCTTCAACTGAGTTTGGATATTTAATTACTTCAGATTTTAATCCTACCTCATTTGCTGACTTCTCTTTATTTCTTACATAAATCTGACTAGGTGTTAAATCACCAATCAGTATTACTGTTAAACCTGGTACTTTATTATGTTTTGATTTTAACTCTGCAACTTCTTCCTTTAACTCTGCTCTTAATTCTGCCGCTGCTTTTTTTCCATCAATTAAAATCATATTTCTCTCTTAAAAAATCATTGGTGCGATGTACAGCTTCATACACATTTCGATAAACCAAATCAATAAAAGAAGAATGATTGGAGAAATATCCAGTGAACCTAAATTTGGCAAAAAACGTCTAATTTTATTCAGGAAAGGCTCAGTTAATTTATAACTTAACTCTAAAATTGCATACACAAACCTATTTTGAGTATTAAGAACGTTAAAAGTTATTAACCAATTTATAATAACATTGGCGATTACAACATAAGAGTACAATTTTAAAATTTGTAAAACTAAATAAAAAATAGCTATCATTTTTTCTCAACATAAATCGACTGGCTTGGGAACGCAAATGATGCACCATTTTTTTCAACAATTTCTTTGATCGCAATTGCTAATCTTTCTTTAACATCTAACCAATTATTCCAACTTCCTGTTTTTGTAAAGCATCTTACATACATATCTATTGAACTATCAGAAAATTTATCAACTCTTACCGCAACACCAATTGAGGTATTATAATCTTCGCTTGAATTAATATGACTTTCGATTTCATCTCTAATTTTTTTTAACTGATCTACCGTAGTGTCATATTGAAGTGTAATAATCCAACTGATTAACCAATTTGAAGTTTCACTTACATTTACAACTGCGTTTTCGGCAAATTGAAAATTTGGAATAATAGCAAGAGATTTGTCAAACTTTCTAATTGTTGTTGATCTAAATCCAATCTTTTCTACTACACCTTCAATAATACCCTCAACAGCTATCCAGTCTCCAATTTTAAATCTCTTTTCAACTAAAACTAAAATTCCTGATATTAAGTTTTTGAATAAATCTTGTGCCCCTAATGCTACAGCAACACCAAACAATCCAAGACCTGCAATGATTGGACCTATTTTAATTCCCCACAACTCTAAAACTGCTGCTAAACCTAAAATAAAAATTAAAATTTTTAGCGATTTAATTATCCAGCCAATAAGTTCTCTTGTTAACAATTTGTCTAAACCACTGAGTATGTATGAGATTGGTTCTATGATTTGGTGAATTACCCAAAAAATTAAAATAGTGATCAACGTTCTATTAATTGTATCTACTACTTCTCTTCCTTCGAGTGAGAAAGTCATGTAGTAGCTTGCAATAAAAAATCCTAATACAATTGGTAAAAATCTTGCTGGGCCTACAAGTGATTGAACAAAAGTATCATCTAATTTATTCGTTGTTCTTTTCGAGATAATTTCTAATTTTTTAATAACTAATTTACTTATTAGACCTCTAAAAATTAAGAATAGTAAAAATATTCCAATACCTATTAAGATTTGAAAGATGTCAACACCGAGAATTCCTTTATTCCATACTGATAAAAATATCTCTGAAAAATTATTAATTAATTCCATTTCTAAATTTTATATAACAAAAACTCTTCTTCTCCAGGGTTAAAAAGAAAAATCTTTTTCCATTTGATTTCGTTCAATATTGACGAGGTTTTTTCGCCTATACACATCAAATTTGTATTCATCCATAAGTTTTCGGTTTGGTAAATCTTTATGAAACTTAAGAAACTTGACGCACTATTTTGAGAGTAAACATAGACCATATCAGGCATATTTAATTTTAATTCATTAACAAATTTCTCATCAAATTTTTGATTATGAACTACTCTGTAATTAATAATTCTTTTTACCTTAAAACCTTCACTTAATAACTGTTGATCTAAATCAACCGATATTGTTTCGCCACTAACGTAAAGTAGTTCTTTATTTTTGGACTCATAACTTTGTATAATTAACTCCTTTAAGTTCGTAACATTTCCTTCAGCTGCAATTGTATTTTGAAAACCAACACTTCTTGCTTTGTTTTCTGTAGCGTTTCCAACACAGAAGCATTTAATATTTTTATCTAATTTTACTGTGTTTAAAAATTGTACTGCATTTGCACTAGTAAAAACAATTCCACCATATTCAGAAAAGTTAATTTCTTCATAATTAACCTTTTCAATTCTTATTAATGGAAGATGAGAAACTTGATGTCCTAATGATTGAAATTTTAATATCATTTCAGAACAATCCTCCAGTGGTCTAGTTAACAAAATATGCATATTATCTTTTATATGAATTATTTGATTTTGTTTTTAAAAGTATTCCAATCTCTTTACCAATTTCTTTAAATTCATTCAAATTACCAACTTTTTTTTCATAAAATCTTTGTTTGCCATCTAAAGAAAAAAGTTCAGCCTCCACTATAATCTTATCTCCATCAACCACTGAATGAGCACCAATAGCTGTTTCACAATCTCCATCTAAAACT
>CACDLV010000002.1 GCA_902553675.1 uncultured Pelagibacteraceae bacterium
CCTCAAAAAAAATTAGTAGGATTGGAACTTGCTGGTAAAGAAATAGCTGGTCATGGAGACTGTGTTCATATTGGAAGATCTCAAATTGGTATAGTTACAAGTGGATGCTTGTCTTCTACTTTAAATAAAAATATTGCACTTTGTAGAATAGACGTTCAGTACTCTGAGATTGGTACTGATGTAGAGATTGGTAAAATTGACGGTCATCAAAAAAGAATTGGTGCAAAAGTAGTTGGTTTTCCTTTTTATGATCCAACTAAATCGAGAGTCAAAGCTTAAGAGCTATGCCAAAAGAAAAGAAAACGCTCTTAGATTTTTGGGAAGATCAAATGCGGCAATCTCATACATCAAGTAATTATTTTTTTAGAAAATCACCGTCCCATTATCATATGATGTTGCTAGTAATGTCAGCTTATAAAGAAGGTAAAAAATTATCAGTAGAGGAATTAAAAACAAAACTTTTTAAAACTTCTCGACCTAAATCAGCTTTGATAATCACCGAGGCTTGTGAGAAAGGATTCTTTAGACTCGAAAAAACTTCAGCAGACCAGAGAATTAAAAATATAATGCCAAGTGAATCATTTATAAAAGAGTTTAATGATTATTTAGTCACTTTAAAAAACATAAGTTATTAGCCATTTTTTAATAAAAATTTAAGTATCTATTTTTTATATATAATTTTTAGATCTATAAAAAATTATATTAATTGCCCCTTCCAAAAAATAATGTTTTGTTATGACGACATTACCTTCGAAAGCTAAAGTAGTTATAATCGGTGGTGGAATACATGGTCTAAGCACTGCTTGGAAACTTTCAGAAACATATAAAAATCCTGGTGACATAATTGTATTAGAAAAAAAAGATACAGCTGCTGGTGCAAGTGGAATTGCGTGCGGTGTAGTAAGAAATAATTATTTTCAACCAGCAATGAGAGAATTGATGGCTCACTCAGTTTCTGTTTGGGAGAGTGATCCTAAAGCATTTAAATATAATCCTGTTGGTTATTTACAAATATCACCTGAAGTGATGCATAAAGATGTTGCAAGTATTTACGAGCAACAAAAAGCAATTGGCTATGAGTCAGATTTTATAGAAGGTGAAAAAGATTGTGCAAATTACATGAAAGGTATTTTTGATGATTGGCAAGCACAAGGTATAACTTCTGTTCTTCATGAAAAAAAAGGTGGATATGCATTCAACAAGGATTCAATTAAAGCACTAGAAAACAAATCTACTTCAAATGGTGTTCAGGTAATGAAGGGTGTAAAAGTAACAGGCTTTAAAAGAGGAAGTAATAGTCAAGCAGTTACAGGTGTCGAAACTGACAAAGGAAACATTGAGTGTGAACAAGTGGTAATTGGCGCAGGTCCATGGGCAAGAGATTTTTGGAACATGCTAGAACTACCAAAAACTGCAAATATTTTGGGTAAAGACGGTAAGATGCATGAGACTGACATGTGGACATATTGGTTTTTACAAGAAGGAGTTATTGGAGTTGAACCAGATTTTTTAAAAACAAATGATGGTAAACAACCACCTGTAGTTCACGTAGACTCTACAGCTCCATTATATTCAGACAAAACAAAAAAATTAATCACAGATAAAATTTGGGGAATTTACTATAAACCTGATATTGAAGGTTTGGGAGTACAGGGTGGGACGTCTCCTTACATAGTTAAAAAACATTTTGATCAAGTAAATGTCGATCCTTATGGCTTGGATTCACCTGAGTATCAAACAACAGATGCATTTAGTGAAATGTGGTGCTCAGCATTAGCTCATTGTCAAAAAAGATTTGAAGGTAAATCTGATTTATATAGAAAAGGACCTTCAGGTGGTCTTGGATGTATGACACCAGACTCGTTCCCAATCTTTGATAGATTTTTTGAAAATGTTTACATGATCGCAGATGCCAATCATGGTTACAAAATGATCGGTGTTGGTGAGCTTGTTGCAAAAGAAATTCTTGGTACTGAAAGTGATTTGTTAAAACCATTTAGATTCAACCGTTACGAGAAGGGAGAACTTCACCCTACTTCGAACAGTCCGTTTCCTTGGAGCTAGACTCTAAGCCTAGACACAAATAAATTTTTCAGCTACGTTTGAATAAATTAAATTCATTGAGGGGTGAAAATGACAGATCTAGAAAAACATGTTAACCAGCCAGGTAGAGCAAAATTAGTTAAAAAAGTTAGAGAAAAAATTAACGAGCTTGGCATCACTTACATTTATTATCAATTCATTTCTGTAACAGGAAGAGTTGTAGGTAAAGGTATACCTGCAGATCATTGGGAAAGAACTGCAGAAAAAGGATTTCAATTAGTTTACGGTGCTACCGCAAACTTATTCTTAGATCGTCACAATAATTATATTGGATATGGTCCTGAGGCTATGGAGCTTGTTGGAATACCTGATCCTGAAACTTTTGTTCAATTACCATGGGATAAAAGAGTTGGAAGAGTATTTGTAACTTGTTTTAGAAACAGAGAGGAAAGAAAAAATCCAGGCGGTCATTTAACTTCAGACTGCAGAGGAAACCTAAGAATTTTCATGGATGAATTTAAAAAGAAACACGGGCTGGAATTAAGAGTTGGAACAGAGCCTGAAATGATGTGGTTAACAAAAAATGAGGATGGAACGCCTACAGGTAAAGGTTTTTCTAAACCATTCTGTTATCACATTGATCAATTCGAGTCATTAAGACCAGTATTTATGAAAGTAATCGAATATGCAAAAGCAATGGGTCTTGATATGATTCAAGGAGATCATGAAGATGCTCCAGGACAATTAGAATTAAACTGGACTTACGATAACGTTTTAAGAAATGCAGATAGATTGTCTACATACAGGCAAATTTGTGCTCAAGTTGCTAGAGAACATAATTTAATAGCTTGTTTTATGACAAAACCATTTATGGGGGTTTCTGCTAGTGGTTGTCATACAAACATGTCTTTATGGAAAGGTGGAAAAATAAAACTTAACAAACTTGGAAATAAAACTCTACCAGGTGTAGAAGAAGTATTTAGTTATGTTGAAGGTGGAACTAATACTTTCATGCCGGATACAAAAGACATGCAATTACCAGGAAAAATTGGTTTGCAATCTATTGCAGGCATTATGAAGCACTTACCAGCATTAACAGCTCTTGGATCTTCAACTGTAAATTCTTACAGAAGATTATGGGATCAAGGTTTTTGGGCTCCCGTTTATGCTGATTGGGGATATCAAAACAGAACTTGTGGTTTAAGGGTTTCTGCTCCAGGAAGATTTGAATACAGATCAGTAGACTCGATGCACAATCCTTATCTATTAGGTGCTGCATTATTAAAAGCTTGCGACGAAGGTATAAGTAAGAAAATGAAACCAGCTGCTCCTGAGTCTAGAAATATTTATGAAGCTCAAAAAGCTGGTAAAGATGTTAAAAAACTTCCATTAAGTTTGGGTGAAGCTTTAGATAGACTGGCAGAAGATGAAGTAATCAAATCTGCAATGCCAGATGAAATGTATAAAGTTTTCCATTGGTATAAAAACGATGAGTGGGAAAGATTTCTTGGTGCAACAACACAATGGGATCTGGATACTTATCTTGATTGTCTACCGTAGGTCACAGAAATAGATAGAAAGGGTATAAATATATGTGTGGAATAGCAGGTTTAATTCATAGAGGGAAATCTTCAAATGTTGGAAGCGAACTACAAGGGATGCTCCAAGCGTTAAAACATAGAGGAGAAGACTCTACAGGTTACGCTTTATATGGAGATACAGATGGAAAAAATTTCATTATGCGTTTTAAAGTTGGAGAAAACGTAGGAGAAGGTAGTTCATCAGTTATGGAAGATGTTTCTGTTTACGATGAAAGAAAAAAAATTGTAGATGAAACTTTGGCTGAGATGGGAGCTAAAATAGTTAAAGAAGAGAGAACTCTTCCCTATTCTTTAAGATATGAAATTGATTATAATGTTAAAGACCTTTTAGAATTTTCTCAACGTATAGAAAGTATTCCTGGTGTAGAAATTCTTTCTATGGGTAAATCTTTAGAAGTTATTAAAGACCTTGGAAACGCCAAAATGGTTTGTGATAGATATAGTTTAGACAAAGTAGTGGGTACGCATGCTATTGGTCATGCTAGAATGGCAACGGAATCTGGTGTAGATATAAAGTCTGCTCACCCATTCTGGGGATATCCTTTTAGCGATGTATCAGTAGTTCATAACGGACAGTTAACCAATTATTGGAATAACAGAAGAGTTTTAGAAAACAAAGGTATGAGATTTATGTCTGAGTGTGACTCAGAATTAATTGCAGTTTACCTTGCTGAGAAAATGAGAGATGGAGCAACTTTAGAAGAAGGAATGAAAGCATCTTTAACAGGTTTAGATGGTGTTTTTACTTACTTTGTAGCAACAAAAGACTCTTTAGGAATGGCAAAAGATACAATGGCTGCAAAACCTTTAGTTTTATATGAGTCAGATGATTTAGTGGCTATGGGATCTGAAGAAATTGCGATTAGATCTGTATTACCACAAGAAATTGATACATATGATCCATTTGATGGGGAGGTTAAAGTATGGCAAATTTAAAAACTGTTTCAAAAAAATCAAAAGCCCAATCAATGGGTATGCATACAGAGGTATTAACAGGAAGAACTCAACAAAAATTCTTTAATCCTGATGAGGCAGAAAACTTTTATTACTTTGGTACTTACGATGTAGATTTTAATAAAAGAACCGAGCTTGATGTTAAAGATATGACAGCTCCTGAAGCAAACAAAGAAATTGATAACTTAATGAGTCAAGGGTATGGAACAATAGTTATTAAAAACCCTCAGGGTAAACACAGTCTTGGAGTTGGTATTTTAAATAAACTGAATTTAATTTTTGAAGGAAGTTTAGGGTACTTTGGTATGGGTTCATGCGATGGTCCAATAGTCAGAATTAATGGAAGAGTTGGATGGTCATGTGCAGAAAACTTAATGGCTGGTAAAGTAGTAATCGAAAAAAATGCTGGATCTTGTTTTGGTGCGGCAATTAGAGGTGGAGATTTAATTTGTAAAGGTAGTGTTGGTGCCAGAACTGGTATTGACATGAAAGGCGGAACTATCATTATTGGTGGAGATGCGGGTGCATTCACAGGTTTTATGATGCAAAGAGGAAGAATAATTATCCTTGGAGACGTTGGAATTAACCTGGGTGACTCTATGTATGATGGGACAATTTTCGTAGGTGGAGAAATTGGTTCATATGGTAGTGATGCCGTAGATTCAGAATTAACATCTAGTGACCAAGACTGGCTTAAAAGAAAATTAAAGGTTGCTGAAATCGGTGAAAATTTTGATGTAAGTAAAATGAAAAAAATTGTAGCAGGTAAAAAACTTTGGAATTATGATAATTTGGAACCTACGGAGAAGAAGGGAGCAATATAATGCCTAAGAAAAAATCTAAAAAAATTAAAAAAAATGGAAAAGGTGTTGGTGGAAAAGCTGATGTCCATGTTCATGAAGAAGGTAAAAGAAATAAAAGTTTATTAGGTCATAACGCTATCTTCACACCTGAAGTAATAGACGATATTCATATTAAATCTCAATTAGGAAGATACAGAATGCGAGGAATGGCATTGATGAAAAAAATTCCTACTTTTGATGATTTAGTTTTCTTACCTGGAACACTAACTAGATTTGTAATCGAAGGTTACAGAGAAAAATGTGAAACGAAAACTGTTATTGGACCAAGATGTGAAAATCCAATTGAGTTAGATATTCCAGTTTATATTACAGGAATGAGTTTCGGTGCACTTTCTTATGAAGCAAAAACTGCTTTAGCAAGAGGAGCAACAATGGCTGGGAGTGCTACATGTTCAGGTGAAGGTGGAATGATACCTGATGAAAGAAGATACTCTGAAAAATGGTATTACCAATGTATTCAATCAAGATATGGTTTTAATCCACATCATGCACAATTAGCAGATGGAATTGAAGTATTTATTGGACAAGGTCAAAAAGTTGGAATGGGCGGACACTTAATGGGTCAAAAAGTTACTGACCAAGTTGCTGAAATGAGATCGTTACCATCTGGTATTGATCAAAGATCTCCAGCGAGACACCCTGACTGGCTAGGACCAGATGATTTAGCTTTAAAAGTAGAGGAACTAAGACAGTTAACAAAAAATAAAGTGCCAATTCAGTTAAAGTTAGGTGCATCTAAAGTTTATGATGATGTACGTATGGCTGCAAAATGTGACCCAGACTCTATTTACTTAGATGGAATGGAAGGTTCTACTGGAGCAGGCCCACATATCGCTGCTGCAAACACTGGTATTCCAGGTATTGCTGCAATTCGAGAAGCTAGAAGAGCAATCGATGATGTTGGTAAAACTGGAAAAGTAACATTAATTTATGCTGGTGGAGTAAGAGACGGTGCTGACATGGCTAAGGCTTTGGCTCTTGGAGCTGATGCAATCGCTATTGGTACTGGATCTATGATTGCATTAAACTGTAACAAAGATATCCCAGAAGCTGATTTTGAAAAAGAAATGGGTGTAAAAGCAGGTGAATGTTATCACTGCCATACTGGACGTTGTCCAGTGGGTGTTGCAACACAGGATCCTAAATTAAGAGCAAGATTAAACCCTGATGATGCTGCATTAAGAGTTTATAATTATCTTCACTCAATGACTTTAGAGGCTCAGCTATTAGCAAGAGCTTGTGGAAAAACAAATATCCACTCTCTAGAGCCTGAAGATTTAGCTGCTTTAACATCAGAAGCATCAGCTTTAGCAAAAGTTCCATTAGCTGGAACTAACTACACAGTTGGTGTTGATAACTACCACAAAATATAGAGGTAACTATTATGCCAAAGAAAAAAAATAAAAAAGTAGCAAAAACAAAAGAGATAAAAGGTCAGTTAGGCAAAAAGAAAGAGACTGCCAGAGAAAAAATGATTGGCCAGTCTATTGGTTACAGATACGATGTTAATCTTTTACCTGACTATTCTAAATTAACTCCATTTCTTAAAAAATATATAGAAGCGATGGGGTGGGATGATTTAAATTGGTTGGAAGATGTCCATATGGGATATGAGGAAGATAGACCTGCTGTATTCTGCAGAAATGCAAATGGTTGGGTTACAATTCCAAAATCAATTAAACTACCAAATAATCAACAAGATAGAGATATGATTGCAAGAGAACTTTTAGTTAAGTTTCAAATGTCTCCAAAACATCCGCTTGTTGATTTGAAAAAAGCTTATTTAAAATTTTAATATTTCAATTAAAAGTTGATTATTTTTAAAAACCTAATGCACAAGCTAGGTTTTTAAACGTTTTTATATTTGTATCGAATCATAAAATTTAATAGGCTCCCATAAACTAATATGGAGAGAGAATATGACTGATCAGTTAGGTGCTCTTACAACCATATTTACAGAGTTTTACTATTGGGTAACAGTAGTACTGATGTTTTTAATTCACGTCGGTTTCTGTATGTATGAAGTTGGAGCTTCTCGATACAAACACCATCAACATACTCTTATGAAAAACACGATGCTGATACCATTGGTAACAGTAACATGGTTTTTATTTGGTTGGTGGATTTACTGGGCTTTTCCAACTGGACCTGGATTAGCACCATCAATAATGAATGAAAGCACTGCGCTCATTACGGATGAGTCAGCATTTAGTGCAACATGGTATACGGCTACAAGTGATTTAATGGCTGTCAATTTAGGAGACCATATTTCTGGTGTCTTCTGGGCTGCCTTTTTACTTTTCTCTTGGACGGCTGCATCCATCGTTTCTGGAGCAATCATTGAAAGAATTACGACTTTTGCATTTGGAATTTTAGCAATTGCAATTGGATCTGTTTTTTGGACGATCGATGCTGCTTGGGGATGGCACTTTGATGGATGGATGTTAAAACTTTTAGGATATCATGATGCTTATGCGTCAGGAGTTATTCACGCTATTGCAGGTGGATTTGCTTTAGGTGTTCTATTTGTTTTAGGACCAAGAATAGGTAAGTTTTCATCTAGTGGTGAACCAAGAAACATTGGACCGAGAAATCCTTGGCTAGTAACAATTGGATTATTTTTAATTTATACTGGCTTCTGGGGATTTTATGCAGCTTGTAATATACCAATCTTTGACCTTGGACCTGAATATGGGATGGAAGGCATAAGTTATTGGACAGCTACAAACATATACGTAACCCCTACTACACTTAGTGGTATAACTTTTAACTTCTTGATGTCATTATCAGGAGGATTATTAGCCGGTTATTGGATTGCTAAAGGTGATCCTTTCTGGACATACTCTAGTGGACTAGCAGGTATCATATGTGCTTCAGCTGGAAATGATTTATATCATCCAATTCAAGCAATGATCATCGGTATGATCGGTGTTGTTATTTCATACAAACTACATTACTGGGTTGAACGTAAGTTCAAAATTGATGATGCAGTTGGTGCAGTAGCGGTACATGGATATGCTGGATTTATTGGTCTAGTAATTTGCGGTTTTGTCTTAAATGGTTACCCATCATCTGGTTACAGTGTTGGCGCTATGTGGGATGGAACAACTTATGCTACAATTAACCCATTAGGTCAATTCATCGGTGCATTAATAATGTTCGTTGTTCTTGGACTAATACCAGGGTACATCATAGCTAAAGTTCTTAACGGTATGGGTAAATTAAGAATCCCTCGTGAAGTTGAGATAGCTGGACTAGACTATGAAATAATGGAGACTGCTAAAGAGGACGAAAAAGCAGTTGCGTCCGCAACCAGGTAAAGGAGAGTAATATATGGCTACAGTTACAAACTGGATAGATCACCTTAACAAACCAGCTGAAGAGGTTGCTGGTGCTGTTTATCCTGGTGCTGGATCTAGTGAAGGAATACTGGTAATCATTGCTATTATTTTGTGGGTTGGTTGGCATGTTTTAACAGCTAAATCTGAGAGTGAAGAACTTTCAAGACTAGCTAGAAAAAGACATGGTGCTAACGACCATAAAAGCAATATTACCGATTGGTAAGTAAAAAATAAATTTGGGCGCTACTTAATTGTGGCGCCCTTTTTTTTTAGAAAATATGGATGATAAAGATAACGAAGAACTAAGACCTTCTAAAATGAGAGGTGTAGCATTTCCTAAAGCTAAGTATGGTGTGATACTAGCTATAATTGTAATTATTTTTGTAAATTTAATTTATTACAAAGAAACAATTTTATCTTTTTTTAAATAATTATGTTAACTTAGGTTGTGTCTAAAAATTTATTTCAAATTGCTAAGCAAAAAAAAATTAAATATTTTTTAATCAGTTTTGTAGATTTATTTGGTGTATTAAGATCAAAATTAGTACCTGCTCATGCAATAAAAGAAATGCAAAATGCAGGAGCTGGTTTTGCTGGATTTGCAGCATGGTTAGACATGACACCTGCTGACACAGACATGTTTGGAATTCCTGACCCAGATAGTTTAATTCAACTTCCATGGAATAAAGAAGTTGGATGGTTAGCATCTGACTTATGGATGAATGGCAAACCTGTAGATGCATCACCCCGAGTGATGTTAAAAAATCAAATAAAAAAACTAAAAAAACAAAATTTAACAATGAAATCAGGCGTTGAGTGTGAATATTTTTTAATTTCACCTGATGGCAACTCAATTGCAGATCCAAGAGATACACAATCCAAACCTTGTTATGACCAATCTGCATTAATGAGAAGATATGATTTAATTAAGGAAATTTGTGACTGTATGATTGAAATGGGATGGGGCCCTTATCAAAACGATCACGAGGATGCTAACGGTCAATTTGAAATGAATTGGGATTATTCAGATTGCCTAAAAACTGCAGATAGACATACCTTTTTTAAGTTTATGGTAAAAACAATTGCTGAAAAGCATGGATTAAGGGCAACCTTCATGCCTAAACCATTTGGAAATTTAACCGGCAATGGTTGTCATGCTCACGTATCAGTTTGGCAAGGTAGTAAAAATAAATTCTTAGATAATAAAGATAAACTTGGTTTAAGTAAAATGGCCTATAATTTTTTAGGTGGAGTAATTAAAAATGCTTCATCTTTATCTGCATTTTTTAACCCAACAATCAATAGTTACAGAAGAATAAATGCACCACCTACAAAATCTGGAGCATCTTGGTCACCGAGTAGTATTTCTTATACAGGTAATAATCGAACACACATGATAAGAATCCCTGATCCTGGAAGATTTGAATTAAGATTAATGGATGGTTCTGCTAATCCTTACTTATTACAAGCAAGTGTTTTAGCAGCTGGTCTATATGGTTTAAAAAATAAAGTTGATCCAGGTAAACCTTTGGATTGCAATATGTATGAAGATCATCATAAATATCCCAACCTACCTAAACTTCCTGACGAACTTGCAGAATCATTAAATTTATTAAAAAATAATAAAGATATGAATGGAGCTTTTGGCAAAGATGTTATTGAAAGTTATATAAAATTAAGAAGTTCAGAAATGAATGAATTCAAATCAAAAGATAGTTTTGATAAAACAAAAGATGTTACAAAGTGGGAAAAAGATAATACTTTAGATTGTTAGTGCATGACTATATTATCTAACGGTCATCAGTGGAAATATACAGAATTTACAGACAATAAAAATTACTCATTTAATAAAAAAGAAATTCTAACTTCTCTAACCTCAGAAGAAATCGATGATGCTTATAAGAGTATTTCCAAGTGGAAAGGTTATTCTCCTACTCCCTTACTTTCTTTAAATAAACTTTCAAAAGAATTAAATTTAAACAAAATTTTTTATAAAGATGAAAATAAAAGATTTGATTTAAAATCTTTTAAAGCTTTAGGCGGAGCTTATGCAGTAGAAAAAGTAACCAAAGGAAATAAAGATATAGTAGTGGCAACAGCTACTGCTGGCAATCATGGAAGATCAGTTGCCTGGGGGGCTAAAAGATTAGGTCTAAGCTGTAAAATATTCATTAGTGAATTTGTAAGTGATGCAAGAGGCAAAGCTATGGCCGCACTTGGAGCAGATGTAGTAAAAGTAAAAGGTAATTACGAAAAATCTTTGATGGAATGCATAAAACAGTCTACTGAAAATAATTGGCAAATAGTTCAGGATGTTGCTTGGAAAGATTATATGGTCGTCCCCAAGTATACAATGGCAGGTTATACAGTCATGATGAAGGAGATAACTAATCAAATCCAGGAAGAGAAAATCACTCACATCATTTTACAGGCTGGTGTTGGTGGCATGGCTGCTGCTGTGGTAGCGGGTATTGCAAGATATTTGAACTATGTTCCAACAATTGTAGTTGTTGAACCGGATAGTGCCGCGTGTGTAATGGAAAGCATTAAAACTGGAAAAATAGAAAAAATAGATATTAAAAGAGAAAGCTTAATGGGTGGTATGTCTTGTGGTGAAGTATCATTGGTCCCATGGGAAATACTCAAAAATTCAGTTAAACATTGTATTAGTTTACCAGATGATGATATTGCAAAAACTATGAAACTACTTGGAAATTCAAGCTTTAGTGATGATAAAATAATTGCAGGAGAAAATTCTGCGCCTGGAGTAATCAGTCTGATTGCAAGTTGTGAAGATCAAGCAATTAAAGAAAAATTAGATCTAAATGAAAAATCTAATGTTTTGGTTTTTGGCTGTGAGGGAGATACTGACCAAGAAATGTATCAAAAATTAATTAACCAAAATTAAACCAATGAGTAGCACAGGTATTTTTTGGATAAGAGAAGATTTTAGAATTGAAAATAATCCTGCTTTGTCTTTTGCAACACAAAATCATGATAATGTAATTGCATTATATATTTATAATAACAATGAGTTTGATAACAAAAGAGAGGCTCAAAAATGGTGGGTTTTTAAATCTCTAGAAATTTTAAAAAAAGATTTATCAAATTATAAAATTAATCTTGAAATAGTAAAAGGTGAAGAACTAGAAATTTTTTCTAAATTTAACAAAAAGGATAAGCTTTGTGTTTATTGGAATAAAATTTATGAGCCAGATGTTATAGCTAAAGGAAAAAAAATACGTGACTTATTTATTAAAAATGAAATCAATTATAAATATTTCAAAGGTAATATTTTAAATGAATTTCAAGAGATAACAAAAAATGATGGAACTCCCTTTAAAGTGTTTACCCCTTTTTGGAGAAATGCGGAGCAAGTTTATTTAAATCAACCACCAAGCAAAAATTATATTGTTAAGAAGAAAATAAAAAAGATAACGTATTTTAAAAAGTGTATTGAGCCAATGGATATTTTACCAAAAAAAAATTGGTATAAAAAATTTGAAAAATATTGGAAAGTTTCAGAAAATGACTCAAAAAAAATACTTAAAAATTTAATTGAAAATAAAATTAAGGATTATGGAACTTCTCGAGATATACCATCTATAGAAGGAACCTCTAAATTATCTCCTTACATCAAACATGGCCAAATTCATGTAGGCAGTATTTGGAAAAAATGTTCTGAAATTAAATCAAAAGGAATTGGTTATAGAAAATATATTAATGAGCTTGGTTGGAGAGAGTTTTCACATAGTTTAATTAATTATTTCCCTGAATTCTTAAAAGGAAATTTTAGAAAAGAATTTGATAAATTCCCTTGGGCAAAAAATGAGAAATTCTTAAAAGCATGGAAGAAAGGAATGACCGGTTATCCTATTGTCGATGCAGGTATGAGAGAATTATATGAGACTGGATGGATGCACAATAGAATAAGAATGGTTGTTGGTTCATTTTTAGTCAAACATTTGAGAATTAATTGGACTGAAGGTGAGAAGCATTTTAGAAATTGTCTACTAGATTTTAACAAAGCAAATAATGTTGCTCAATGGCAATGGGTTGCTGGCTGTGGTGCAGATGCAGCACCTTATTTTAGAATATTCAATCCAATACTTCAGGGTGAAAAATTTGATAAAGAAGGCAATTATGTAAAAAAATGGGTTCCTGAACTTAAAAATGTTCCAAATAAATTTATTCATAAACCATGGGAAATGGAATTAAAATACCAAGAAGCTATAAAAACAATAATTGGAAAAGATTACCCGGGCCCTATTGTTATTCATGAAAAAGCTAGGGCTGCAGCTCTTGAAGCGTTTCAATCTTTGAAGAAAAAATAAATTTAATTTTATTCTCCAATAAAATGATGAATTATAGTTCTTTTTTGAGCCTCTAATCTGTGTTCAAATAAATATATGCCCTGCCAAGTTCCAAGCAACAATTCACTACCTTTCACACTAAGAGAAATTTGATTATTTGTTAATGCGGATTTAATATGTGCAGGCATATCATCTTTTCCCTCCGTGGTATGAACATATAGTTTGTTATCCATAGGAGCTAATTTATCAAAATAATTTATTAAATCGATTTGTACATCTGGATCTGCATTTTCTTGAACAATTAATGAGGCGCTTGTGTGCTGAATACTTAAATTAAGGATACCATTTTTAAAGTTATTTTGACTAATCCATTGAATTGTATCATTAGTAAACTCATATAACTTTTGACCATTAGTCTTAATTTGAAAATTATAGAATTTTTGTTTCATTAATTATACTCCTTCGATGTAAGTTCATACAAACGACTAATGGTACGTTTAAATGATTTTTTTAGCAATCTTGAAGAGGTAAATTGATCTAAATTTTGATCAGCTGTAACTGCTAATAAAATATCTTTATCATAAATTACATCTAACAAAGTGATAAAACGTTGTTGTTGATTTGAATTTACATCATTAAATTGAGGTATCTGATCTATTACCATAAATTTACAGTTTTTAACTATTTCTAAATAATCTTCTGCTCCTAAATTTTGATCACAAAGTTGATTAAAGTCATATCTAACAATTCCCTCATAAAAATTTTCTATTTTAAATTCTCTTCCTTTAACATTAATTGTTATTGAAGATTGTTTTTTATCCCTTGTTATGGTTCTAAAAAATTTATTAATCTTAAAATTGGTTTCTTGATTAAGTGGAAAAAAATATCTTTGTTTTTGATTATCATTAGTTTTTCTGTAATCATCCTCAATTTTTAATTCATACTCGATTGATTGATCTTCCATTATTTTTATAAAAGGTATAAATTGATCGCGTTGAAGACCCTCTTGATAAAGTTCTGAAATTTTTGTATTTGAAGTAAGAATAATTTTAATTTCTTCTTTAAAAATTTGTTCAAATAGTTTCCCTAAAATCATTGCATCAACAATATTTGTTACTTGGAATTCATCGAAATAAATTAATGAAGCTTTTGATTTTAATTTTTTAACAAATTGATTGATTACATTTTCCTCATCTTTTCCTTTTTGTTCATGAACAAAATCATGAAAACCTAACATAAACTCATTAAAATGTTGTTTTAATTTTTTTTCGTCAAGATGATCATAAAAGAAGTTTAAAATCATCGTTTTACCAACCCCTACACCACCATATAAATAAAATCCTTTTTTAGATTTTTGTTTGGAAAATAATTTTGAAAAAAATGATTTATAATTATTATTATGGTAATCTTCTAATTTTTTAATTACGGTGATTTGATTATGATTAACTTCTAAATTTTGATTTTCACAATAAGATATAAATTTTTTTTCAAATTTTTTTGGCATCAATTTTTTTTAGTTTTAAAATCAATACCATACTCTGATCTTGGTCCTTTCCTTAGCCCAAATGGACCTGAGATAAACAAAGTCAGTGGTTTTGTTCCTGGTTCCAAATCTACTCGATGTAAATTATTCGCTGATCTGAAACCAATATACCCTGGTGGACGCCAAAACTTACCATTGCTTAATGTTTCCCAATAACCACCTCTTAAAATTATAGTTATATAAGGAAATGTGTGATTATGAACTCCTTCTCCATGATCATCTGCTAGCATCTCATGAATTAATATATTGAAAGGAAACCATTTAGGTCGATACCTCATCAATACATAATAACGGTTCATCCAAGGCTTTGCCTCTTTAAAATTAGGATGTGAAGGTCCTCTATCTAATACAACTTTTTTTCTGCCAATTTTTTCTAAAAATTTTAAGAACATGTTTAGTTATATTGTACAATTGAACCATTTCTTACTACATATAAATTGTTGTTAAATATAAACGGTTCAGAGACTAATCCACCAGAAATTTTTTCAATTTTTATTATTTTTCCATCTTCAATCCCAGCTATAATCATTTTACCATCTGAGTTAGTTAAAAATAAATTTTTGTCCCCAATCACAAAACCAATAGGATAAATATTTTTTCTTTTTTTATCTTTGTAATTAAGGAATAGATCTGTAATTCGAACTATATTGCCTTTATTTTTATCAATTAATATCAAATAACCTTCATTAGAAATTGTGAAAATTAGATTTCCAACCAAAATAGGTTTTACATTAGAGTTAACTTCATTTATCCAGTTAGTGGTTCCTGTTTTTATATCTATTGAATAAAACTGGTTTTTATTGTTTGAAAAAAATAAAGAATTTCCATCTGATACTAGTTTAGAAGTCTTAAAATTATAAGTTTCATTTATTATCGTGCTACTCTGTGTAGGTAGTTGCCATGTAATTAAACCAGTTTCAATATTTACAGCTGTAATATCTCCTATAGAATTATTAAAAATAACATTATCGTTTAAAATAATTAAGGAATATTTAACATTTGAAATTGTAAATGAGTCCTCTGTTTGCAAATTCCAACATTCAGAACCATCTTTAATCTTATAACATCTCAGAGTATTTTTATAATCGATAACAAATATTTTATCTTTATGTTTTTTAATATTTGAATTAAACGGATAATCATTATTGTTTGACCAATTTAATTCTCCAGTACTAATATTTACAGAATAATATTTTGCTATACTGTCGGTTACTAAAAGATCTTGACCATCTACTAAAAAATTAAGTTTTGGTTTTAATTTTTTTTCAGATTTTGAATAATGATTTTTTTTCCAAATAACTTTCTGATTATTGTCATACCTTATAATTGAGCCCTTTTTATCAAAAAATATTATCCCATTATTTAAAAAAATCGGTTCAAAATTTAATTGATTAATTTCATCTAACTTTGGAAATTTAAAGTTACCTATCTTTGTCAATTCACCTTTATAATTTTGCAAACCAATATTATTTTGATTAGTAATTTTTTTATTATTTATTTTTATTGATGATAGGTCTAATTTTAAATTAGTATTAAATTCTGAAACACTTACTTTTTCTTCTGCAAAAACTTTTGCTATTTTTTTATTTTGCTCTAATTTATTTTCTTTGTCTTTCCAAATTCTGGAGTTTTCATTAAATGAACAGTTATTAAAAAAAAATAATGCAATTAAAGTAAAAATTAATTTATTCACTCAAGTCTCTGTTCAATCTTTTCTCTGCTTGAAGCCTTATATCTGGATTTGAATTTTCTAAAGCTATTATTTGGTTAAAAAATTCTTTAGCTTTTTGTTTTTGATTATTTACATAAAAATATTCTGCCATTAAGTATAAAGAATGTGATTTCCATACACTTTGTGAATTGATCAGAGGATTTAACATATTTAAAAGATCGGCCTCTTGAGCGTTATCTGCATTGAAGAGTGCCTTCTTGTATATAATTAAGTTTTTAATTTCACTGTCTAATGAAGTATCCTTTATCAATATATCAAACAATGAATTGATTTTGGATTGATCACTTACAAGATTATTATCAATGATAAAGTAAAGTGATAGAGGTGAGTAAGTTGGATCTTTCTTGTTTATAATTTCAATTAGACTACTAGCTGTTTTTTCTTTTGTTTTTTCTGAATAATCGATGATTATTGAATTATAACTATCTGAGATATCTTTTTTTTTATTAATTAAATATTTGTCGTAACTAAAAACACCTACTATGACAATTATTAAAATGATTATACCTGAAATTATTTTATTTTTATTATTTATAAAAAAATTCTTAATTTTTTCATTTCTAGTATTGGTATTTATAATTGATAAATCTTCGTCCATAACTAAATCATATTCCTTAAAACGTACTGCAGAATACCTCCGTTTTTATAATACTCTAATTCATTTTTTGTATCAATTCTGCATAAAGTTTTAATTTTCTTTATTTCGCCAGATGCATATTTAATTTCGACTGTCACTTCATCTGAGGGATTAACGCCCTTTTCTATATTTAGAATACTAATTAATTCAGAACCAATTAATTTTAGATTTTTTCTATTTATATCTTCGATAAATTGTAACGGTAATATTCCCATTCCAATTAAATTAGATCGGTGAATTCTTTCAAAACTCTCTGCAATTACTGCTTTTATCCCAAGTAATTTTGTTCCTTTAGCTGCCCAATCTCTAGACGATCCAGTTCCATACTCTTTTCCACCAATAACAACTAAATCTGTTCCTCTTTTTTTATATTCAACTACCGCATCATAGATGGGAAGAACTTTTTCTTCAGGATATAACTTTGTGAAGCCACCTTCTGTTCCAGGAGCCATTTCATTTCTAATTCTTATATTTGCAAAAGTTCCTCGCATCATAACTTCATGATTACCTCTTCTTGAACCATATGAGTTATAATCTTTAGGTAAAATTTGGTGTTCCATGAAATATTCACCAGTCGGACTATCTTTTTGAATACTGCCAGCTGGCGATATATGGTCAGTGGTAACCATATCACCTAAAATTAATAATGGTCTTGCATCCTTAATTTCTTTAAATCCTTCTGGTTTATCTGGTAACGAGTCAAAAAACGGAGGTTTTTTTACATATGTTGATCCTTCGTCCCAATCATAAATACTACTTTTATCGGTTTTAATTTTTTGCCATTGAGTTGGGCCCTCAGATACATTTGAGTATCTTTGAATAAACATCTCAGCATTAAGTGAAGCTTTTAAAGTGTCTTCTATCTCTTTATTTGAAGGCCAAATATCTTTTAAAAATACATCCTTTCCTTCTTTATCTTTTCCCAATGGATCTTTATACAAATCAACTTCCATATGCCCAGCTATTGCATACGCAACAACAAGTGGGGGTGAGGCCAGATAGTTAGCTTTTATATGTGGTGAAATTCTTCCCTCGAAATTTCTATTTCCTGATAAAACTGAAACTGCATAAATATTTTCTTTTTGGATTGCTTCTACAATATTTGCTGGAAGCGGTCCTGAATTTCCGATGCAAGTTGTGCAGCCATAACCAACTAAATTAAAGCCAAGCTGGTCTAAATAAGTGTTTAATCCAGCTTTTGCCAAATAGTCTGTAACTACCTGAGATCCAGGTGCTAAAGAAGTTTTTACCCAAGGTTTAACTTGTAAACCTTTTTCAATAGCTTTTTTAGCTAATAGTCCAGCCCCAATCAGAACATTTGGATTAGAAGTGTTTGTACAAGATGTTATTGCTGCAATTAATATTGAGCCATCTTTAATTTCATAATCTGTATTTGTTACTTTTGAAATTGATTTTTCATTTTTATTTGTGGCTTCCTGTAATACTTTTTGAAACGAAATAGGTGCATCTGTTAAAAGAACTTTGTCTTGAGGTCTTTTAGGTCCTGAAATAGTTGGTACAACTGTAGACATATCTAAAGATACAATATCCGTAAATTCTATCTCTTTACTCACCCATAAACCTTGTTCCTTGGCATAATTTTCTACGATATCAACAGTTTGTTGATCTCTTCCAGAAAATTTTAAATACTTTAATGTTTCTTCATCGATAGGAAAAAAGCCACAAGTTGCACCATATTCTGGTGCCATGTTTGCAATTGTAGCTCTATCTGCAAGAGTTAAATTTTTTAACCCCTCTCCATAAAACTCAACGAACTTACCAACCACTCCTTTATCTCTTAACATTTTAACAACAGTTAATACTAAATCAGTTGCAGTAGTTCCTTCTGGCATTTTGTTTTTCATTTCAAAACCAATGACTTCTGGTATTAACATAGAAATTGGTTGACCTAACATTCCTGCTTCAGCTTCAATTCCTCCAACACCCCATCCTAAAACAGATAAGCCATTTACCATTGTCGTATGACTGTCTGTTCCCACTAAAGTATCTGGAAAAAGATATTTTTCCCCTTTAAATTCTTCTGACCAAACAACTTTTGACAGATATTCTAAATTTACTTGGTGACAAATTCCTGTTCCTGGTGGAACTATCCTAAAATTATCAAATGCCTGCTGTCCCCATTTTAAAAAAGAATATCTCTCACCATTTCTTTCAAATTCTATATCGACATTTTTTTCAAAAGAATCTGCTTTTGCAGATTGGTCGACTTGTACAGAGTGATCAATTACAAGATCAACTGCAGATAATGGATTGATTGTATTCGGATCTTTATTTTTTTCTTTGACTGCTTCTCTCATTGCAGCTAAATCTGCAACCGCAGGTATTCCTGTATAATCTTGGAGCAAAACTCTTGCTGGTCTATATGCAATTTCAGTTTTAGATTTTTTTGTCTTTAGCCAGTTTTTAATTGCTTCTATTTGAGATTTTGTGACACTTAAGTCGTCTTCGTATCTTAATAAATTTTCTAGTAAAACTTTTAGAGATTTTGGAAGTTTACTTATTCCTTCAAGTCCATTTTTTTCTGCTTCATTTAGTGAGTAATAATTATACTCTTTGTCATTAACTATAATTTTTTTTAGTGAATTATAAGAATTTTTGATACCTGGGATCATATTATAAATAAAAAGTTATTATGCTTGTTAAAAGAAGCAGTGACATAGCATAATTAAAGTAATTAATAAATTTCTGATTTGTCGCAAATTTCCTGAAAAATTTACCTAAAAAGGTCCACAGAGTTATACTAGTCACCGAAACAATTAAAGCCATAATGATAATTTGAGTCGTATAACTTACAAAAGTTTCTCCTGGATTAATATAAGTAGAAACAAGAATAATCGATGCAATAACCCCTTTAGGATTTAAAAATTGAAAAATAAAAGTTTCATGAAACTTAATTGGACTTTTATTTTTATTTTCCTGATCAGAAGGTCCTGAAAAAGAAATTTTGTATGCTAAATAAATTAAAAATAAAGTTCCTAAATATTTTAATACTTCTTGGATTAAAGGATAAAGCTTAAAAATATTTATCAGCCCTAGAGCTAAACAGAATAACAAAAAAGGAAACCCTAAAGTTACACCAATTATATGCGGTAGTGTTCTTAGAATGCCAAAATTGAAACCAGAATAGAAAGCAAGAAAATTATTTGGTCCAGGAGTAAATGCTGCAACAATTCCAAATAAAGTTATAGATAGAATTTCAGGATGCATTACTAAGCGATCGGTAATCCATTTTCTGCTTTTTGAGAAGGATGAACAAGTGTTACTTTACCATTGGCATCAATTGCTCCTAAGACTAATACTTGAGAAACTATTCCGGCGATATTTTTTTCAGGAAAATTACAAACAGCAATAACTTGTTTTCCTTTTAAATTATCCTCATTATAATAATGAGTAATTTGAGCCGAGGATTGTTTAATGCCAATTTCGCTTCCAAAATCAACTTCAACCACTAAAGATGGCTTTCTCGCCTTTTCATTTTTTTTTACAGAAATTACGGTACCAATTCTAATATCTACTTTATCAAAATCATTATAGGTAATTTGCTCTTTAATCATAATATAATATAGTGTTTTAAGTTTATGAGTATAGATAACAATTTGTATGAAAAATCAATCAAGATTTTAACTGACTTAATCTCATTTAAAACTATCTCAGGTCAAGATAACAGTAATTTAATTGATTATTGTGAAAAAATTTTAAATAACATAGGAATAGATACTTTCAAAGTTTATGATGATGATAAAAAAAGAGTAAATCTTTTTGGAACTTTAAAATCAAAAAATCAAAGCGTAAAAAAACCAATTATATTATCTGGACACACTGATGTGGTTCCCGTATCTAAAGGTTGGAGTAGTGACCCATTTATTGCAACAATTAAAAATGATAAATTATATGGAAGAGGTTCATGTGACATGAAAGGTTTTATTGCATGTACACTTGCTTATGCGCCTATCTTCAAAGAAAGTAATTTAGATAGAGACTTACATTTCTGTTACACATTTGATGAAGAGACTGCATGTATTGGAGCTCCTTTATTAATAGAGGAATTGAAAAAAAGAGATATCAAAAATGGAATTTGTATAATTGGTGAACCAACTAAAATGAAAATTATAGATGCTCACAAAGGTATGAATGAATATACAGTGCATTTTGGAGGACTTGCAGGACATAGTTCTAAACCACATTTAGGAGTAAATGCAGCTGAATATGCTACCAGGTATGTTGGAAAACTTTTAGAAATTAGAGAAGAATTGAAAAAAAGAGTTCAAAAAGATAGTATTTTTGATCCTCCACATTCAACTTTATCGGTTGGAGGTATCAAAGGTGGTATTGCTCATAATGTCATTGCAGATAAATGTAGTGTTGAATGGGAAACAAGACCAGTTGTTAAAGAAGATGGAGAATTTGTTACAAATGAAATTGATAAATATGCAAATGAAGTTCTCCTGCCAGAAATGAAAAAAGTATTTCCAGATTCTTATATTAAAAAAGAAGTGATAGGTGAAGTTGTTGGTTTTAACAGATTAGATGAATCTGAAGCATGTGAATTTGTTTCAAATATAACTGGTGATAACTCTAGAGAAGTGGTTTCTTTTGGAACAGAAGCTGGTTTATTTCAAGAATTAGGAATCAGTACAGTTGTTTGTGGACCTGGATCCATAGAACAAGCTCACAAAATTGACGAGTTCATAGAATTAAATGAAATAAAAAAATGCCTTAAGTTTTTAGAAGGTGTAAAAGATAAATCAGTAAATTAACTCCAGCCACCTACGGCTTTTACTTCTAAAAACTCTTCTAAACCATGTTCTCCTGCTTCTCGACCTATCCCAGAATGTTTAAAACCACCGAAAGGTGCATCAACAGCAATACCAGCTCCATTAACATCTACCATTCCAGATCTTAATTTTCTTGCAACTCTTTGTACTTTTTCAGTGTCTTGGGTTTGGATATAGTTTGTTAATCCATAAGTAGTGTCATTTGCAATTTTTATTGCTTCTTCTTCTGTTTCAAATGGAATAACAGATAAAACGGGTCCAAAAATTTCTGTTCTTGCAACATCCATATTATTATTTACATCTGCAAAAACAGTTGGTTTAACAAAGTAACCTTTGTCTAATCCATCAGGTTTACCGGTTCCTCCAGCAACTAATTTTGCACCTTCATCTATTCCTTTTTGGATTAAAGTTTGTATTTTGTTGTATTGAGTTTCTGAGATAACTGGACCTATATGTTCTCCTTCTTTTTTAGGATCACCAACTTCAAAGTTTTCAGTATATTTTTTTAATCTCTCAATAGCTTCATCATACATTGATTTTTCAACTAGCATTCTTGTTGGTGCATTACAAGATTGTCCAGAATTTCTAAAACATCTCAAAGCACCTCTTTCAATAGCTTCTGCATCGGCATCTTTAAAAATAATATTTGCTCCCTTGCCACCTAATTCTAAGCTTACTCTTTTAAATTCTTTAGCAGCATTTTGTGAAATCAAAACTCCTGCTCTTGTTGATCCTGTAAAAGAAATCATATTAATGTGTGGATGACTTGTTAGAGCATCTCCCGTTGTTGCTCCATCACCATTAACTAAATTAAACACACCTTTTGGAAATTTTACTTCATCAATAATTTCAGCAAGTATCATTGACGAAAGTGGTGCTAATTCTGATGGTTTTAAAACCATTGTGCAACCAGCGGCTATTGCTGGCATTACTTTTAAACAAACTTGGTTCATCGGCCAATTCCATGGTGTTATTAATGCACAAACACCTTTTGGTTCATAAATTAATCTTTGGTTAGGAGCGTGATCTCCTAAAGGTTTTTCAAATTCAAAATTTTTTAAATATCTGATGAATGATTTGATATGACTTGCTCCTGTACCTGCTTGTAATTTTGTTGCAAAATCTTTTGGAGCACCCATTTCAAGAGTTATAGCTTCTGCAATATCTGCCCATCTTTTCTTGTAATTTTCATAAAGTTTTTCTAATAATTCAATTCTTTCTTCTTTAGAAGAGAAGGCCCAGGACTCATAAGCATCTTTAGCTGCATTAACAGCAATATCAATGTCAGCTTTGTTCCCCAAAGTAATTACTGCACAATTTTCTTCTGTCGCAGGATCAATTACTTTAATTTCCTCAGAGCTATCTGGCTTAACCCAAGCTCCATTAATGTAAAAATTTTTTTTGTCTAACATTTTATGACGTTATCCTTTCTTTATGTTTTTGCAAATAAATTAGTTAATTCATAAACAATAGTTGCTGCTGCTAAAGAAGTTACTTCTGCATGATCATATGCTGGAGAAACTTCAACAACGTCAGCTGAAACTAAATTTGATCCAGACAAACCTCTTAAAACATTTACCATTTCTCTTGTAGTCATCCCTGCAATTTCTGGCGTACCAGTGCCTGGAGCAAATGCAGGATCTAAAACATCAATATCAATTGATAAGTATAGAGGATTGTCTCCCACTCTTTTTTTAATTCTTTCTGCTATTTTATCAGTTCCTTCTGTTTGAAACTCATCACAATGAATTATTTTAAATCCAAAGCTTTCATCATTTTTAATATCATCTCTACTGTAAAGTGGGCCTCTAATTCCAACATGCATAGAAGCATCATCTAAAAATAATCCTTCTTCTCTAGCTCTTCTAAATGGAGTTCCATGTGTATAGGGTGCACCAAAATATGTATCCCAGGTATCTAAGTGAGCATCAAAATGAACTAAAGATACAGGGCCCTTATTTTTTTTATTGATTGCTCTTAATAAAGGTACTGCAATAGTATGGTCTCCGCCTAAACTTATAATTCCTCCAACCTTATTTAATAAATCTATGGCACCTACTTCTATTTGTTTAATTGCTTCATCAATGCTAAACGGATTACAAGCAATATCACCAGCATCAGCAACTTGTTGAATTTTAAAAGGCTCAACATCATAATTAGGGTGATAATTAGTTCTTAAATGCCTAGATGCTTGTCTTATGCTTTGCGGTCCAAATCTTGCTCCAGGTCGATAACTTGTACCAGCATCAAAAGGAATTCCAACAATCGCAACATCACAACTTTCCACATCTCTTAATTCAGGAAGTCTTGCAAAAGTACTTGGGCCAGCAAATCTTGGAACTTTAGTTCCGCTAACTGGTTGAATTGGATTCTTGTTTCTTTCTTTTTTCATTTTTTAATAATCTAAGATAATATTATCTTATCTAATTCGTCTATAATAATTTAATGAAAATTTTATTTTTATTTATTCTTATTTTTCAAATTTCGCATGTAAATGCTGATGAAATTTATAATTTGATAAAAATTCCCAACTTAGAAATTTATAAATTAAAAAACGATAATAATATTCGTTATTTAAGTGCTAAGGGTAATTTTAAAATTGGTTTAAATAAAAACATTACTTGTGACAAAGTTAATATAAATAATTTAAATACAAAATTTCCTTTAATTGAAAAAAATCTTAATCGATATAATTCTAATTTTCTTAATAAGATAAAATTAAAATATATAGTGTTTTGTGAAAATTTATTCATCTCTGAAATTAATACTGGGGGAATACCTGATAATAAAAACAGAACCTTAATTTTAGATATTAATTTTAATAAAAAATATTTTGAAAGAATGATACACCATGAAATTTTTCATATGATTCAAAATACTCACATTGAATATTTTGATGAAGATAAATTTTCTTCTTTTAATTTAAAGTCGTTTAATTATGCTAAATGTTCGACCTGTTCTAATAGATTGAATTTAGATCTATATGAAAAAACTGATGGTTTTTTGACAGAATATTCTAAATCTATTCCATCTGAAGACATGGCAGAAATTTTTTCATTTTTAATGACTGATAAAGAAACAATTGAAGATAAAATTAATAATGACAAAATCCTGAATAAAAAAGTGAATTTTATAAAATTAAACTTAGCTAAAATAGATAAAAATATTTTATGATCAAAACTATTAAAGCCTCAAAATCAGAAAAAATTTTATTTATATTTTTAATTGTTCTTTCTATTTTTGCTTTTACATTTTTTTTTTTATTAAAAAATAAATGCCTATTTGTTGAAAAAAACAATTTAAGTAAACTTAATTTTAATGAACCAAATAATATTGTAGTGATGAATGTTGAGTGTGGAAATGTAATAATTGAACTTTATCCAGATATTTCTCCCAAGGCGGTAGAAAGATTTAAAATTTTAATAGAAAAAAAAATGTATGATGGTTCTGCTTTTTATAAAGTTTCAGAAAATACTTTTGTACAAGCTGGAGATATTGAGTATGGAAATATAAGTAATTTAAATTATTCTAAAATTGGTAGTGGCAAGTCTGGATTTGGTTTGTTAAAGTCTGAATTAAGCAATGATTTTAAATTTACTGAGGGAAGCGTAGGTTTTGCTAGAACAGTAAAATTTGATACAGAAGATAGTGAATTTTTTATCACATTGAAAGAAATTCCAATTTATCAAGGCGAGTATACTCCAATTGGTAAAGTAGTTTACGGTTTAGACATTTTAACTAAAATTAAAACAGGTAATAAAGGAATTTATGTTTTAAGACCTGATTATATTAAAACATTTAGATTGTTGAATTCTAATTAACTAAAGGTCTGCCAGTTAACAAAGTATGCTTAATTCTATCTTGAGTTTGTTTAGTTTCTATTAGTCTCATAAAAGAGTCTAATTCTAATTTGTATAGATCATCTTCAGATAATGTTTTTTCAATTGTTGTATCTCCCCCACTTAAAACATTTGCAAGCTCTGAACCGACATACATACCATGATCTAAAATTACCTTTTCGTTGTATAATTTCTCTAGAACTTTAATCATTTTATCTTTCAATGGCTTTCCAGAAAGCTTGAACTTACACTCTTCTGGAGGAACAAAATTGTTATTTTGATTAATTAAATTTTTTGCTTCCTCAAAAAGACTGTTTCTGTTCATTATTTTTCTATCTTCTGGTCTTAAATACTTTAATGGCTCAGCCTCGATTGGAGATGTAGCTGTTTTAGCATAGCCAATAATATCAAAAACTTTTAGTGGGCCATAATCTGGATCTGATTTTGCTTCCTCTGTTTGTGACCATCTCCATAACATTTCTTTACATCCTCCTCCTGCTGGAACTAATCCAACAATAGTTTCAACTAATCCAATAACTAAATTTGTGTGTGAAGCAACAAAATTACTTTGAACTAAAACCTCAAAGCCTCCTCCAAGCGTAAGTCCAGAAGGAGCTGATACAACTGGGTACTTAGAGTATTTTAAGGTTTTGCAAGTATCTTGAAAATATTTAATGAATTTTTCAATTGATTTAAAATCATCTTTGTCAGCAAAGTTCATTGTATAACTTAAATTAACACCCGCTGAAAATTGCATGCTTTCATTTATTATAATTAAAGGTTTATCAGTTGCGTTTTTCAATGCATCCATTGAGTCATAATCTAATGCACAAGCTTTTGTTGTAAACTCAACAATATTAAAATCCTTAAATCGATGAATTTCAGCAGAATTATTTTTATCAAGTTTAATTGCTGATGGTCTTATTTTACCTAAAGTTTGAATATCTGTATAAAGTTGTCTTTCTCCATAAAAGTTTTCATCTTTTGTTTTTGATAAATTTTCTAAAAATTTATTATTTTCAAAGCCATCAATTCTTTCAAAAAAATTCTTAACACCTATTGATCTCAACATTTCAAATGGACCCATTGCCCAATTAAAACCTAGTCTCATAGCTTCATCAATATCGTTAAACTTATTAGTAATTCCTGGAACAAGTGAAGATGCATATTTAATTATTTTTGAAGTTACAATCCAAGCATATTCGCCAAACTTGTCTTTTCGATTAATTAAATTATTGATATCAACAGTCTCGATTCCTAAATCTATCTTTTTTGTTGCCGAATACTCTCCTGTTTCTAAATTAATAGCCTCTAAAATTTTTTGATCTCCACTTTTATTCATTCTATAAAAGCCACCTTTTCCTTTACGCCCTGTGTATCCTTTTTCAATTAATTTTTTGACTAATGGAATTTCTTTTGCAACAATTTGGAATTCATCTTTATCTGAAAGTTCCTTAATAAAGCTTTTTAACACATCGGCCATTAAATCAATTCCAATTAGATCATATAATCCAAACACTCCTGTTTTGGGTATTCCCATTGGTCTACCAAAAACTGCATCTGCTTCTTCTATTGAAAGTTTCATTTTGAATGCTTCTGTCATCGCAACCTGCATAGCATAAACGCCGATTCTATTACCTAAAAAACCTGGAGTATCATTACAGATAATAGCTCCCTTCCCAAGTTCTACTTCGCAAAATTTCTTTAAAGAATTAATTTTATTCAAATCATTATTTTCATTTTTTACAATTTCTAACAATCCCATATATCTAACTGGATTAAAAAAGTGAGTGATACAAAAATCTTTTTTTTCTTTGTCAGTTAGTTTCTCTGATAAAACTTTAATCGGAATTGATGATGTGTTTGATGAAACAATTGCACCTTTTTTTCTGTTCTTAAATATCTTCTCATAAATATTATGTTTAATATCAATTCTTTCTACTACTGCCTCTACAACCCAATCTGCATCTTTTACAACATCAAAATTTTCTTCAATATTTCCAACATTAATATTGTTAATTTTACTTTTATCTATTAGCAAAGGAGGTCTAGATTTATGAATTCTTTCTCTCGCTTTTTCACTGATTTGAGTAGTCAAATCTAAAAGAGTAACTGGTACATCTGCATTACATAAATGAGCAGCAATCCCACTACCCATTGTACCAGAACCTATAACTACAACTTTTTTAATTTCCATAACAGTTTCTATATATGAAAAAATTATTTGGGTAAATTATCTATTTATTCCTCTTAATCTCTCAGATCTTCTTCTTAATAATTCAGCTGATACTAATATTAAGGTTGATAAGAGAATTAAACAAGTAGCAACTGCAAGAATTGTAGGGCTTAATTGTTCTCTTAAGCCTGTCCACATTTGTATTGGAATAGTTGTATTTTCTAATCCTGCTAAGAATAACACCACAACAACTTCGTCAAAGGATGTTACAAAAGCAAATAATCCCCCAGAAATTACTCCTGGTAATATTAGAGGAAGCGTTATTTTCATAAATGTATTTACTGGGTTGCTACCCAAACTTGCGGCAGCTCTTGTTACGCTATGATCAAAACCTGAAAGTGTAGCTGTAACAGTAATAACAACAAATGGTGTTCCTAAAATTATATGTGCCAACACTATTCCAGTGTGAGTAGCTGCTAAACCAGCTTTTGCCATAAAAAAGAAGATTGCAACACCTGATATAATTAGTGGAACAATCATTGGAGATATTAAAGTTGCCATAATCAAACCTTTGTAAGGCATATGTCTACTACTTAATCCTAAAGCAGCTAAAGTCCCTAAAATAATTGATCCAATTGTTGCAAAGATTGCAATTATAAAACTATTTTTTGCAGCTAATCCCCAAGGGTTTTTAGTTCCATAAACCATATCTTTATACCATCTTAAAGAAAATGCGTCTGGATCTAAATTTTTCATACCTTCTGAAAAAACCAAAAATTCTTCTGCATTAAATGATAATGGAAAAATCACAAACAAAGGAGCAATCAAAAAGAAAAATACAAATGTGCAAATAGCAATATAGATGTAATGCCAAATTCTATATCTTGTTTCTGTATAACTTGGTAATGCCATATTATCCTAACTTAATATTATCAACTCCAACTAATTTATTATAAATCCAATAAATAACTAAAACTCCCGTTAACAACATTAATCCCATTGCTGATGCAAAACTCCAGTCAAGAGTTGTCTTCATATGAAATGCAATCTGATTACTTATTAATGTTCCTGACGCACCTCCAACTAAGGCTGGTGTTATGTAATATCCGATTGCTAAAATGAAAACTAATAAACATCCAGCACCAATACCTGGTATTGTTAAAGGGAAGTAAACTTTCCAAAAAGCTACAAAAGGTGTTCCACCTAAAGATTTACCAGCTCTCATTAAGCTTGGTGATATAGTTTTCATGACGCTATAAAGTGGCAAAACCATAAATGGCAATAAAATCTGTGTCATTGCAACATAAGTCCCGACTTTATTATACATCATCTCTGGTCTATTATCGTCGGCAACTAAACCTATCATTACAAAGAAGTCGTTTACTATTCCTTGCTGTTGCAACAGAATCATCCAACTAGCCGTCCTAACAAGTAAAGAAGTCCAGAAAGGAAGTAACACACAGATCATCAATAAGTTGCTGTATTTCATTGGGAGTGTTGCCAATAAGTGTGCTATTGGATATCCCATAAAGAAACAAAAAAGTGTAACAAAAAAGGCGATTTCTAGAGTTCTTAGCCAAAGAATTCTATGTATTCTTCTATCTTCATCTACTTGGGCTATACTTCCATCTGCAGCAAAATACATGTCCATTCCTTTTAAATATTTTGAGGCTGTATAAGGTGGAGCTGTTCTTTTAATTGCTTGCCAATATTCTACGTCTCTCCATCTTTTGTGAAGTTTATTGATTTGCTCTTTTAAACTCGCACTTTCATCAATTTTTTTTCTTTTTATTTGTCTAAAAAGTTTTTTTGTAATTGTATTAAAACCATTTTTTTCTTTATTTAATCTTTGTCCTAATTTTCCATGCTGTTGATTTTCAGCAAGTAGTTTGTAATCTTCGTAAAATCCACGATAAACTTCCTCTGGAGGTAATTCGTCTAAATTTTCCCATTTCTCCATCGCTTTAAATGTTTTAGGGAGCATGTTTGTGACCATTCTGTCATCAACACTTCTCATAAACATATCTCCAATTGGAAAGATATAAGTTATTACAAGAAATAATAATAATGGCGCAACAAGAAGAAATGCTTTTATTTTATTCTTCTTTTCTGCTTTTTTTAAACTGACTTCTAAAGGTATTCCGTCAGTTGTTAAAATTTGTTTTGATTCAGAGCTCATAAAAAAATAGGGCGGTTAAATTTAACCGCCCTAAATATATTATATAAATTCAGTGATTAAAACTGAAATTATAATCCCGCTTTCATTGCTTCCCACTTCTCACTGATCTCAGTATTATTATCAGCCCAGAAGAAAGGGTCTACTAAGAAATAGTTCTTAGTGTTTGCAGGAGCAGTTGGCATTTGTGGCATCATGTTAGTTTTACCATCTTTGTACCAAGGCTCACCAGCAGTAATTACATCAAGAGATGATTTTCTCCATGGAGCATATGCGATGTACTTCGCACTACCAGCTAACATTTCAGTGTTAGTCATCATAGCTAAAGCTTTTTTAGCATTTGCTTCATCTGGTCCACCTTTAACAAGTGCGAAATATTCGTAGTCAAGACCTTGACCATCCCATACTTGTTTGATTGGAGCATTTTCACCTACTTCAGCGTTAAAGAATCTTCCGTTCCAACCAGTTGCCATTACAACTTCACCAGCAACTAATAATTCAGGTGGTTGAGCACCTGCAGACCAGAATACACATCCACCTTTAGGATCTGTACAAAGCTTTTTGATTTTATTCATAGCTCTGTCAATTCCACCGTCTTCTAAAAGTTTTCTATAAACTCTAGTTCCGCCGTCACCTAACTTAACTCCATCAGCTGCTAAAGCGATTTCTAAGTTTGTTAAAGCACTTTTGTAGATTGCTCTTTTTCCAGGAAATTTTTTAGTATTAAAGAAATCCTTAATTGTTTTAGGCTCTTTACCACCAAATGCTCTTGTATCAAAAGCATAGTTCCAAGAATATAAAATGTTACCTACAGCACATTCACTTGGCATTCCTGTGAAGAAGTCTTCACTTGCAGGAGTTCCATCTGGTGCAGCTGGAAAGTCTTTGTCAAAATCAAATTTAACAAATAAACCTTCATCACATCCGTTAATAGTATCGAATGCAAATAAGTCTATAATATCCCAAGTTATAGCACCCGCTTCCTTTTGTGCTTTGATTTCTGATAAACCACCAGAATAGTCAACCCAGTTGATTTCTATTCCAAGTGCTTTAGCAGTAGGATCACCATACCCAAGCTTTTGAGACTCTGTGTAAGCTCCACCCCATGATGCTACTGTAACAGCAAAGGCTGAAGAAGTTAGAGATACAACAAAAGAAAGAGCTAGTAATAATTTACTTATTTTTCTCATTATTCCTCCGTTTAAACGTTGATATAAATTAATTTATATAAGTAAAAGTACAACAAATAGCTAAAGTGAAGTCAACAGCTGATTTTGTCATTTAAAATGTATATTAGATATATATATTTTATAATGTAATTATTTTGGGTCCAATGCCCTAGCATCAATACTGTTCCATCCAATATTAATATCTTGACTAACTTTTAATTCTAAATTGGACGTGCTGTTAGGAACTTTAAGAATAAATTCTGAGCTTCCCAAAAGATTTAGTCTAACTCTTGTATGATCACCATGATAAATTACTTCCTCAATCTTTCCAGTGAACATATTATCCATTTTATCAGTTGGATTTATTAACGCTCTCTCTGGTCTCAGTGATACTGTTGTTTTTTCTCCTTTTGACTTAACAGATATTGGGTTTGCTAGTATTTCTGATTTTGCTAATTTAACTTTACATTTGTCTTTGTCGATATCAACTACTTCACCATTGAAAGTATTATTCTCACCTATGAACTCAGCAACAAAAGAATTAACTGGTTTTTCATAAAGCTCAGCTGGATCTGATAACTGTTGAACTTTTCCATCGTTAAATACTGCAATTCTATTTGACATAGTCAATGCTTCACTTTGATCATGAGTTACATATACAACTGTTACACCAATGCTTTCATGAATATGTTTAATTTCATATTGCATGCTTTCTCTTAAATTTTTATCTAATGCTCCTAGAGGTTCATCCATTAATACGACTGCTGGATCAAATACTAAAGCTCTTGCAACAGCAACCCTTTGTTGTTGACCGCCTGAAAGTTGAGCTGGCATTCTGGTTTCAAAACCATTCAAAGAAACCATAGATAATGCTTTATCAACTTTTTTATCAATTTCATCTTTTTCAACTTTTCTTACCCTCAAAGGAAAAGCTAAATTTTCATAAACAGTCATATGTGGAAATAATGCATAGTTTTGAAATACCATTCCAATTCCTCTTTTATGAGGTGGAATATTAGAAATAATATTACCGTCTAATAATATTTCGCCATGAGTTGGTGTTTCAAATCCAGCCAACATCATTAAGCAAGTTGTCTTACCTGAACCAGATGGACCAAGCATTGTTATAAACTCACCTTCGGCAATATCTAATTGAAGATCTTTAACGACAAGAACTTTACCGTCATAACTTTTATCTACTTTATCAAATTTTACGAATTCTGGATTTTTAGACATAAAGGTGCATATAAAACATTTGTACAAATAGATTTCAATAGCTAATTAACTCTTAATATGGAGCTCTTTTGGAAAATTACAGAACAATTCTGATCCGTTCTCTGTAACTCTTATAGCTTCTGAAGCTTCAACACCCCAATCTCCAAACTGCATCACTGCTATCATATGAAAACAAACATTGGGCTCAAGCACTGTCATATCTCCTTTATAAATATTAAGTGTATGCTCGCCCCAATCAGGTGGATAACCAATTCCAATGGAGTAACCTGTTCTAGATTTTTTTTCTATTCCATACTTATCTAGAATTTTCCAAAAAGCTTGGGCAACATCATCTGCTATATTTCCAGGTTTGATTGCACTAATTCCAGCATTCAGTGCTTCGATAGTTTTATTCATTGTATCAATCTTTAATTGATTAGGTTTTCCTAGCAGAACTGTTCTAGCCATTGGAGCATGATATCTCTTATAAACTCCAGATAATTCAATAATTGTAGCCTCTCCTTCTACAAATTTGTCTTGAGTTGCTGTTAAATGTGAAGCTGAAGTTCCTTTTCCTGTAGGAAGTAAAGTTGCAATACTAGAATACTCACCACCAAATTCCTCTGTCCCATAAAATAATGTTTTTTGAATTTCACCTACAGCATCACACTGTCTAACACCTGGTTTAATTACTTCCATTGCAGTTTTCATTCCTTTTTCTGATATTTTTGCAGCAGATTTCATAAAACCAATTTCAGCATCAGATTTAACCAACCTTGCCCAATTAACTAAACGATCACTATCCTTTATTTGTGCGTTTGGTAATCCCTGTTTAATTTTTTCATAACAGAATGCAGTAAAATAATGGGCATCCATTTCAACACCTATATTTAGTTTATCCCACTTTCTCTCTTTAATTATTTCAACTAAATAATCATAAGGATGTTTCGGCCATTTATGAATGTAATTTTCATCGTAAACAATAACACTTTCGTTTTTTAAGTAAGTTGTAATATACGCACCACCAGCATCCTGTGCTCTTACAAAACATAAGGGTTCATCTGCATCTATATGAACAATAGCACATTGAGCATAATAAAATGACCATGCATCATAACCTGTTAAATAATTCATATTGTTAGTATCATGTGAAATTAAAAGTTCGATGCCTTTTTCCTGCATCATTTTTTGAACTTTTTTTAATCTTTGTTTATATTCTTCTTTACTAAATGACATCAATTTACTTGGAATAATTTTCCAAACCCTTCTACTGAATTATTCTTTTTTATTTTTACAAGGGTATCCCAAATTAGTGCCTGATTACTGGATAAAACTATAGTGTTTAATTTTTTTTCTAATTTATCAATAATTTCTAAAACTGGTAGAGCTGTACATGAAACAAATAAAGCATCAGCCCCATTTAAATCTATTTTTGATAATACTTCATACAAATAATCTTGATCAACTTTTCCAATATCATAGTCATCTTGAATATCAAAGTATGAATTAGAAGTAACTTCAAAACCTTCGCTTTTAAAATAGTCTAGTACATCATCATTTAATGTTTTACTGTAGGGTGTAAAAATTGAAACTTTTTTAATATTTAATTTTTTTAATGCTTTAATTGCAGCAGTACTTGGCGTTGATACGTCTGCCATTGGTTTAGCTACTTTAACTTTTTCTTCAATTGAATCATGACCAGCAGCAATAGTTCCTGAAGTGCATCCATAAACTACGCAATCCAAGTCTTGATCAGGTAAAATATCTTTTGTGACATCAGTGATTTTATTAGACATTTTAATCAAGTTTTCTTTCGTGAGAGGGTTGTAACACTCAATACGATTAACAAAGAAATCGATTTTCTTATTTTTAATCACATTTATAAAATCTTTTTCAATCATAAAATCACTAGCAAGAGCAATTAAACCAACTCTAGGATTAGCTTGGCTGATAAATTTAGGATCTATTTTTGTTGAATTCATAAATTAAAAAGTGAATATATCATAAGTTCTTTAATAATCATTAATATTAAAATAGGCATGAATATAAAAGATACTTTTGTAGCCTCCTTGGTGCCTATTTTTTTAGGCTTCGGTTTTGTAATTGCAAAACCTGCGTTTGAATCTTTCCCCCCTATACTTTTAATGGGTATAAGATTTACATTTGCTGCATCATTATTAGTTTGGTGGTTCCCAATACCAAAAGGATATTTAAAAAGAATATTTGCTGCATCATTAGTGGCTAATACGTTGCAATATAGTATTACATATACTGGTTTAGATTTAATTGATGCTTCTTCAGCAGTTCTTTTGGTTCAGATGGAAGTTCCGTTTGGAGTTATTTTTGCTTACTTTATGCTTAAAGAAAAACCAACTATTAGAGCTTTAGTTGGTATAGCTATCGCTTTTGTTGGTGTTTATATTTTAACTGGATCTCCTAACTTAGATGGTAAGTTTATTGGAATTGGCCTTACAATTTTAGGGTCTGCTATATGGGCTCTTGGACAAGTTATGGTTAAACCTTTAAGTAAAGAAATAAATCCTTTGGCTCTAGTTGCTTGGTTAGCATTTTTCTCTGGGCCAATTTTAATAATGCTTTCTTCAATAATTGATGGAAATACAATTAATTATTTAACAAATGCCAAGATTGATCACTGGATCATTGCAATTTATATTGGTTTCATCATGCAACCAGTTACTTATGGTTGTTTCTATTATGTTTTAAAAAACAACCCACTTTATAAAGTGCTTCCTATCGTTACCATGGGTATACCCCCAACAGGTTTACTTGCTGCTGTATTTCTTTTGGGTGAAAAACCAACACAAGAATTATTTATAGGTGGTGCAATAATAATAACAGGTGTGATTTTAATTGTATTTACAAAAAATAAAAAAGAAAAGGAAATAAAATGAAAATAGGTTTTATTGGTTTAGGAAATGTAGGCGGTAAACTAGCTGGAAGCTTAATAAGAAACAATTTTGATGTTACTGTTAGAGAGATAGATGAAAGTTTAGAAAATGAATTTAAAAAGCTAGGTGCTAAGGTTGCAAAGTCTCCTAAAGAATTGGCAGAACAAACCGATCTAATTATCACTTCTCTTCCCTCGCCCGAAGTTTCCGCGGAGGTTATGGAAAGTGAAGATGGAATTTTAAATGGTTTATCAGTAAATAAAATTTGGTTAGAAATGAGCACAACAGATGAGGATGAGGTTAAAAGACTTGGAAATAAGGTGATATCAAAAAAAGCTATCCCACTAGATGGACCTGTTAGTGGAGGATGTCATAGAGCAGCCACAGGTAATATTGCTATATTTGTAGGAGGAGACAGAAAATCTTTTGAAAAAATATTACCTGCCTTAACTGTAATGGGTAGAAAAGTTTTACACACTGGGGAGTTAGGTAGTGCGTCAGTTCTTAAAGTTATAACAAATTATTTGGCATCAGTTCATTTGGTAGCTTTAGGTGAAGCATGGACTATTGCGAAAAAATCAAATTTAGATCTCACCAAAGCATTTAAAGGCATAGCGGTTTCATCTGGAAACTCATTTGTTCATGAAACAGAAAGTCAGGTTATTTTAAATGGCTCTTATAATATTAATTTCACAATGGATCTTGTTTTAAAAGATACTGGTTTATTTGATAACCTGGCTAAGAAATTAAATACTCCTTTAGAGATTTCTCCAAAGATAGTTGAGATATTTAAAGATGGTCAAAAAAAATATGGTTCAAGAGCATGGTCTTCGATGATTGTAAAAAGAATGGAAGATTTAAATAAAATTGATTTTAGGGCTGAAGGTTTTCCTGATGAGCTTGTGGATAATGAGCCAGAAGAAAAAGGCTATGAAATTTAATAAATATGCTAAGATTATTAAATGTTAGATAAAAGAAAATTTTACATTAATGGTAAATGGGTAGATCCAATTGAGAAAAATGACTTTGAGGTAATCAACCCTTGCAATGAGGATCCTTGTGCAATTATTTCATTAGGTTCAAAAAAAGATACGGATAATGCAGTTAAGGCTGCAAAAACTGCCTTTGAAACCTGGAAAGAAACTAGCAAAAAAGAAAGGTTAGAATTGCTCGAAAAATTGCTTGTAGTTTATAAAAAAAGATTTGGAGAAATGGCAGAAGCTATTTCACTCGAAATGGGTGCACCAATGGATTGGGCAACAGACGTTCAAACTAGATCAGGACAAACACACTTAGAAGATTTTATTTTAAGACTTAAAGACTTTGAATTTGATGAACATTTTGATCAAAAATCTGATAACCACATTTATTATGAACCAATCGGAGTTTGTGGACTAATTACTCCATGGAATTGGCCAATAAACCAAATAGCTCTCAAAGTAATTCCTGCTTTTGCAACTGGATGCACAATGATTCTCAAGCCATCAGAAATAGCACCACTTTCAGGAATGCTATTTGCAGAAATGATTGATCAAGTTGGTTTTCCAAAAGGAGTATTTAATCTGGTTAATGGAGATGGTGAAGGAGTAGGAACTCAAATATCAAGTCATCCCGATATTGATATGGTTTCTTTTACAGGTTCAACACGTGCAGGAAAATTAATTTCAAAAAATGCAGCTGAAACTATAAAAAGAGTTTGCTTAGAACTTGGTGGCAAAGGTGGAAATATAGTTTTTGCAGATAGTTATAAAAATGCAGTTAGAGATGGAATAAGAAATGTAATGAGTAATTCAGGACAATCATGCGATGCTCCAACAAGAATGTTGGTTGAAAAATCTATTTATGAAAGAGCAGTAAATGAAGCAGTTGATGAGGCAAATAAAATAAAAGTAGATCAAGCATCGAAAAAAGGAGATCATATTGGTCCTGTAATTTCGAAAACTCAATACGATAAGATTATAAATTTAATTGAAAGTGGAATATCTGAGGGAGCAACATTAGCAGCAGGAGGTCCTGAGTTACCTAATGGATTAAATAAAGGTTATTTTATTAAACCAACTATTTTTACCAACGTAACAAATGAAATGAGAATTGCAAAAGAAGAAATTTTTGGTCCAGTGCTTTCTATAATTCCTTTTGAGAAGGAAGATGAAGCAATAAAAATTGTAAATGATACGTCTTATGGTTTGGGAAATTATTTACAAACAGAGGATAGAGATAAAGCTCATAGAGTTGCAAAAAAATTAAGATCAGGATGTGTTTATATCAATGGAAATGTGGCTGATGCGGGCACGCCTTTTGGAGGATACAGACAATCAGGAAATGGTAGAGAGGGAGGAGTTTGGGGGCTTGAAGAATATTTAGAAGTAAAAACTGTTACAGGCTGGAAGGATTAATACTTTTAAATTCTAACATATCCTCAAAAATACACATTTCAGGTTTTGTAAAAGTAATTTTTGAAAATTTTTTACTAAAGTCTAAAGATAGTTTTTTATTAAATTCAATTAAATTATTTATTTCAATTTGATTAAGTTCTCTGAAGATATATGCCAAAGTAATATGAAAATTATATCTTTGATGGTTTTCAAATTTTATTTTTAACAAACTACTTAGTTCATCTCTACAATTTCTTAATATTTTTTCATCCTTTTCAGAATATGGTTCTAAAATAATACTGTATCCTCCAAAAAACATTTTTAGTTTAAAATTGAATTCTTTTGGAAAGATATAGTTCTGAATTCTTTTATTTAATTCAACAGCTATATCTTTATAATCCATATCAGGATCTATATCTGATGGCCAATAATTGGTGTTTTTTGTGTTAAAATTACAACAATCAAATAATGTCATATGAAAACTGGATGGAGGTAAATAGAAGTAAGTTTTTTCAGGGTTAAAATTCTCTATATTTTTTTGAAGACTAATAATTTGATCAGATAAATTAGTATTGAGAGGAATATTGCAAATTATTGTGCAGCCTGGAAATGGTAAAGGATTTCCTCTATCATCAAATTTATTTTCTACATCTTTTAAATTATATCCTTCAAGTTTTCCTGCTAAAAATTTCTTTTGGTTATTAACTATATTTAAATCCATTAAGATAAACTAAAACCATTTTATATTTTCTTTCTCACAAAGTTCTTTCAACCTTAATGGATAATCTGTCATAATACCATCTACACCGTACTCAACCATCTTTAACATTTCGTACTCTTTGTTTACTGTCCATACATTTACTGGCAATTCTTCTTGATGAGAAATATCGACAAGTTTTTTTGTAATGTCTTTTCGGTATGGATGCCAAGCTTTTCCACCTTGTGACTTTATAATTTTTGGCAATTCATGATCTTCATAATAAGGCAAAAAACTCAACCATGGAGATCTGTTGTAAATAGTTTGATTAATATTAATTCCTGTCAAATGTTGAGTTAAGTAAGCTCTTGGAATTTCAGGATACTGATTTTTAATTACTGATAAAGTTCTCCAATCAAATGATGAGACAATTATTTTATCTTTTAAAGATGACTCATTTATATCGTTCATAATTAATTTTACTGTATCTTCTGGTTCTGGTGTCAAATTTTCTTCCTCTGGTGTAGATTTAATTTCTAAATTTATTAATAATTTTTCAGATTTATTTTTTGAAGACATTTCTAATAGTTCAGAAAGTTTTGGTATTCTTTGGTTTTCTAATTTTTTTTGATTAATAAATCTTCTTCCGTATCTGGATAATTTATTTACTGAACCTACATCAAACTTTGAAAGTTCTTCATAAGTTAAATCAAATATTTTTAAATTTTCATCCTCTATCCAATTCCCCTCATTATCTTTTGTTCTGCTTGGATCTAATCTAAAATCATGAGCAATAACTGGTACAAGATCCTTAGAAATTAATATATCTGTTTCGTATGCATTAATATTATTCTCAAATAAATATTTGAAACTTTCTAAAGTGTTTTCAGGAAGATCTCCCCTGGCTCCTCGATGTCCATAAATTTTAATATGATTTGGTTTACTTAAAATCAAATTTAATTAACTCTTTTGCCAGTACTTTTATCAAAAATATAATATTTATTGTTCTCAATATATAGACTTAAATTAGAACCTTTTTCAATAGTTTGATTTCCTGGACACCTATAACAAAAGTCTTTTTTATTTTTCAATTGACCATAAACAAGATTATCCGAACCAAGCTGTTCCACTAAGTCTACTTTTAAATTAATTGAACCATTCTCAGATTGTGCTAAATGCTCAGGTCTTATTCCTAATGTAACCTCTCCCTCAAAGTCAGTATTAATATCTTTAATTTCAAAACCTTCTGCAGATAATGTTTTATTTTTTAAATTACCATCTAAAAAATTCATTTGCGGTGAACCAATAAAACCAGCAACAAATAAAGATTGTGGATTATCATATATCTCAATAGGAGTTCCAAGCTGTTCGATAATTCCATTATTAATTACTGCCAATCTATCAGCAAGTGTCATGGCCTCAACTTGATCATGCGTAACAAATATACTTGTTACTCCAACCTTTTGTTGAAGTTTTTTAATTTCAAGTCTCATCTGAATTCTTAATTTTGCATCTAAGTTTGAAAGAGGTTCATCAAATAAGAATATTTTTGGATTTCTTACAATTGCTCTTCCCATTGCAACCCTTTGTCTTTGACCTCCAGATAACATTGAAGGTTTTCTATGTAAATAATCTGAAATTTGTAACAGCTTAGCTGCATCATTTACTTTTTGCTCGATTGTTTCCTTGTCAATTCCTCTATTTTTTAGACCATAAGCTAAATTATTATAAACATTCATGTGCGGGTACAATGCATAGTTCTGAAAAACCATTGCTACATCTCTTTCAGATGGATCAACTTCGTTCATTAATTTTCCATCAAGATTAATATCACCCTCTGTAATATCCTCTAAACCTGCAACCATTCTTAATAAAGTTGATTTTCCACATCCACTAGGTCCTACAAAAACCATAAACTCTCCTTCATCTACACTTAATGAAGTTTCGTGAACAGCCTTAGTTCCGTTTGGGTAAATCTTAGTCACATTTTTTAAATCTAAAAAACTCATTTATTTCTCCGTTTGAATTAATCCTTTTATGAACCATTTTTGCAAAAATACTACCACTAAAACTGGTGGGATCATTGATAAAATTATATATGCAAATCTTTCTGCTGTTCTTGGCAGAGCAACTCCTTCATAGCTTTCTGTGTAAATAATTTTCATTCCCATTACAACAGTCCAATATTCTTCTGCAGTTGTCATTATTAGCGGCCATAAATATTGGCTATATCCATATACGAACATAAAAATAAACATTGCTGCTATCATAGTTTTTGATAGTGGTACCAAGAAATCTATGAAAAAACTCCAAGCATTTGCCCCATCTAATTTTGCTGACTCCAAAAGTTCATCTGGAATTGTTTTGTAAAATTGTCTGAAGAAAAAAGTTGCTGTAGCTGAGGCAACTAATGGAAGAATAAGGCCTGTGTATGAATTTGTTAAACCTAAATCAGATACAATTTTATAGCTTGGAAAAATTCTTACCTCCAAAGGAACAAGTAGAGTAATAAAGATTAACCAAAAAATTGGTACAGCTAATTTAAATCTATAATAAACCAAAGCATATGCTGACATTGCAGAAATAACTACTTTAAGTGTTGCGATTCCTAATGCCATAATAAAACTATTAATAAACATTTTTGCAGCAGTCACTTCTTCTGACCAACCACCTTTTTCATTTAAAACTTCGTTATAATTTCTTGCTAACTGATCACCTATATGAAACTTCATACCTTCTGTAAGAATGGTTACAGAATCGTGTGAGGAACTTGCAAAAGATATCCAAATAGGAACTACCATTAACAATACCCCTAATATTAAAATAATATGAGCAATTATTTGAAGTGGTTTAATTTTCATTTATCTTGAAAAACCCCCTTAATAAAATGTTTCTGCAACACAATTATAATTAAAATTGGTGGAACCATAGACATCATCACGAAAGCAAAACGATGAACAATAGAACCCGACATCATTTTTAATCCCATAACCACTGTCCAATATTGTTCTGAAGTTGTTACCAATAGTGGCCATAGGTACTGATTGTAACCAAAAACAAACATAAATATTAACATCGCTACAATCATTGTTTTTGACAAAGGAATTAGAAAATCAACAAAAAATCTCCAGGTATTTGCCCCATCAAGTTTTGCGGACTCAAGTAATTCATCTGGAACAGTTTTATAAAATTGTCGAAAGAATAATGTTGCTATAGCTGATGCTGAAATAGGAACTATTAATCCAAAGTAAGAATTCACTAGATTAAGTTCAGCCATTACTGAATAAGTAGGAAAAATTCTTAACTCTAGTGGCACTAATATCGTGATAAAAATTATCCAAAACAATAATGTAGCGTATTTTATTCTGTAATAAACCAATGCGTAGGCAGCCATTAAAGATGTAACAACGGATAATATCGCAACTCCAGTTGCCATGATAAAACTATTAAAAAACATTTTTAATGCTGTTATCTCTTTAAAAAAACCACCCTGATATAATAAAACCCGTAAGTAATTTTCATAAAAGCTATCTCCTAAAAACATTTGGAGACCATTCATATTAATCATTGAACTTGTGTGCGTTGAGCTAGCAAAAATCATCCATACAGGAACTACCATTATAAGTATTCCAATGATTAAAATGAAATGTGAAAAACTTGATGTGATAAATCTAGTCATTAATTATAATGTATTTTCCCTTCGATATATCTAAATTGAAAAATTGTAATTACTAATACAATCAACATCATCATTATTGATTGAGCTCCCGCACTTCCTAAATCTAATCCTCTAAATCCATCCATGTAGGCTTTATAAACTAGAGTTCTTGTTTCACCTGAAGGAGCACCTATTGTTGTGGTATCAATAATTCCAAATGTATCAAAGAAAGCATAGGTTATATTAATAATTATTAAAAAGAACGTAGTTGGCATTAATAATGGGAACGTAATTGTCCAAAATCTTCTAAAACTATTTTTACAGTCAATCATTGATGCTTCAATTACAGATTTTTGTATAGCTTGAAGACCTGCCAAAAAGAAAATAAAATTAGCACTGATTTGCTTCCATGAACCAGCTATTATTACATAAATATACGAGTCAAAAACACTCTCGTACCAATTGAAACCCCAAAGTTCATGAAATAAATGATAAAGAAGACCAAATCTTTCACTAAAAAAATAATTTGCCATTACACCAACAACCGCAGGCGCAATTGCATAAGGCCAAATTAAAAGTGTTTTGTAAGTGCTTTTACCATGCATTACATTATTGGCCTGAACAGCAAGCAATAATCCAATGGAGCCTGTAATTAATGTAATTACAAAACTATAAATAATAGTAAATTTGAAAGCTATAAAATAGGCTGGATCATCAAAAATAAATAAAAAATTATCAAACCATACAAACGTCGCTCCAAATCCAAAAGCATCTTGCATTGTAAATGCATCTCTGAAGGTTTGTATGATTGGCCAATATAAAAAAATTAATAAAATTCCTAACTGTGGTGCTAAGAATAAATATTGTGAATAGCTAGATTTAAATTGGACTTTTTTCATATAAGTAAAATAAAAAATAAGGAGGGTAAATCAATACCCTCCTTATTTAAATTATTAATTATAAAGTTTTGGCAAATTGTTTTAACAATTTAGCTGCACCTTTATCCATGTTCTTCAATCCTTTTTCGATTGATATTTTGCCGTTTAACATTGGCTCAACATTTTCGTAAATTACTTCACGAATTTGTGGCCAGTTACCAGCTCTATATCCACCAGGAATAGTAGAACCTTCTAAGCTTAATTGTTCACCAACTGCTTTATGATATGGAGAAGCTCTATAGAAATTTATAGTTTCAGCTAACTCTATACCACCTTTAGTTACTGCAGAGTAACCAGTCATATTGTGATAATACAGATCCATTTCTGGAGAACCCATAAATTCTATAAATTTAGCAAGTCCTTTGTACTCTTCTTCTGTATGACCATTTAATATCCAGTTAGCAGCACCTCCGATAAACGTTGGATACTCTTTACCACCTGTTACAGAATCCCAGTAAGGAATATGATTTACTGTAAAGTTAGGTACAACACCTTTCATTCCACCAAAAGATGCAGCTGAACCAAACCAAAACGCAGCTTCACCAGCTATAAATGGAGCTTGGTTATCTCCCCATGCTCTTCCTTTATAACCGTAAAAGCCTTTTTCATACCATTCCTTAACTTTTTTCCAATGCATTACAAATGCATCTGTTTCAGCAAATAAAGTTTTTGTTGGAACAGCATCGTAACCATTGTTTCCATCTGTCATAAGTAGATTATGTCTTGAAAAGAAATTTTCTGTCCATATCCAAGGAAAGTGACTTTGAACTAAAGGAATGTATCCAGCAGCTTTAATTTTTGGAGCCATAGCCTCAAACTCTTCATAAGTTTTTGGAACTGACTCAATTCCTACTTTTTTTAATATGTCCATGTTTGCATACATTAAACAAGTTGAACTATTAAAAGGAACACCAATCATTTTTCCATCAGAGTCAGCATAGAAATTTTTAATTCCTGGAATATAATTATCTGCATCGACTTTAATTCCATATTTCTCAGCCATATCCTCAAAACCAATGACAACACCATTTTTAACTTGCGCTACCATTATCGCAGCACCAGCATCATAAACCTGTGAATAGTGTGGTTGGTCTCCTGCTCTAAATGCAGCAATAGTTGCCGCCATGTTATCTTCATAACTTCCTTTACCTGTAGGAATGACCGTATATTGATCTTGTGAAGCATTAAATCTATTTGCAATTTCAATAATTACATCACCAAGAAAACCACTGTTTCCATACCACCAATGAATTTCTGTCTTTGAGTAGCTGTGCGATGTAAAAGAGAATGTAAATAGAATTGTTAAAATACTAAGTATTTTTTTCATTTTTTCCCTCTCTTTTTAATTTATGTATTTACAATAAAGTAAAATATAAATGTTAAGATAACGTTAAATTAAAATTACTTAAATATTAAAATAAATTATTTTTCTAAATCAGGTTGTATCTGTTAATAACTTTTAAGATATTTTAATCTTCCAATTATTTCATCTCTATCCATGTAATATCCTTGGAGATGTCTGTGACCTGAATTTGGATCAAACTCAGTTCTTCCATGTAGTAATCTTCTATTGTTAAAAGAAAAAATATCACCTGGCTCTAGTCTAAAATTAATTTGAAATTTAGAGTCATGTAATAGATTTCCAAAACGATGATGAGCCTTATAAACTGAGTCCATTATATCTGGATGACAATCAAGAGCATCTAGTGTTGCGATACTATAACGAATATCATTATAGTCCCCATCTTTAGTCAATGATATTGCTGTTCCATAAACACTTCGTACTGCTTCTTGAGTATAGTCTTTATCTCTAAATTTAAGGGGAGTATTTACCAATATATCAAAAGTATCTTTTTCATTTTTTTTTAAATAATCTGCTACAGCAAATGCATCTACAGCTGATGAGTCACCACCCTTTGCTGAATTTATTAAACAGTGTAAAAATTGATAACCAGGTGGATTTTCAAACCAAGGTAAATCCATATGATTTCTTAAAGCATGCGCTGTATATGCGGAATTATTTGGTTTTGGAATATTAATTACTTCAAAAGGTGTTTTAAAAAAAGTTTCTCGAGTATGACTTATACGGTTTAAAACTTTTAATGCAGAGTTTTTTTCTACTGGAGCATTTTTAACAATGGCTATTCCTGTATAATGTAAAAGCTCTAACCATTTAATCAAGCCACTATCAGAATTTAAAATTTCATCATGATCAATTTGTATAGATTTTAAGTTCTTTTCTAAAGAGCTATCCCAAAGTTTATAAGGTGAGACATACTTTTGTTTATTTTTTAAAGTATAACAATTTTCTCTTAACCATTTTGGATCATAATAGCTTGTATGGTCTCCTTCGCTCCATTTAATTTCTAATTTTCCATCTGAACCTATTGAATATTTCTTGGGGTTAATGTTTTGTGAGACTTCCAAAATATTAAACATTCTATGTCTTGAATCTTTATCATGAGCAGTTGGACAATTATCTCTTAGCCAAAGGTAATTAAACTTACTCTCTTCGCCATCATTCCAAATAACTTTTAAATACGTTGAATTTTTTTCTAGTTTAGAAATTGAGCTCACACTTAATTTTTATATAAAAGAGTAATCAAATCAACTCAATTAATAGTTGTATTAATAATTCAAAGCTTGTTTTTTATCTACATTCATTATTAAATCTCGGTATTAAAACTTAACCTTAAGGAGATAATTTAATGAAGTTTTTAAAGAGATTAACAATCTCAATTTTCCTTCTGTCATCTTTGATTGTAAGTAATGCAAACGCTGGTGATTGTAAGGCAAGATTGGGAGATTTTGACTGGAGTAGTGCGAACATCCATACAGCTATCACTACCTTCATCCTAGAAAAAGGATATGGTTGTGAAGTGTCTGTAACTAAGGGAAGTACTACCCCTATTATGGCCGCTCATTACGATGGTCAATTAGATGTCATTACTGAAGTTTGGTACGATAATATCATTGGTAATTATAAGCCTCATGAAGAAGCGGGTACAATTATCCATATGGGAACAAACACACCAGACTCTCAGCAAGCATTCTATGTAGATAAAGCTACTGCTGATAAATACAATTTAAAATCTGTTGAAGATATGAAAGATCCAAAAATAGCTGCGCTATTTAAAGATCCAGAAGATCCTTCAAAAGGCAGAATGACTAGCTGTATATCTGGTTGGACTTGCTACACTGTTAACTTGGTAAAACAAAAAGAGTATGGTTTAGATAAATACTATACAAACTTTGATCCAGGTTCAGGAGGTGCATTAGATGCTGCAATAGCAGGTGCATTTGCTAAGAAAAAACCGATCTTTACTTACTACTGGGCACCGACTGGTTTAATGGGTAAAGTTGATCTAGTAAGATTAACTGAACCGAAATTTGATCAAACTTGCTGGGATAATATGTCAGCAGTTGTTGAGGATATCAAAGCTAACGGACCAGATGCTTATAAACCTTCATGCGCATGTGAATATAGAGATATGGCTTTAACTAAGTCTGTACTTGCAACATGGGCAAAAGCTCATCCAAAAGAAAATGAGTTTATTGGAAAATATACAGTTCCAACAGCCACTGTTAACAAAATGTTAGCATTCTATGAAGATGAGTCAGGTGGTGATATGGAAGCTACTGCAATAGAGTTCTTAAAAACAGAAACTATGTGGAAAGATTGGGTACCAGCTGATGTTGCTAAAAAAGTTTCAGCAGCATTATAATCACTAAATTAAATTAGTAAGATAGAGCCCTTCGGGGCTCTTTCTTTAAGTAAAAAATAAATATGGAAGCATTAAAGAAAAATAAAAAAATATTTTTTAATATTGGTTTGTTGGTTGTTTTTGTGTGGCTATTAATAACTAGCTATTCTCAATCAAAAAGAAAACCTGACAATATTGGAGAATTATTAAATGATTTTTCTTGGCTAGGAGGTAAATGGCCAAAATGGTTAGATTTACCATTAATGAATTGGATTAATTCTGGTTTCAAAACACTTAACGAAAAATACGGCTACATATTTGAAGCTATTAATAATGTTCTTTTATATATGTTAATGCTTGTAAAAAACTTTTTAATTCAAGCTCCATGGCCACTGGTTATACTTGGTGTGGTGGTTCTAACTTACTTTGCAAGTGGAAGAAAAATTGGAACAACAGTATTTGTAGGATTTTGCACTTTTTTTATAGGTTTTCTTCACCCAATATTTTGGCAAAAAGCAATTGAAACAACTGCAATAATGTTAATTGGAATATTTCTTTGTGTTGTTGCAGGGATTCCATTGGGAATAGCTATGGCACGAAGTGTAAGAACAAGAAATGTAATTTTGCCAGTTTTAGATTTAATGCAAACTATTCCAAGTTTCTGTTACCTAATTCCGGGTATTATGTTATTTGGCTTAGGTGCGGTTCCAGCAATTATAGCCACATTTATTTATGCAGTTCCTCCTCTAGTTAGACTAACAGATTTAGGAATTAGGCTTGTTGATACTGAGGTTATTGAGGCTGCTGATGCATTTGGTGCAAGTAAAAAACAAAAGCTTTGGGGTGTACAAATGCCATTAGCATTGCCAAACATTATGCAAGGAATTAATCAGTGTACAATGATGGCATTAGCGATGGTTGTTATTGCATCGATGATAGGTACTAGAGGCTTAGGAGATGAAGTTTTACTTGGACTTCAACAATTAAATGTAGGTAGAGCTGCTGAAGCAGGGATCGCAATTGTGCTTTTGGCAATAGTTCTTGATAGGATAACTCAATCTTACGGAGAAACTCTGCAAGAAAGAACAGCACCAAATACAAAGAAAGGTAAATAATGTCTAAAATTGAGATTAATAATGTTTATAAAATCTTCGGTAATAACCCTCAATCTGTAATGCCAATGGTAAAAGATGGAGCGAACAAAGAAGAAGTTTTAGAACAAACTGGTCATACTGTTGGTCTTGATAATGTTTCATTAAAAATAGAAGAAGGAGAAACTTTTGTTTGTATGGGTTTGTCAGGATCTGGAAAATCAACTCTTATTAGGCATTTAAATAGATTAATCGATCCCACTGATGGAGAAATTTTAGTAGAAGGAACAAATGTAATGTCATTAAATAAAGAACAACTAATTGATTTTAGAAGACATAAAATGAGTATGGTTTTTCAGAGATTTGGTTTGTTCCCACATAAAACTGTTTTACAGAACGTAGGCTATGGATTGGAAATGCAAGGGAAAGCAGAAGAGGAAAGACATAGAGTAGCAATGGAAAAAATTGATGCTGTTGGTTTAACAGGATTTGAAAATCAATTTCCAAATCAATTATCTGGGGGAATGCAACAAAGGGTTGGTTTAGCAAGAGCACTTGCTACCGATAGTGATATCATGTTAATGGATGAAGCTTTTAGTGCATTAGATCCTTTAATTAGAAGTGATATGCAAAAACAACTACTAGATCTTCAATCAGAATTAAAAAAAACAATCGTATTTATTACTCATGATTTAGATGAGTCTTTAAGACTTGGTGATCACATTGGAATATTAAATGCTGGAAAACTTGTTCAAGTTGGAACACCAGTAGATATTATAATGAATCCAGCTGATGATTATGTTAAGGCATTTGTTAAAGACGTTAATAGAGCAAAAGTAATTAAAGCTAAAATTATAATGAAGAGTGTTAATGAATCTAACGATATAGATAAATCTAACTTAATTAAAGTTAATGAAGATCAATTTATTGAAGAGTTTTTACCTCAAATTGTATGCTCTAACTCTAATTGTGAAGTGGTTGACAAAAGTGGAAATGTTAAAGGGTACATATCTAATAAAGAATTACAGACATCATTAACAAAATCATAATTAATGGTTTACAAATCATTAAAAAATAAAAAAATTATAATTTCTGCAGGTGCATCTGGAATAGGTTTAGCAACAGCTAAGGTTTGTCTTTCTCGTGGAGCATACGTTTACCTTTGTGATATTGATAATAAATCACTAAATAAATTAAAAAAACATCCGCTTATAAATAAAAGGTTATTTAAATATAATTGTGATGCATCTGAAGAAAGTCAAGTATTGGATTTATTTAAAAAAATAAGTAAAAAAACTAAAAAAATTGATGCTTTAATAAATAATGTTGGAGTCGCTGGACCAACTGGATCACTAGAAAAACTTAAGTCTAAAGATTGGGAAAGAACTATTCATATAGATGTTAACAGTCATTTTTATTTTACTAAGAAGGCTATACCTTTGATTAAAAAGTCTAGAAATGGATCAATAATAAATATTTCATCAACTGCTGGAGTACTTGGTTTTCCTTTAAGATCGCCTTACGCAGCAAGTAAATGGGCAATTATAGGAATTACCAAAACTCTCGCAATGGAACTTGGAAAATACAATATAAGAGTTAATGCAGTATGCCCTGGTTCAATAAAAGGTGAAAGAATGAAAAAAGTGATAAGAGATAAAGCAAAATTTACAAAAGTTTCGTCAAAAAAAATTGAGAAAGATTTTATTTCAATGAGTTCGATGAAAAAGTGGATTCTTGGAGAAGATATTGGAAAGATGTGCGCATTTTTGATTTCAGACGACTCAAGTAAGGTTTCAGGACAAGTAATTTCTGTAGATGGTCACACAGAAAGAAATGATTAATTTATCTAAGTTTTTTTTCGTATTTCTTTCTTAACTTTTGAATATCAACCAAATACTGGTCTCTTATATTAGATATTATTGCAACCGATTTACCTTTAGCCTGTTTTGCTGTTCCTGAAATAAGTCTAGAAGATAATTTTTTTGATAGCTTAGGGGCCTTTAATTTGGTCCATGGTAATTTTAAAGCAGGTCCAAATTGTTCTAGCATATGTTTCATTCCCATTTTTCCTCCAGCAAGATGAAAAGTTAAAAATGTGCCCATCAAAGACCATCTTAATCCTGGGCCATCTTCAATTGCTCTATCTAATTCTTCTGTAGTTGCATATCCCTCATTAATAATATGTAACCCTTCTCTCCATAAAGCTTCTTGGCTAAAGTTTTTTTTGTTAATTTTTTTGAGATAAGATATATATCATTTATCTTGTTTTTAAAATTTCCGTTAGTTATTTTTTCTTCGTTAGAGATAAAGTTCATATTTGAATCAATACCGCACAAATAAAGATTTTTTCCATTTGTAACATTAAGGATTTCAGCACGGACGCCACATAATTTTTTAAATTCATTAATAGTGTAATTGAAATTTGAATTATATTTTAAGTACATTGACGAAAAAATTAAATTACCAAAGGAAATATCTTTTTTATCAAGTTTTTTAATATTTAATTTTTTTTTTAGATTATTAATATTTTCTTTAATTATTTCATATTCCGTAAATGATAGATTTGAAAATTCTTTTTCAAATTTTTTATTAAAAGCAAAATTGTATTTAAATACATTTTTAACCTCCTTTAAATTATTTGAATTTAGCCTGTAATTTAAAAGAAATTTTAAACTTTTTTTTGAACTATTTGTTTCATCAATAAGATTTACTATATTTTTCCTAAAATCTGACGGCCCTAGCATGCCAGGTATTAATTTTCTCAATAAACCAGTAGATTTCCCATCATCATATCCATTTATTATAATAGTTAAATTTTCTCCTAAAATTTTATAAAGATTTTTATTTAATTCTAAGTTTCCAGATCCACCTGAAAAAATTGATATTTTAGTATTATTGAACTTTTTCATTGTTTAAAATTATAATAAATATTTAAAACATTTAACTAAAGAATCTATAATAGAAGATAGTATTAATAGCTTTTAGAGCATCAAAAAAATTTATTTTTTTCCCTTCTTCTCTTGTTCTTGGTGAATACGTTATAGGAACCTCCGAAATTGAATAATTATTTTTTATTAATTTAGCTGATATTTCATGATCTGCCTCAAACCCTTTGCTATTTATTCTAACTTTTTTAAAAAATTTTTTTTCGTAAATTTTATATCCAGTCAATAAATCTGTAATTTTTTTTCTATAAAGTATTGCAAAAATTATCATTAAAAAGAAATTAAAAAGAAATGGTAAAATTTCTTGATTTTTGCTTAATTTAAATTTTATAGAATTGTTTTTATTTATATATCTTGAACCATAAACTGCTTTTTTTTTGTCATTTAGTTTTGAGATCATTTTAATATAATCCTTTGGATTGTATTCTAGGTCAGCATCTTGAATAAGTATGTAAAATCCTTTGGCCTTTTTTATACCATTCTGAACAGCAAATCCTTTTCCTTGATTCTTTTGTGAAATTAATTTTACAGTTTTAATTTTTTTAATTTCTCTTTTTGAGTTATCAGTAGATCCGTCATCAACAACAATTATTTCTAAATTTAATTTATGTTTTTTTTTTATTTTAATTATTTTTTTTAATAATTTTAAAATATATTTTTCTTCATTATAACATGGAATTACAACAGTGATTAATTTCATTTAATTTTTATTAAATCTCTTTTTGTATTAATTCCCAATATATCTTTTTTATCTTTAGATAATATAGAAATTGATTTATTTTCGTTTAAATTTTTAAATAAATTTAAAAAATCGTACTCAGATTTAAAATTTAGAAGTTTTTTATTTTTAATATTTTTATTTATTAATTTAAAAATTTTGCTTTTGTTAAAAATAAAAAATCCACAATCATTAAATCCATTTTTGAAAACTTTTTTTGAATTAGATTTATTTTTAATTTCTTTAACATTATTATTTTTATTTAAAATAACATTTGTGTAACAATTTTTTGAATAATTTATTGGAACAATTATGTGCATTTTTCTCTGATCAAATTTATCAATAGAAAATTTCACAGTTTTCTTTGAAAGTCCAATTTGATCTGACCAAACAACGCCAAATATTTTTTCTTTAGATGTTTTAAGCGCATCTCTAATTGCAATAGCTGTACCTTTGAGTTTGGATTGTTTTAAAAATTTAATTTTTTTAAAATACTTTTTTTTTGATAACAAATATTTTGAGGGTAGATAATTTGATTTATTTAAGATAATTATGATTTGTTTAGAATGTTTCTCTATTTTATCAATTGTATTCTCTAATATAGTTTTTTTATTATCTAATTTATAAAAATTTTTGTCAGATTTGCCAAATCTACTAGAATTACCAGCTGCAGGTATAATGAAAGTAATTTTTTTATTCATAAATAATGTATAATTAATAGTTTTTATATTAATATAAATTTAAGATTAAAATATAAAGAATATGTTAAAACTTCCAAAAATTCCTAAATATTTGAATTTATCAAAAAATTTACTTTTAAAAAAATCTGTACCGATAAGTCTTATTATTTTTTTAACTAATAGATGTAATGCAAGATGTTCTTTTTGTTTCATTGATTTTGATGATGGTTTCACTCAAAATAAAACAAATGAACTTTCAGTTGAAGATTATAAAAAGATAGCGATTAATCTTGGAAATGATTTGCATCACCTTAATTTCACTGGTGGAGAGCCTTTTTTAAGATCAGATTTTCCCGATATAATTAAAAACTTTTATAACTATTGCAAAATATCCTCTGTTCAGATTAGTTCAAATGGTAGTTATCCAAAAAGAATTTTCTCATTTACCGAAGAAGTATGTAAAAAATATCCTGATACAAATTTTGTTTTTCAATTTTCTATAGACTCTTTTCCTGAAAAACATAATCAAATAAGAAAGATTCCAGGATTATTTGATAAGACAATTGAGTCTTTTAAAATTATTAAAAATTCTTACAAAAATTGTATTGCTGCTTGTAACCTGGTTGTTTCAGAGTCAAATTATTTTGAAATTATGGAAATTTATGAATATTTGACTAGTGAAATTAAAATAGAAACAATAAATCCAATAATTGTACGAGATGAGGGTGTTTATAAGACTAAAATAGAATTGAAAGAAAAAATATTAGAAGCCTATAAAAAACTTACTACCAAAATTATAGACGATATTAAAAAAAATAAAATTAGAGGTTTTAAAAACTTTTCTCTTGAGGGAGCCTTTTTAAATGGAAAAAATGAATTAGCTTATGAATTGATATCCTCAAGCTATTTAAAACCAAATTTTACAAGTTATTGTGTTGCGGGAAAGATTTTTGGCGTTATAGGGTCGGATGGTTCTGTTTATCCATGTGAAATACTAGAAAAAAAAATGGGTAACTTAAAAGATTATGATTTTGATTTAAAAAAACTTTGGAAAAATAAAACTAGTTCAGATACTAGAAAATGGATAAAAGATACAAAATGTAGTTGTCATTGGGAATGTATATATAGTTACAATATAATTTCTGATAAAAAACAATTGACAAAATCTGTGTCTAAGTCACTCAAATATTTTTAAATTGATTGAAATAAATATTATTATTCCAGCGAGAAAAATAAGCAATATCTTAATTAAAATAATTAATATATTGAGCAAACAAAGTTTAAGAAATTTTATTATAACAATAGTTCTGGATAAAAAAAATTATATCTCAGATTATAAATTTCCAAAAAATGTTAAGTTAATTTATTTATCAGGAAGTAAAAATATGAGCATTAAAAGAAATTATGCTGCAAGAAAAATAAAATCTAAATATTTAGCTTTTTTAGATAGTGATGCTTATCCTGAAGATATTAATTGGTTAAAAAAGGGTATAAGATTTTTAAAAAAAAATGAAAAAAAAAATGTTATAATTTGTGGTGGACCAGATCTAAGTCCAAAAAAAGAGAACGTAGATAGAAAAATTACTGGAATTTTAGATAAATCTTTTTTAATTAGTGGATTTAGAAATTACAGAAAAAATAAAGAAAAAAGCAAATTCGTTAAACAGTTAGCATCATGCAATATGTTTATCAAAAGATCAGATTATATATTGTTTGGAGGCATGAAAGAAAATCTTTATACAGGAGAAGATGCAGATCTTTGCAATAGGATAATCAATAAAAATAAAAAAATATTTTATCATCCTTCAATAGTTGTAATACATTTAAATCGACCATTTAAGTCTTACTTATTTCAAAGAATAGATAGATCTCATGAGGCTGCTAAAGCTACAAAACAATTCTTTTTAAATTTTTTTTTAAATAAACAAAAAGGATCATATAACCTTAGGAGTTTTAGATATGAATTTTTAGTAAATCCAACTTTAGCAATATTTTTATTGATATATGTTGCTAATATTTTTTTATCAAGAATTGATATTTTGGTTTCATCTGTACCTATTATACTCTTTTTTTTTATAATTCTTTTTGAAAGTTTTAGAATAAATAAAGAACAGAATTTAATTTTTAATGTATTTATAAAATTATCTATAACTGTTTTATTGCAAAGTATCGCAAATTTATATTTTCTATTTTTAAAAGATAATTTTTTAAAAAAGAAATATTTTAATCTAAATGATGAATAGATTAACAAAAATAAATTTTCCATTATCTATTTTAATAGTTATTTTTTTTATAATTCCAAACAACAGTAGCAATAACTTTAATGGATTACCTCTATCTTCGCATGCAGAAACTTTAGTATTATTGCTATTGTTGCCACTGTTTATTTTTTTTGAAAAGTTTAAAAAATTTAAAAAATCAATTTTAGTTTTTTTGGTATTTTTAATTTTCTTTAAGTTGGTTAGCAATTTTTTTATACCAAATTCTGGTGTTATACATAAGTTTCAAAGAGGAGATTCAAATCCTGAGAATTTAAAGACAAGTTATATAAAAACATTTGATAGTATTTGGCATCAGGAAGTATCTGGAATCCAAAATAGAAATTGGAATACGATTTGGGATTTTCCTATAGACTGGACCTTTAGACACGTTAATAATATAAAAAAGGACAAAAAATTTTTCAAAAATTATGATGAGTTTATAAATCAAAGGTTTTATTTTGAATCGGTTTTTGTTATTCCAATATTTGATAAGAGTAATTTCTCTCTTATATTGGGTGACTTTGATAATATAGAAATTATAATTGAAGAATTATATTCCAAAAAAAAAATAACACTTAACACAAATGATGAGATTAAATTAAATAGAGGTTTATATAGAGTTGAGACAAAAATTTTATTTACTGGAGATAAATGGAATTTTAATCCTGTAATAAATAATAGTGAAAAGTCTCTGTTTAAAAAAAATATTATTTTTCAGGAGCATAATTATCTCAATAAAATTCAGCATTATAAAACAATAAGCATCTATATAACTTTTTTTGACTATATTGTTTTACTGTTTATGTTGTTTGTGTTTGTATATTTAATAATTAAAGCAAATATTTATTATATTCGAATAATTTTTTCTTTTTTCTTTTTGTCTTTACTAAATTATTTTTTATTAGAATTTTTGTTTAAAACATTAAATGTTCAAGATGGTACAAAAGTTTTTTTTCTAGGTTTTTCTATATTTTTATGGGGAGCTTTTCATGTAATTTACTTTTCAAATAAAAAAAATTATAATTTTATTTTTTTTTCAATTCTACCCACTGTAATTCTTTATTTTGCCTTTAAAAATTTTGAAAATTTAGATGTTTTTAAGTGGTGGTCACCTGGAGATGACTGGGAAATGTTTAGAGTTTTTGCCCGAGATATTGCTGTTGATAATAATTGGATAAACATGTCTGAGTCTGAATATAGATATAGACCTGGAATTAGATATTTTTTTGCATTATCTCATTATATTTTTGGAAAATCTTCATTTGCTGATAGTTTACTTGAAGTATACGGAATTATCTTTGCAGTATTTTTTTTATTTAAGATAATGATAAACTTTAAAATTGAAACCAAATATTCATTTATATTTACTATTCTGTTATTGGTAATTTTCTTTTCTACAAATTATAGGTGGCTTATAGGTAGAGGACTGACAGAATATTATGCATTATTTAATATAATGTTAATTTTATATTTATTCTCTTTAAAAAAAGAATTTAAATATTATGAATTATTGTTAATTGGAATTTTAGGAGGAATAGGAACATGGTTAAGAGAAGACCATTTACCTTTAATTTTATCATTAATTTTATTTAAAGACTTTATACATAATAAAAATTATACTTTAAGAAATTTCATTTTTAATATTTTTGAACCAAAAAAACTATTTTATTATTTTACAATTGTTTTAATTTTCATTCTTCTGCTTATTAAAAATAAATATTATCTAGGTACTTGGGGACTTTTAACACAAGAAGTATTTTACAATAATGAAATCTTCGGAAATCCATATTTTCGAATGTTTTTTGCAGTTGAAAATGATAATCAAAAACCAGCAATTTCATCTATTTTTTTAATACTTGGAACAATTATTTCTCTAATTTATTTTATAATTTCTATTTTAAGAAAAAATAATTTTTCACATACTATATTTTTTATTGCAATTTTTTCTATTTTGTTTCCTTTCTTATTTGTAAATAATGTTACTTATGCTCCAAGATATACAATAATATTTTTGTGTTTTTGTATTCTTCCAATTGCTTATTTTACAAATCAACAAATAAAAATTTATTTTAAAAATTAATTTTTTTATAATTAAACTAAATATTATCTAATTGAAAAAGGGTCTAGAGATGGCTCATCAGAGGTATAGAACCATGTTGTTTTAACTCTTGTGTAATCCTTAATTGATTCAATACCCGCTTCTTTTCCATAACCACTATCCTTAATACCTCCAAAAGGAGCTGAAGGTGAAATTAATCTATATGTATTTACAAATGTTATTCCTGCTCGGATTGCTTTTGAAACTCTCATGCCTCTAGATAAATTACTTGTATAAACTCCAGAGGATAATCCATACTGATTATCGTTCATTTTTGAAATTACTTCCTCTTCTGTATCAAATTTCATTACTGATAACACAGGTCCAAATAACTCATTTTCTGCTACTGGCAGATTGTGATTATCACATTCTATAATTGTAGGAGGAAAGTAATATCCTTTATTTGAAAAAGAATGTCTTTCACCTCCACACTTAATTTTTCCACCTTGATCAATTGTCTCTTTAATATTTTTTTCTATTACTTCTAATTGTTTAAAATTACTTAAAGGACCCATTTCTGTTTCTGGATCCATTGGTGCTCCTATTTTTATTTTAGATGCACGTTTTGAAAGCTTGTCTAAAAATTCATCATAAATTCCTTTTTGCAAATAAAGTCTTGAACCCGCTATACAACTTTGTCCGCTTGCACCAAATATTCCAGCTGTAATACCATTTATTGCATTTTCTTGCTCTGCATCATCAAAGACTGCAACTGGACTTTTTCCGCCTAGTTCTAAACTTACTTCTGATAAATTTTCTGCAGAGTTTTTAATTATATGTCTTGCTGTTTCAGGACCACCAGTAAAAGCAACTTTTTCAACTAAGTTATGAGTAGTTAAACTTTTACCACAAGGATCTCCAAACCCAGTAATAACATTTACTACACCTTTAGGAATACCAGTTTTTTCAACTAATTTTGCAAATTCAAACAAAACAGCAGGTGCAAGTTCTGAAGATTTAATTACCACTGTATTACCCATTGCAAGTGCTGGTGCTAATTTAGTTGCGGTTAAAAACATTTGTGAATTCCATGGAATAATTGCAGCTATAACTCCTATAGGTATTCTTGTTGTTATTGCCTGAACATTTGGTTTATCTATTGGCAAAACCGTACCTTCAACTTTATCTGCCAAGCCGGCATAATAGTCGTAATATTCTGCTATATAAACTGCTTGCTTTTTTGTTTCTCTGTAAAGTTTTCCAGTATCAATTGTTTCTATTTCTCCTAGCATTTCTGCATTCTCTCTCAATTGATTTCCAATAGCTCTTAAATATTTTGCTCTTTCTCTAGGAAGTAGCTTTGGCCATTCACCCTCGAATGCTTTTTGAGCAGCTTTAACTGCATTATCAACATCTTTAGCGCTTGCTTCTGGAACAACTGCCCATGGCTCATTATGTTCTGGATTTAGAGTTTCAAATGTTTTTTTACTTTCAGAGTCAACCCACTCACCATTAATATACATTTTATACTTTTTTAAATCAGTCATTAATATGTTCTTGTATAGCATTGTTTACATCATTTGAGCACTCAATATGACAAAGATGTTTACCAACTGGTATAATTTTTACCTTTGAGTTTTTAATTACTTTGCCTAAATTTTTTGACATCTCTGGGGTTGAGCCAACATCATTTTCACCAGTCATTATAAGAGTTTTTGTTTTTATTTTTTCAAAATTTTCATCATCTTGATGTTTTACAAATAGCTCATAAACTTTGTTAAAATTTTTCATGTAATTTTCATCTAAAATAGCATCTATGAACCAAAAAATAGTCTTATTTTTTTTTAAGTAATCCTCATTGAACCATCTGACTAATCCAGTTTTTGGCATTCTACTGCTATATTTTGATTTTTTAAATCTCTCATTAACAATTTTCTGCTGATCTGTAGACCTTTTGTAAATAGAACATAGAAGAGTTAAAGTCTCTAATCTATCATTATATTTAGTAGCAAAATTTCTTGCAATTAATGATCCTATTGAAAACCCTACTAAATGAAATTTTTCAATCTTAAGTTCATTTACTAGATTTAATAATTGCTCAGAAAAATCATCAAAACTAATATTATCTTTTTCTAGAGGTGTTTTTCCGTGTCCAAGAATATCATAAGTTAGAATAGTATTATCAAAAGAATAAATCTGATATTCCCAAATACCGTGTGTAAGCCCAACACCATGAATAAAAACTATAGGAGTATTATTTCTTTTATAAAGCTGATAGTAAGTTCCAAAAGAATCTTTTTTTATAATTGTTTCATTAGACATTATTTACTTTATTTCAATGCCCATTTCTTTCATGTCTTGATATCTGTCACCAGTTCTTGCATGTGCTCTACCACTTGATGCACCACCAATTGCAATTACCACCTCGTCATCGAAGGGTGCATCATGAATGGTAAATTCATGAGTTAGGTAATATGGTCTCAATCCAGAATCTGTTTTATGCATCATAGGAATTGCAATCTTTGATCCAGCAGGTCCTCTTGTATTTGTAAAACTTAAATAGGAAGTTCCACCAACAGCATCTCTAAATTTATTACCAAACCTTAAAGTATGTATAAAAGCTGAAGCATGCTCTATTTCACCGTTCAATCCAACTACACCTGCCTTACCATATGCCAATATTTTTTCAGGTGATCCTATTTCTTTTATCAATTCTGGTACAAGCAAATCACCTAGCTTTGGCGCAAGATCTAAAATAGTTGGTCTTAGATCCTCAACAAAACCCTGTCCATGCCATGGATTTTTAAACACTGCTGCTACTGATACCATTAAGACTGGTTCCTTTGCTTCTTTACCACCTTCAATAAAAGTTTTGTCTACAAATTTTGTAAATTTTCTTAATTCTAATTTCATTTTTTTACTCTATGCTTGAAACTATCTCTTCTAAAACTGTATAACGCTTTTGGATCTACATCAACATCTATAACAGATGGTTTGTTTGATTTAACTGCAGCTCTTACAGCTTCACCAATCTCAGAAATTTTTTTAACTTTAAAACCTTTTGCACCATAAAGTTCTGCAACCTTATCAAATGATGGACTGGTAATATCAGCACCTAAATATCTTTTTCCAAAAAAATCTTTTTGATAAGCTTTTTC
>CACDLV010000003.1 GCA_902553675.1 uncultured Pelagibacteraceae bacterium
GATATTAAACCTGGAGCGTTTTATCCTAGACCAAAGATAGATAGTTCTTTATTATTTTTTTATCCAAAAGAAAACTTTGTAGAAATTAATGATCCAAATAATTTAGAAAAAGTTACAAGAATTTTTTTTAATCAAAGACGAAAAATGTTAAAAAAACCTTTTAATCAACTATTCAATGGTGATAGAAGAGTAATAGAAAAGCTAAAAATTAATTTAAATTTAAGACCACAAAACTTAAGTTTAGAGACTTATTACAAACTAACTTCTGAATATGAAAACTTAAGAGGTTAATTTCTCAACATGGCTTCTAATATAATTTAGATCATAATCTTTTGATCCATTATTTATTACTGCATTAATCAAATTTGTTATTTTCAAATGGCATTCATTCAGATCATTATTTATAACTACATAATCGTAATTTATCCAATGTAATACATCTCTTTCAAATTGCTTCATTCTTTCTTTAGCTATTAAATTATCACTTGCATGTCTTTTAGATAATCTTTCAAATAAAACTTCTTTACTTGGAGGAAGAATAAAAAAAGTAATTAACATATAATCTAATCCCTTATTTTTAATTTGGTCGGCTCCTTGCCAATCAATATCAAAAAGTACATTTTTACCTTTGTTTAAATTATCTATTACTGGAGTTCTAGTTGTACCATAAAAATTATTGAAAACTTTTGCGTATTCTAAGAACTCTTCATTTTTAATTAACCTTTTAAACTCTAGTTCATCTACGAAAAAATAATCTTCATTTTGATTCTCGTTAGGTCTTGGTTGTCTTGTTGTATGTGAAATAGAAATTTCATAATTATCTTTTTCAGATAATTTTTTAACAAGAGTGGTTTTACCAGCTCCAGAGGGAGAGGATAAAATAATCATTATCCCATCTTTTTCTGATGGCATTAAAATTTCTAGTTTGCTTTTCCTTCGATAAATTTAACTGCATCACCTACAGTTAAAATTTTCTCAGCTTCACTGTCTGAAATTTCAGATCCAAATTCTTCTTCAAAAGCCATCACTAATTCAACAGTATCTAAACTATCAGCTCCTAAATCATCTATAAAGCTGGAATCTTCTGTGACTTTAGTTTCATCGATACCCAAGTGATCAGCTACAATTTTTTTAACTTTGCTTGAAACGTCTTCTGACATATTGATCCTTTTTGTTATAAATTCTTAATAGTTTAAAAACCTAGTTTGTCAAGCCATATACATGCCTCCATTAACATGCAATGTTTCGCCATTTATATAACTTGATTGACTTGAACATAAAAAAAGTACTGCATTTGCAATATCATCTGGCTCTCCTAGACACGCTGATGGAATTTTTGATATTATGGCTTCTTTAAATTTATCATCTAATTTATCGGTCATAGCAGTTTTGATGAACCCAGGCGAAATACAATTTATATTTATATTTTTCTTTGCATATTCTATTGCTAAACTCTTTGACATTGCAATTATGCCCGCTTTAGAAGCAGTATAATTAGCTTGCCCCAAATTCCCTGTATGACCAACAACTGATGTAATATTAACAATCTTTCCAGATTTATTTTTAAGCATTTTTTTAATAGCTGACTTGCTCATTAAAAAAGTTGAGGTCAAATTAATATTTATCACTTTTTGCCATTCCTCTAAACTCATCCTTATTGCTAAATTGTCTTGAGTGATACCTGCATTGTTAATCATGCAATCTAAACTGCCACCAAGTTCTTTAGTTGCATTTTCAACAAATTCCTCAATTTTATCACTTTGAGAGATATCAAACTTTAATGTTTTAATATTTCCATATTTGTCTTTTAGCTCCTCAAGTTTTTCTATTCTTGTGCCTGAAGCTAAAATATTTGCCCCTGCTTCATTTAATTTTTTAATTATTGAATTTCCAATTCCGCCCGAAGCTCCTGTAACAATAATATTCTTATCTTTTAAATCTGTCATATTTTTAGATCTTCAATATCACTTTGACTATTAATTGTATTAATTTTTACATTTCTATTAATTCTTTTTACCAAACCTGACAAAACTTTCCCAGGTCCAATTTCTATAAAATGGTCCACATCGTTTTTTATCATATTAATTACACTTTCTCTCCATCTAACTCTGTTCTCTATTTGCTTAATTAATAGATTTTTTAACTCATCAGGATCTTTTATTTCATTAGCGGTTACATTTGAAATCAATTTATTTTGTCCATTTTTAAAAATTAGCTTATTTAATTCCTCTGACATAATTTTTGTAGCATTTCTCATCAAATCACAGTGGAAGGGTGCGCTTACAGGAAGCTTAATGATTTTTATAGAATTATCTTTCAAAATTTCAATTAATTTTTCTAAATCCTGTATTGTTCCACTTAAAACAATTTGACCTTCAGAATTATCATTTGCAATTTGTACTTTTAAATTTTCCTTATTCTCTATCAAAATTTTTTCTACTATTTCAACTTTTGAGCCTAATACTGCAACCATCCCTCCCTGCCCTTTGGGAACAGAATTTTGCATAGCATCTCCTCTTACTCTTAGTATTTTTAAAGTTTCCGAAAAATCTAAATATCCCGCACATGATAAAGCAGAATATTCACCTAAAGAGTGTCCAGCAAAATATTTTGCTTTATTTAAATCTAGGTTAAATTCATTTTTCACAACATTAAATATTGAATAACTAATTAAAAATACTGCAGGTTGTGTATTAGCTGTTAAATCCAATTCCTCTTTTGGACCCTCTAAAATAAGCTTAGAAATAGAAAAATTTAATGTTTCATCTGCTTGTTTGAATAAGTTTTTAACAATTACAAATTTATCGTATAGCTCTTTCCCCATACCTACTATTTGAGATCCTTGCCCTGGAAAAATTACTGAAAACATATAAAAAAAACTAATTATTTTGCCTTTTTAACTATTGTAATTGAACTTTTATAATAGTATATCCTCATTTTTTAATAAAGAACTTAAATGAATTTATACGAACATACCATTATAGCCAGGCAAGATACTTCACCCAGTGAATTAAAGCAACTAACAGAAAAATATTCTAAAATTGTTGAAAAAAATGATGGTGAAGTTATTAAAACTGAAAACTGGGGACTGCTAAACTTATCTTATCTTATTAAAAAGAATAAAAAAGGAAGTTACATACACTTCAAAATAAAAGGTAAAGGAAATGTAATTTACGAATTAGAGAAAAATGAAGCTATAGATAAAAAATTACTGAGATATTTAACAGTGCGAGTAAAAAAATTTGATTTAGAAACAAACTATTTTGGAAAAAAAGAAAATAATGAAAAAAAAGAAAGTGCTAAAAACTAATGCCAAAAAGACAAAGTGGAAATAAAAAAGGTAAACAAAGTAATTTTGCAAAATTAAGTATTTTTCAACCAAATAAATATAAATTTAAAAAAACTTGTCCATTATCCGTAAAAGGTGCTCCAGAAGTAAACTATAAAAATATTAAACTTTTAAAAAAATATGTTTCTGAAAATGGTAAAATTTTACCTTCAAGAATTACAAATGTATCTCAAAAAAAACAAAGAGAGCTATCTCTTTCAATTAAAAGAGCTAGAAACTTAGCACTTATATAATATGAAGGTAATTTTATTAGAAAATGTGAAAAGAATTGGTTCTATTGGTGAAGTAATAGATGTTAAGAGGGGCTTTGCAAGAAACTTTTTAATAGCTAATAAAAAAGCTCTTTATGCATCAAAAGAAAATATAAAAGAAGTTGAAAAAATTAAAGCAGAGTTATCTAAAAAAGATAACGAAAAGAAAAAAGAAGCTGCTCAAATTGCTGAAAAAATCAATAGCAAAGAGTATTTTGTCAAAAAGTTAAGTACTGAAAATAATGAATTGTACGGTTCTGTTAAACCAACTGAAATTTCAAAACTTATTAAAGAAGAAAATAAAATTGATGTTAAGCCTTCGATGATACAACCAGTCGAAGAAATAAAAGCTTTGGGTAAGTTTAAAGTTAAAATTTCTTTACACTCAGAAGTTGATGCTGAAATTACTATTAATGTTTCATCAGCTGATACAATTCAATAATTATACACTCTTTTCCCCAGTATCAATTTACAATTTGATTTGATCGATTTTCATATAAATTAATTCTAATGGAAAACAACTTAAGTATTGTAAAAGATCAGATCAAAGAATTACCAAACAATATTGAAGCAGAACAGGCTGTCATTGGCTCTCTCTTGGTAAATAATGAAATCTATGATGAAATAAGTCTTATTTTAGATCCTGAAATTCAAGCTACTTTTGGTGATAAATTTTTTGACCCAATGCATCAAAAAATTTTTAATGCAATTAGAAGTATGATTTTTAAAGGTATGCTCGCAAATCCAATAACTTTAAAGAATTATTTTAAAGATGACAAAGATGATATTAACGTTTCAGAATATTTAGTTAAAATTACTAAATTTTCTACATCTGTAAGACAGACAATTGAGTACGCCAAAATTATTTACGATATGTTTGTAAGGCGCGAACTTATAAAAATTTCTGAACAAGCTGCTGATGATGCAAAAATAACAGATTTAGAAAATGATGGTCAATCAATCATTGAAAATACTGAAAAACTTTTATTTGATTTAGCTGAAAAAGGTTCTTCTAACACTTCTTTGGTAAAATTTGATGATGCCATGAAACAAACAATAGAAATGGCACAAGCTGCATTTAAAAATGAAGAAGGGATAGTTGGAGTTCCTACAGGTTTAACAGATTTAGATAATAAACTAGGTGGATTACATCAGTCAGATTTAATTATTATTGCAGGTCGTCCATCAATGGGTAAGACCTCGCTTGCAACTAATATTGCTTACAATGCTGCTAAAAAAATACAAGACAGTGGAAAAAAATCATCTATAGCATTCTTTTCACTTGAAATGTCCTCTGAACAGTTATCCACAAGAATAATTTCTGAGCAAGCTAGAATAAGTTCAGACTTCATTAGAAGAGGAAGAATAACTGATGATCAATTTGATAAATTTATAGAAACATCAAAAGATATTGCTGACCTACCACTTTACATAGATGAAACACCGGCTATAAGTGTTGCTGCATTAAGCAATAGATCAAGAAGAATAAAAAGACTTTATGGTCTTGATATGATTTTGGTGGATTATATTCAATTAATGCGTGGTTCGCTTAACAATAGAGATGGAAGAGTACAAGAAATTTCTCAAATAACTCAAGGTCTTAAAGCTATTGCTAAAGAGCTTTCTGTGCCTGTTGTAGCTCTTTCTCAACTCTCTAGGCAAGTAGAACAAAGAGATGATCATAAACCTCAGTTAGCGGACTTACGAGAATCTGGTTCTATTGAACAAGATGCTGATGTCGTAATGTTTGTTTATAGAGAAGGGTATTATCTTTCAAGAAAAGAACCTAGAGAGGCAACAGTTGAGCATGCTGAGTGGCAGGCAAAAATGAATGAAGTTGCACATTTAGCTCAAATAATAATTGGAAAACAAAGACATGGTCCTATTGGCAATGTAACGCTTGAATTTGAGGAAAGATTTACAAAATTTAAGGATACTCAATCAAGTTAAATTCCAATATAAAGAGCTTGAATGATGGCTCATTTTTATCAAAACGTTATCCTTAAAAACCCCAAAGCAATATTTATATTGTTAATTATTGCTATTTTAAGTTTTGGTTACTATTCAAAAAATTTTAGACTAGATGCTTCATCAGAAACTCTATTAATAGAAGGTGATCCAGATTTAGCATATCTAAAAAAAGTGTCTGAAAGATATGGATCTAAAGAATTCTTAATTCTTACATACACACCAAATGAAGGAATGGTAACCGACTCATCAATTAATAATTTACTAAGTTTAAAATATAAAATTCAAAGTCTTAACTGGGTCCATAGTGTAATTACATTATTAGACATTCCGCTTTTAAATAATTCTGATTTACCGCTTCAAGAAAGACTGGAAAGCTTCAAAACATTAAAAGATGAAGATGTTGATAGAAATCGAGGTTTTAAAGAAATTTTAAATAGTCCTGTTTTTAGAAATTATGTAATTAGTGAGGATGGTAAAACTAGTGGTATTATTGTTAATGTTAAAAAGTCTGATAAATTAGAAGATATAGAAAATAAATCAAAAGAAGAAATTGAACTAATTAAAGATCAAATCAAAAAAGAAAACCATCAGAATATTTTAGAAATTAGGCAAGTTATTCAAAGTTATGGCGATATTGGCAAGATTTATCTTGGAGGAATACCAATGATTGCTGATGATATGATGACTTTTATTAAAAGCGATATAATTGTGTTTGGTTTGGGAGTTCTATTATTTATAATTGCTACTTTATGGTTTGTTTTTAGAAACCTTCTTTGGATTGTAGTTCCTATAAGTAGTTGCCTTTTTTCTGTGATAATTATGATGGGGTTACTTGGACTGCTAGGATGGAAAGTAACAGTTATCTCATCAAATTTCATTGCACTCATGTTGATTTTAACAATGGCAATGAATATTCATATGAGCACAAGGTTTCTTCAACTTAAAAAAGATTTTCCATCAAAAAATAATTTTGAAATTATTTCCTTAACAACTTCAAAAATGTTTTGGCCAATTCTTTATACTGTTCTAACAACAATTTTCGCATTCTTATCTTTAATTTTTAGCGAAATAAAACCTATTATTGATTTTGGTTGGATGATGACTTTTGGATTAATTACATCATTTATTATTACATTTACTCTGCTACCTACCCTTTTAAACTTTGCACCTACAAATAATATTTCAGTTAAAAAAGAACAGAAATCAAAAATTACAAATTTACTGTGTCTAATTTCTCTAAATAGTAAAAACTCTATCTTCTTAGTAACTGGAATAGTGATAATTTTTAGTATTGTTGGAATAAGTAAGCTTGAAGTTGAAAATAGCTTTATAAATTACTTTGATAAGAATACTGAAATTTATAAAGGTATGAAGCTTATAGATGAGGAGCTAGGTGGAACCACTCCTTTAGAAGTTATTATAAAGTTTCCAAAGAAAGAAAAGGTAAAAAAATCTGGGGAAGACGATGAATTTGACGATTGGGGTGATGAAGAAGATACTAATGATGAAAAATACTGGTTTACCAAAGATAAAATTGATCTAATTACATCTGTTCATAATTACTTAGATAGCTTACCTGAAATTGGAAAAGTTCTATCTTTTTCATCAATTATAGAAGTAGCTACTCAATTAAATAACAACAAGCCTTTAGGTACTTTGGAAATGGGAGTGCTTTACTCTAAAATTCCTGAGAGTATTAAAACTGAAATCATTGATCCCTATCTTTCAATTAAAGATAATGAAGCTAGAATTAGTTTAAGAATTATAGACTCTCAAGAAGATTTAAGAAGAAATGATTTAATTAACAAAATCAATTTTGATCTAAAAGATAAATTTGGTTTAGAAGAAAAAGATTATAAACTAGCAGGTGTATTAATATTATTTAACAATTTATTACAAAGCTTATTTAAATCTCAAATTTTAACATTAGGGTTGGTTATGGTAGGAATTTTTTCAATGTTCATAATCTTATTTAGAAATATTAAGCTTTCATTAATTGGCGTTGTTCCAAATTTTATTGCAGCTTTTTTTATATTAGGAATAATTGGGTTGTTAGGAATACCTTTAGATATGATGACGATAACGATAGCAGCAATTACAATAGGAATTGCCGTAGATAATAGCATTCACTATATTTATAGATTTAAAGAAGAGTTTAATAAAATAAAGGATTACAACAAAACATTAAAAACGTGTCATTCAACTGTTGGCGTTGCTATATTAAATACTTCGATTACGATTGTTTTCGGGTTTTCAATTTTGGTATTATCGAAGTTTATCCCAACAATTTATTTTGGTGTGTTTACTGGACTAGCTATGTTATTAGCTATGATATCGGTGTTAACACTACTTCCTGCATTAATTTTAATTATTAAACCTTTTGGCAAATCATCTTAATGTTAGAAATCATACAAGATTTTTATAAAGCAATATCAATAATTGATTTAATTTATTTAATTTTAACAATCCTTTCTTTGATAAATTGTTACAAAAAAGGCTTCATTTTAAGTATTCTTTCAATGGCTAAATGGTTGTTTGCATACATAATTACATTAATTCTATTTCCAAAAATTAAACCATACATAAAAGATATAATTGATAATGAATATGTGCTCGATGTTGGTTTGGGAATAATAATATTTGTAGTTGTTATCTTTTTAGTTTTATTAGTTAATAAAGGAATCAGTAAAGCAGTCCGATATACAGGTATCGGCGGCTTAGATACAACATTTGGATTCTTTTTTGGTTTTATAAGAGCTTACATTATTTCTGTATGTATCTTTTCAGGTGTTCATATCGTTTATAATTATGATAAATGGCCAATAAATTTTGACAAATCATACGTCTTTCCATATTTAGAAAAAGGTAGTAGTTATCTGATAAAAGAATTTCCTAATGAAAAAACATATCAAGATTCTAGAGAAAAAATTAAAGAACTATAATCCAAGACTTAAGGAAGAATGTGGAGTTTTTGGTATTAGCAATGCAAAAGATGCTTCAGCTCTAACAGCACTTGGACTTCACGCTTTACAACACAGAGGTCAAGAAGGTTGTGGAATAGTTACTTTTGATGGGGAAAAATATTATTCTGAAAAAAGATTTGGTTTGGTTGGTGATAATTTCAACAAAGAAAAAGTGCTTAACAATCTTAAGGGAAATTATGCTATTGGCCATAATAGATACAGTACGACTGGAAATAATATATTAAGAAACATACAACCTTTTTTCGCTGACACCAATGCAGGCGGAATTGGAGTTGCACACAATGGAAATCTTACCAATTCAATAGCTTTAAGAAATAAACTAGTTGAAGATGGAGCTATATTTTATACTACCTCAGACACTGAAACGATTGTTCAATTAATTGCTAAATCAAAAAGACCAAAAACAATTGACAAAGTAATTGATGCAATTTTTCAAATTCAAGGTGGCTATGCATTAGTGATGTTAACGCAAAACTCTTTAATTGGTGTCAGGGATCCTTATGGAATTAGACCACTAGTAATTGGTAAGCTTGGCAATAGTTATGTCTTGGCATCTGAAACTTGTGCATTTGACATTATTGGTGCTAAATTTGTTAGAGAAGTTGAAAATGGTGAGATAGTTTTAATTGAAAATAATGAGCTGAAAAGTATTAAGCCCTTCCCTGCTAAAAAAGTTAGACCTTGTGTATTTGAATATATTTATTTTTCAAGACCAGACAGTCTAATAGGAGGAAAAACGGCATATGAGCATAGAAAAAACATAGGTAAAGAACTTGCAAAAGAAAATGATACTGATGCTGATATAGTGGTTCCTGTTCCAGACTCTGGAAATGCTGCTGCTATGGGTTTTGCTCAAGAATTAAAAATGAACTTTGAATATGGATTAATTAGAAATCATTATGTTGGAAGGACTTTCATTGAACCAAGCCAAAAAATTAGAAGCTTGGGTGTTAAATTAAAATTAAATGCTAATCAAACAACAATAAAAAATAAAAAAATTATTCTAATTGATGACTCTCTTGTTCGGGGAACAACATCTTATAAAATTGTTAAAATGCTTTACGATGCTGGTGCAAAAGAAGTTCATGTTAAAATTGCGTGCCCTGAAATAAGATACCCAGATTTCTATGGTGTAGACACACCTACAAAAAAAGAATTATTAGCAGCAAATAAAACAAATGATGAAATTTGTGAATATATTGGAGCTAAATCTTTAAGATTTTTATCAATAGAGGGATTGTATAAAGCTATTGGTTTTGAAAAAAGAAATGAAACATATCCACAATTAACAGATCATTATTTCACAGGTGAATACCCTGTTAAATTAGTAGATGAATTAGGAGATAATAAAATAACTCAATTATCTTTATTAAGCAGTGGATCAAACAATTAAGTTATGAAAACAGTAAATTTTACTGAAATGAAAAATGGAACTAAGGAAGATTATGAGCTTCTTGAAAGATTTGAGAAAAACTTTGAAAGACAAACAGCTGAGAGAGTTTTAAATTATTTATCTAAACAAACTACAACTTTAGAAGGTTACAAAATCACTAGACTAGAGCATTCATTACAAGCTGCAACAAGAGCTTTTAAAAATAAAGAAAGTGATGAAATGGTTGTTGCAACTTTATTACATGATATTGGAGATGATTTAGCACCAATGAATCATTCTCAATATGCTGCATCTATATTAAGACCTTATGTTTCAGAAAGAACTTATTGGATTGTTTTACACCATGGTCTTTTTCAAACTTACTACAGCGCTCATCATTTAGGGGGTGATAGAAATGCAAGAGATAAATTTAAAGACCACAAGTATTATCAAGATACGATAGATTTTTGTGAAAAATATGATCAATGTTCTTTTGATCCTGATTATAAAAGTATGACTTTGGATGATTTTAAGCCATTAGTTAAAAAAATATTCGCAAAAGAGCCTTATTATTATCTTTAAATTTAGATATAAATCACTATTTACAGCGCATGATTGATTCAAAAGAAAAAATTATTAATTATTTTAAATCAGGTATTAAAGAACCCAAAAATTTTAAAATTGGGATCGAGCATGAAAAGTTTTTATTTAATAATTCAGATAATAAAAGGATTAATTATTCAAAAATAAAAGAAATGTTTACAGCCCTGCTTGAATTTGGCTGGAATCCAGTTTTTGAAAAAAAAAATATGATTGCTCTTAATAAAGGAGGAAAAAATATAACTCTTGAACCAGGTAATCAGATAGAATTATCAGGAGATAAATTAAATCATATGCACGAAGCTTGCGCTGAGTCACAAGACTATTTGTTTGAATTAAAACAAGTTACAAAAAAATTAGATATAAAAATTGTTAGTGCAGGATTCGACCCTATATCTAAATTAAGTGAAATCCCAAATAATCCTAAACAAAGATATGAATTGATGACTAAGGATATGCCTCTAGGTGGTGAACTTAGTTTGGATATGATGTATCGAACATGCGGTACACAGTTAAATATAGATTATAGCTCAGAAGAAGATTTTATTAAAAAATTTAGAGTAGCAAACTCAATTGTACCTATTGCAATTGCTTTGTTTGCCAATTCCTCAATTGTGGAAAAAAAAAATAGTAACTATTTATCTTATAGATCTAAAGTATGGCAAAGTACTTCTAGAGGTGGATTACCTAAATTATTTTTCGAAAATATTAATTTTGAAAAATATGCGGATTTTGTAATAAATTTTCCTATATTATTTATACAAAATAAAGATCAGTATATTTCAGGTAGGAAATATATTTTTAAAGATTTTATGGAAGGAAAAATCCATGAAATTGGAAATAGACCTCCAACTGAAACAGACTTAACAACTCACTTAAGTACAATATTTACTGAAAACAGAATTAAAAAATATATTGAATTGAGATCAATGGATACCTGTGGTTGGGATTGTTTATGTGCAGGACCAGCTTTCAATATAGGTATGCTTTATGGAAATTTAGATGAAGTTCATGAACTAATTTCAACATGGGACATCGATAAAATAATTAATGCTTATATAGAGGCACCACAAAAGGGATTTAATACACAATTAATGGGTAAAGATCTTCTTTATTGGTCATCTACACTTTTAGATCTTTCAAGAAAAGGGTTAGAGAATAGAGATGTTTTAAGTAAAAAAGGTAATAATGAAACTATATTCCTTAACCATCTACAAAAAGTAATAGATAATAAGACAACAAACGCAGATCATATGATTAGTAAATTTTCAAAAAACGAAAATTTAGACGAATTATATGATAAATAAAATTGTTGCTATTCAAGGAAATCATCCTTCTAAACTAAATCCTTTAACGGATACAAGCGTATTTTTAGCAAACGAAATTCAGAACAAAAAATATAAAATTTTCTATTACGATCCAAAAGACTTGTCAGTTGTTAATTCAAAAATTACAGCCAAAGGTTTTTTTATTAAATTTAACTATAGCAATAAAAAATTCTATAAAATTACAAAAAAACAAAATTTAGAATTAAGTAAATGTAAATTTATTCTTATTCGCCAAGATCCACCTTTTAATCTAGAATATATTTCAACAACATACATTTTGGATACAATTAAGACTAAAGTTAAAATAATTAACAACCCTACTTCAATAAGGAATATTTCTGAAAAATTGTACTCATCCAAATATCAAAAATATATGCCAGCTACTATTTTTAGTCAAAATATGGATGAAATAAAAAAATTTTTCAAAAAAAATAAAAAAGTCATCTTAAAACCCATCCATAGTTTCAGTGGAAATGATATTCATTTACTAACTAAATTTAATTCAAAATTGGTTAATAAATTTATAAAAAAACATGATCATGTCATGTGCCAAAAATTTCTTCCTAGAATTAGTAAGGGAGATAAAAGGGTTTTTATTATTAATGGGAAAGTATGTGGTGCAATTTCAAGGGTTCCAAAGAAAGGTTCAATTTTAAGTAATATGAGCAAAGGAGCCAAACCAACCAATATAGAATTAACAAGTAAAGAAATTAAAATTTCAAAACTAATTGCAAAAGATTTAAAAAAAGAAAATATTTTTTTTGCAGGAATTGATTTTATAGATCAAAAACTCAATGGAGACATAAATGTTACATCTCCAACTGGACTTAAAACACTTTATGATCTATCTGGAAAAAATTTAGCTAAAACTTTTTGGAAAGAGCTTAAAGCGTGAACAATTTAACTAATCAGCAAAAAGGTTCATTGATGGCTTTTATAGGAGTTATGTTTATAACTCCAGACTCTTTACTAATTAGATTATCAAATATTGATACTTGGGGGATGCTTTTTTATAGAGGAGCAATACCATTTGTGGTAGTTCTAATCGGTCTTCTTTTATTTTATAAAAATAATTTCTTAAAAGCTTTATTTAAAATTGGTTATCCAGGTATTTTTTATGTAATTAGTTTTTCTATTTGCAATATTACTTTTATTATCTCAATTCAAAACACTAATGTAGCAAATACTTTATTAATGGTAGCTCTTGCGCCAATGCTTTCAGCAATCTTGGGAGCTATTTTCTTAAAAGAAAAACCAGATAATAAGACTTGGCTCGCTATAATAATTACCTTTATTGCTTGTGTTTATATTTTTTACGACTCTTTAAGTCTTGGTAATTTTTATGGAGATTTGTTTGGTTTAATAACTTCTTTTGGATTGGCTTGCAACGCAAACATCGCAAGATATGCAAAATCTACCGATTTAGTACCTGCTGCAGTAATTGGGAAATCTTGTGTTGGAATATTTGCCTTTTTCTTTGTTAAAGACTTTGCATTAGTGGGAAATGATCTTTTTTATATACCTTTAATGTGTGTGATGTGTGTAGCCATACCATTTGTATTGGTCACCATAGCACCAAGATTTATAACTGCAGCTGAAGTTAATCTATTTTTCCTTCTAGAAACTATCCTTGGACCGATATGGGTTTGGATGGTTATTAAAGAACAGCCTTCTAACGAGACTATCTATGGAGGTATCGTTATCATTATTACGATAGCAATTCATTCTTTACTGGCCATAAAAAAAACACAAACCAAAACTACGTAGCCAGAAATTATTAAACTTAAAAAAATAAATATGCAAAAAGAAGTAAAAAAGTCTTGGGCTCTATTTATAGGGATAGGAGTAATGATGATTGCTCATGGTTTGCAAATGCAAGTTATGGGTATTCGATCAGTACTTGAAGATTTTAGTGTTTTTACAACTGGTATCTTTATGTCCGGTTATTATGTTGGGTATTTTGTAGGCTCAAGAACAACACCTAATTTTGTTTCAAAAGTTGGTCACATAAGAGTTTTTGCTGCATTCGCTTCACTTGCATCTTTAAGTGCTTTAATTGCTGTTGTTTATATAAATCCATTCATGTGGACAATTAGTAGGTTTATAACAGGCATAAGTTTAGTTAGTTGTTATGTGGTTACTGAAAGCTGGTTAAATGATAGAGCGACTAATAAAAATAGAGGACAACTATTGTCTGCTTATATGATGGTAATCTATTTTGGATTAGCTATAGGTATGTTGCTACTTAATGTTAGCAAACCAGAAGACTACGAACCATTTATTTTAGTTTCCATTTTACTTTCTCTTGCGCTTGTACCTATTTTATTGACTAAAAGACCTGCCCCTAAATTTAAAAAGATAGAAACAATAAGTATCAAAGAATTGTATAAGATTTCACCACTTGGTTCATTGAGCTCATTCTTTACTGGTATCATTCACGCAGCATTCTTTTCTTTAATATCTGTTTACGCAACACTAGCAAAATTTTCTTTGGTTGAAACATCAATACTTTTATTTATTGCAACAATTGCAGGAGTTATTGGCCAAGGACCAATAGGTTATTTTTCAGATACATTTGATAGAAGAAAAGTAATTGTTATTACAACTTTTGGAAGTTGTTTTTTAGCGTTTATTTCAATTCTAACTTCAAATGATCCTATTCAAAATATTTATTACATGGATGAATTTGCTTTTAGAAAAATTATATTTTTTATTGCTGTAGGATTGTATTCAAGTTTATGTCTTCCTTTGTTTTCACTTAACCTAGCTCACACAAATGACTTTGTTCCAAAATCAAAATTCGTTGCAGCTGGAGGTGGTTTGCAGTTTATCTTTGGTGTAGGGGCAATTAGTGGTCCTATTTTATGTTCTGTGTTTATGGAATGGTTTGGATTAAATGGTTTATTTATTTTTTTAATTATTGCGCATGCGATAATTGGTGGATTTGGTTTATATAGAATGAAAGTTAGAGATACTGTTGAAAACCCAGACTCAACTTTTACACCAGTTCCAGCAACAATTACACCTGCAGGATTAGAGCTTGATCCAGATGCTCCTGCAACACTTGATGAAAATATAATTAATGAAACTGCAAAGCCTTAATTGTTAATTACCTGTATTTTATCACCTATATTTATTTTAGATGAAGAAAGAATCTGGCATCTAAGGCCTCCTTTTCTCATAAATTCTTTAAGAATATTTTTTTGATCAAGCATTTCAGTCAAATGTCGACACGGACGACATAATTCTATTCCCTCTAATTCAACATTTCCTACCTTTAATTTTTTTCCAATTAAATTATTTAATTGAATGCCTTTTGTAACAACATTTCGTCTAAAATCTGCGTAAGGTATATCTAGTCCAAATTTAATATTATATTCATCAATATTTTCAGCCTCTATTAAAGATAGTTGATTGTAAGGATCATTAAAATCATGAAAATGTCGATCGCCTACTATTCCTTTGTTAGCTAAAACCTCAATTGAATTTACTTCCTTGATTGGTTGATTGTTGTTAGCAGCAATTCCTAATTTAAATACTTCGGCCATAAATTATTGAAGAAATAGTTGAGCTCATATAATCTTTTCAAAATAATATGACTTATCTATCATCAAATCAACTTAAACAGTATGAAGATCAAGGTTACATATCTCCTATTGAAGTTTTGTCTAGTAATGAAGCATTAGAGGCAAGAGAGGAAATTGAATTAATTGAAAAAAAATTACCAAATGAAATAGATAAGTCGGGAAGATATAATATTCATTTAATTTCACCAAAACTTGATTCGATTGTTCATAATTCAAAAATTTTAGATGCTGTAGAAAGTATTATTGGAACAAATATCTTAGTTTGTAGCACTACTTTATTTATTAAAAATCCTAACGAACAAGGTTTTGTAAGTTATCACCAAGATGCAAAATACATAGGATTAGAACCTCATAATTGGGTCACAGCATGGGTTGCATTAACAGACTCAAATGAAAACAACGGATGTATGAAAATGTGGCCTAAATCACATATAAATATTAAAGAACACAATGAAAAATTTAATGAGGGAAATTTACTTACCAGGGGACAAACAGTAGAGAATGTGCCTGAAGACAAAGTTAAATCTATAGAACTAAAAGCTGGTCAAATGTCTTTGCATCATCCAAGAGTAGTGCATGGGTCAGGCTTTAATAAAAGTAATGACAGAAGGATAGGATTTGTTATTCAAAGTTATATAGGCACAAACGTAAAACAAACCTTAGGTAAAAATAGTGTTCAAATTGCAAGAGGAGAGGATAAATATAATTTTCATAAAAAAATAGGAAGGCCAAACGGATTAATGAATACAAATGATCTTAAAATAAAAAAACAAGAAAACGATTATCTTCAAGAAATTTTTTACAAGGGTTCGGTAAAGAAAGGTTTTTATTAATTGTGTCGAATTTAAATGAAATTGTAGAAAATATTAAAATTAACAAACTCGATCATGCATTAAAACTTTGCGAAATATATGAAAACAATCAAAATAAATATATTATTTATAATTTAAAGGGAGTAATTTTTTTTTCAAAAAATGATTTAAAAAGAGCAGAAATTAATTTTTTAAATTCCTATAAAATTAATAATACTTTTAAGGACGCGATAAAAAATTTGATACTCATCTATAACAGAAAGAAAAATTTTAGAAAATTTATATTTTTTGCCGAAAAATTGGTTGAAATAGAAAGATCAAATCCACTATTTAACTTTCAGCTTGGTTACGGTTATGGAGAAATTCAAAATTACAAAAAGTCTATTAAGTTTTACAAAATATGTATTGAACTTGATCAAAATTATAAACACATGGTTTTTAATAATATTGGTAGCTCATATGCAAAGATACAAAAATACAAAAATTCAAATAGATATTATTTTAGGGCTTTAAAAAATAATGAAAACAACAAAATTATAATTAACAATATTTTTTCAAACTACATTGGATTGAGAGATAAAAGAAATTCAGAATTGTATTTTGAAAAAGCAAAAAATTTAGACCAAAATTATATAGAATTCATATACAATAAAGCTGAATATTTCATTTTAATTGGAAAAATTTCTAAAGCGATCCAAATATTGGAAGATAACAAAAAAAACCTAAGATTTCTAATTAGACTAATTAAAATTTATTTCACAATTGGTAAAAACATTGAGGGACAATCATTATTTAATTCTTCAAAAGAAAGTTTTTTAAATAATACTAGCGGTCTTAATTTTTTAGGAATGAGGTTGCTCTATGAAGGTGATTTCATAAATGGTTGGAAATATTATGATCTAGGTGCTTTTAAATCCAATCATCTTTTTCAAAATATTAATTTATGGAGTGGTCAAAATTTAGAAGAAAAACATATTGTTGTTTTTAATGAACAAGGACTTGGAGATGCAATACAATTTTCAAAATATATTATTCCATTATTGGAAATTTCAAAAAAAGTTACTTTTGTTGTAAATGAAAACATACAGAAAATTTTTAGGTCTGATATTCCAAATCTAGAAATTAAAAATATTAATACTTTAGATAATAATCAATTTGATTTTAAAATACCTTTAGGTTCACTAATAAAATTTTTTTATAAAAATAAAATTGATTCGAATAAATTAATAAGTAAAAAAAATGAAAACAAAATAAACTCGAATGTAATAAAGTTTAATAAAAGTAAATTAAATGTAGGTATAGCTTGGTCTGGATCATTTAATGGCCCAAATGAACCCTATAGATCTATCCCTCTTAAGTCTTTAAAAAAAATATTTTCTTTAGATATAAATTATTTTTGTTTGCAAAACGAAATTTGGGATAGAGATTTAAACGATTTTAAATTAATAAAAATAAATGATTTTGGAAAATACAGTCTAAATGAGATGAAATCAATAATACCAAATTTAGATTTAGTAATATCAACTGATACATCTTTTTTACATTTGTCTTCAACACTTAATATAGACACATGGGGTATTTTAAATTTGTATCCAGATTGGAGATGGGGAGAATTTAATAAAATTAATCCTTATAAATCTCTTAAATTGTTTCATCAAAAAAATTTTAATAAATGGGATGATATTGAATTAGAAATTTTTGAAAATTTAAAAAAAAAATTAAAGGAAAAATTGATAACTAAGTAATAAAAAAAAATATGAAAAAAAATCTAGAGTTGGGTATCATTGGAATAGATCACGGGCATATTTTCGATATGCTAGATGAAATGATTAAAGAAGGTTGTAGTTGTAATTCTTTTTGGACAGAGGGTAATCCTTTAACTCTTAAAGAATTTAATACAAAATATCCAAATATTAAAAGAAAGAAAAATAAAGAAGAAATATTAAATAACCCATCTATAGATTTGATTTTAATATCTTCGGTCCCAGTAGAAAGAGCTGGTCATTCAATAGATGCTTTAAAAGCTGGTAAAGATGTTATGGTAGATAAACCAGGCTGTACTACCTTAGATCAATTAAATAATTTGCAAAATACTGTTAAAGAAACCGGAAAAATCTGGTCTGTAAATTTTTCTGAAAGATTTCATGTTGCTGCAGTTGCTAAAGCTGAAGAATTAGTAAATGAAGGCAAAATAGGAAAAGTAAAACAAACTATTGGTACAGGTCCACATAGGCAAGGAAACTATGAAAGACCTGATTGGTTTTATAATCGTCAAAGTTATGGAGGAATCATTACTGATATTGGTTCACACCAAATTCATCAATTTTTAGTTTTTACAAATTCAAATCAGGCAAAAATCAACCACGCATTAGTAGAAAATACGACAAAGAAAGAGATTCCTGGTTTTCAAGACTTTGGTGAAGTGAACCTTACTGGTAATGGTGGGCACGGATATGTTCGCTTGGATTGGTTTACTCCAGATGCCCTTCCAACCTGGGGAGATGGAAGATTGCTAATACTTGGAGACAAAGGTTTTATTGAAATAAGAAAATATACAGATTTAGCAAAATCAGAAAAAGGTAATCATTTATTTTTAGCAAATAATGAAGAAGTGAAATACATTGATTGCTCTGATGTCAAACTACCCTACTTTAGAAATTTAATTAATGATGTGATCAATAGAACTGAAACTGCTTGCTCGCAAGAATTAACTTATCTTTCAATGGAACTTGCTATTAAAGCTCAAGAGCAAGCTGAAAAAAAATGAAAAAGTATCAAGTAGCAATAATTGGAACCAATATAGGAGCAAAACATTTTGAAGGTTTTGAAAAGGTACCTGAGAGATTTAATGTTCACACATTATGTGGTTTAACTCGGGAAGCCATTGATAAAATACTACAATCAAATACTGAGACAAAAGTTTCTCTAAATTTTGACGATGTATTAAAAGTTAAAGAAATTGATATCATTGATATATGTCTTCCACCTCATTTACATTTTTCTGCTTGTAAAAAAACTATGGAAGCTGGAAAGCATGTGATTTGTGAAAAACCATTAGTTTCAAGTATTAAAGAAGTAGACGAATTAGAAAAGATCAGTAAAGCAACTGGTAAGATTATTTTCCCAGTATTTCAATATCGATATGGTCTAGGATTTTCAAAATTAAAAGCATTAATCAAATCTGGTTTAGCAGGAAACCCTTTAGTTGCTTCTTTAGAAACTCATTGGAATAGAGATAAAGATTATTATTCAAAACCTTGGAGAGGAACTTGGGAAGGTGAACAAGGTGGAGCAATTTTAAGTCACTCTATACATATTCATGATTTAGTTAGTATGATCTTGGGGCCTGTTTCAAATGTTTTTGCAAAATTAACAACTAGAGTAAATGATATTGAAGTTGAGGATTGTGCAGCCCTTTCTATTGAAATGGAAAATGGAACTCTAGTGACAAGTTCAATTACATTGGGTGCTGCAAACGATACAAGTAGACTTCGATTTTGTTTTGAAGGGTTAACAGCTGAGTCCGGTGCATCACCAGATAAACCATATAGTCCAGCTGATGATAAATGGGACTTTTTACCAAGAGCTCCTATAACTCAAGCTCAAATTGATGAAGTGCTATCAAAAGTAAAAGAGCCAAAATCATGGTATGCAGGTATGTTTGAAGAAATTGCAAATAAACTAGATGGATATTCTAGTGATGAAGTTACACTACTTGATGCACGAAAATCTCTAGAATTTGTAACTGCTGTTTACTACGCTTCTAGACAAAATAAGAATATTAAACTTCCAATCAATAAAGATAATCCTTTATATAATTCTTGGTTACCTAAATAAATTAGATTATAAAATTTTCTTAATGATAAATTTTATAAAAAATAATAATCCGATCTGCATATGTGATATAGGAGCTTCACCAATTGACAAAACAGATTTTATTGATGATCTTTACAATAATTCAAATAGCAAAATTATAGGATTTGAACCAAACATTGAAGAGTTTAATAAACTTGAAAAAAATAATCCTAAAAAAAATTATTATAATTTTGCAATTGGAGATGGTTCTGAAAAAATTTTAAATATTTGTAAAGGTGTGGGAATGACCTCTTTTTTAGAACCTAATATGGATTATCTTAAAAATTTTAGTTGGTTTGATACTAATTCAGAAATAATAAAAAAAGAAAAAGTTAAAACAATTAAATTAGACTCCTTAAAGGAAAAAATTGATTTTTTAAAGATAGATGTTCAGGGTTATGAGTCTGAAGTAATAAAATATGGTAAGGAAAAAATTAAAAACAGTTTAGTAGTTCAAATAGAAACTTCTCCTATACCTTTATATAAAAAAGAAAAAACATTTACGGAAGTTATTGGAAAAATTGAAAAATTAGGTTTCTCTCTCCATATGTTTAATAAAGTTAATACAAAACCTTTTAAACCAATGAAGCTAAACAATAATATCTTTATGGGTATAAATCATTTGTTTCAGCTTGATTGTGTAATGATAAAAAATTTAGATGAAATTAATAATTTAAAAAAAGAAGATATAATTAAAATGATATTGATTATGTTTTACTCGTTTAAATCTTACGACTTTGTAGATTATTTAATTTCAATAATGGATAAAAAATTTAATACTAACTTTATTGAACAGTATAGGTTGATTGGGGCATCATTTAAAATATCTAAAAGATATTAAAATAAAAAAAGAACAAAGAAAACATAAGTAAATAATTAAATATGGCAGATTTAAACAAAGCACCAAATGATTTTTTTGATAATTGGAATAAAATCCAATCAATGTCATATAAAAACGTCATTGAACTACTTGTGAAGAGAAATAGAGAAAAAAAGATATTATCTTTAATTCAATTTGAATTAGATCAATTTTCAGAAAATGTTCAAAAGGATTTGGCTATTTCTGAAACAAGTTCTTTTTATCAAGAAATATCTAACCTTTTCAGAGACTCAAATTGGTGGTCAGCTGCTACAGTAACAGATGCTTGTAAATATTATTTAAACTGTGCAAGAAATAATATTTCTTATTTTGAAAACTATGTAGAGGCAGATAGTGATTTATCCCAAAATGAAAAAAATGAGATTTTTGCATTGTATCAATTATGTACATTATTTGTTTCTTGGAATGCTATTAAAGAAAAACAGATCAGAGAAATCATAGATATTAGAAAAAGTTTATTTTTTAGATAAATTTATAATGAAAAAAATAATAATTTATATTCTTATAATTTTTTTAAATTTAAATATTGCCAATAGCAATGAAAGATCAGAAAAAGAAATTAAATTAGGTGTATTTTTAGATGACCTAAATGATATTGGAAGTTTTGAAAAAATTGACTTCTCTCCAGAAGGAATGTTTCCAAAAACTGCTACTAGTTTTCATAAAAAACAAACTATTGCTAACAAAAAATTTATTAAAATATTTATAACTCAAAAAGGATTAATGGAAAAATATACTGATAGAGTCATCTTAGGAATGGCTTATTTTGAATATTTTTATATGCAACAATTAAAGGATAGTGAAAAATCATTAAAAAAATTTAAAGAAAAATATCCTAATGTGGGAGCCTCAACAAAAAAAGATTTAAGAAAACTTTATGGCTTAAGTAAAGCAAAAAAATCAATGAGAGAAGCTCTGGGTATTACTTTAAATGATACTCCTGAAGCAGCTATTAAAAGATATTATACATTATACAAACTCTTAAATCAGGCTGAAATTACAACTATAAAAATTTCTAAAGAAGAAAAAAAATTAATAAAAATACATAATAAAATCTCGAAAAATATTTCTAAATTAAAATCTCTTACTGAGGATAAAATAAATATGAGATTGAGTAAAAAAAAATTTGATAAGAAATACAATAAAATTTTAAAAACTCTATTCAAAGATTTGAAAAAAAATAAAAATAAAGATTATGAGCTTTTAACTTCATTTATCATAGAAATTGAAAAATTAAGAGATAAGAATCTTGAAGCGTTATTAAGCGGATACAAAATTTCAGAATTTGTGCTTCAAAATATAAAAAAAGATAAAATACCAAAGAAATTTGAACAAGATTTATCAACTGCTAATTTTGATGACTTTCAACAAGAAGAATTGGAAATATTAGGAAAAATAACTAAGTCGATGAAACTTAATAAAGATGTTAAATCAAATGAGATCCAGCTACAAATATTAAATTTAGAAAATTCTAATATTCCAGTAAGTAGATTTTTAAATGTGTATAAGAATGAGCTAAATGTAAAATTAAATACCATAAACCTTATGGTTGCTTCAGCCTCCGAAATGAAAGATTGGAAACTTAGTGATTGGGCTAATGCTTGGAAAAACCCTATTCCAAAATCAATCGTTAATGAAGCTGGAATTGAGATAACTTTGTCTCAAGATGAAATTGAATCAATTAAAGCGCAACTAGCTATGAAAAATTTTAAGGAACTAATAGATTTAGAAGAGTTTAACAATTTAATTAAAACAAATTCTGATAATTTTTCAAAAATTGGAAATGATTTAAATTTAAATACTCAGTCATTCGAATTTTCTTTTACGCTTGATGATTTTGCTAAATCTTTTGGTGATACTTATGGATTAGATATTAATAATTATTCTGATTTAACGGATCTAGCAAACGCCCAGCATGGTGCTAACTGGTCTGTTGAAGAATATGCTTCAGCCTATCAAGATAATGTTGATATTATCAATGCACTTCAGTCAGGCTCGATAACTTCCTTTGATGCTGGTCAAATAGCAGCCGCTGCTAATAGTAGTCTTCAGGATGTAGCTGATACTATTAGGGCTGCAACATCAGCTGGTGTTTCAGTAGATCTAGAAGCAACAGCTCAAGGTTTGGGTTATGGGAGTTTCGCAGATGCAGTTGCAGCATACAATGAACAACATGGAACCAATTATACTGTAGATGAAGCAAAAGAGTCTTTGGGACAATAAATTTTATTAAAGTATTTTAATGGATACTAGAAATGAAACTTGAAATATTAGAGATAAATCATGGTTTGAGAGTTAATGAACAAAGAAAACGCAAGTAAACTCTGGAAAATTATTCAGGAAGCTGGCGATTATTTGGGGGATTAGAGGGACACATTATTCCACATTAAGCTACATTAAACTACAGCACTTATGCTAATAATTAAAAATTAACTTAAAATAAATTGCTTAAAGACTCATTAATTTAATTAAAAAACTCGATCACCAACTCGACACAAAAGAGATAAATCAAATAGCTATTTTTAAAGCAAATAGACTCACGGTTCAGGATTTGGTAGTCTTGGATAATGTCTAAGAAAATAGAGTTGTTAATTTACTTTTTAATCCTAATAGGAATAATCTTTGTTCAAGTAGATAGCTATCTATTAGATGGACAATATATAAAAATAATGAGTGGTTCGAGCTCGGTTGTTTGGGCTTTGATAACAATATTTTGTATTATTAGAATTTTTAAACGCATAGGTGAAAAATGATTATGAAAAAACTTCTATCGACCATTGTTCTGGGTTTGTTGTGGTGTAATGTTGTTAATGCATTAACTCAAGAAGAGGCTATCAATGAATATTTGTCAGATAGAGAGCTTGATCCAATCGAAGGAATTTGGAAGTCAGTATCAAGCAATAAAGTTTTTTTTAAAGGTGAATATGATCGGATATTTTTAATTTATAAAAAAGAAGAAAAATTTATTTGCAAAATAATTAGATCAACAAAACTAGACCCTGGTAGAGATTTTTGTAATTTAACAAAAGGTAGTAAATCTTTATATTATGAAACTGAATCAAATCTTACATTTAATCTAGCAAATACATTTAACGAAATAAGCTCTAATCAATGTATAATAAAAGAAGTTATGCCTTGCGATTCTTATGTTAGAATTTGGCCTGAAGTATATACAAGCTCATCTTCTCAAAACCAGTCTGGGAGTAAGACAGTATCCGCTTCAGGAACAGCTTTTTTTGTAAATAAAAAAGGAAACATCGTAACTAATTTTCATGTTGTAGAGGGTTGCAATGATCAATCAAAGATAATGTATAAAGACAAAGAATATTCTGCAAAGTTAATTGCATCTGATAAAAAACTTGATTTGGCATTATTAAAAGCAGACTTAAATAATAAAGATTACTTAAAATTTTCATATGACCCTGAAAAGATGCAAAAAATATATGCAGCGGGATATCCTTTTGGAAAATATCTAAGTGACGATTTAAAGTTCACTGATGGTATAATTAGTTCCTTAAAAGGATTTGAAGATAATACTAATCAATTACAAATATCTGCTGCAATTAATCCAGGTAATAGTGGAGGCCCAGTTATAAATCAAAGCGGTGAGTTGATTGGAGTGGCTGTTTCTGGATTAGACAAAGGTGCAACTGAAGGTATTAATTTTGCAATTAAGTCTGAAGCAGTAAAAACATTTTTGATTGCAAATAAAATCAAACCATCATCTAGTTATTTTAGTAGAGAATTAAAAAACGATAAACTTCTTAGAATATTAGAAGAAAGCACTGTCTATACGTTCTGTAATTAACTATGAAAAAACTTTTAGGGATCGTGGTTATGGGTTATAGGATTTTATAGGATAACTCGACACTAACTCGACACAGAAGAGATAAAACAAGGATTGAAGTAGTTTGAACAAAGAAAACGCAAGTAAACTCTGGAAAATTATTCAGGAAGCTGGCGATTATTTGGTGGGACAATTACCTGACCATCCAAACCATCCTAAAGGAAGAAACCCCTATGCTCATGTTGCTGTATGTGTAAAAAGTAAATTTAATGCAAGCTACAAAGATATTCCAGATGAGCAATATGAGGATGTATTAAAATATATAGAATTTTTAAAACAAAATCCAAATTAATTATGTTTGTGAGCTAATTATTGCTTTGGAAAATAATCTTTTAAATCGCCTTCTCGATAAACATCAGCTGTACAACAATGAAGACCTCCTCCAAAAGCATATGCATCTCTTAGTTCTACTGGCACAACTTCCATTCCTAATTTATCTAATTGTTCAGCTTGATAAATTTCACTTTTTTCTACACAAACTGTTTTAGGGTCTAAAACTAATACATTCATTGAAAGCCAAGTTGATGAGTAACATAATGGAGGTGGTTCGTTGTGTGCAGGTTGTGCACTGTCTACAATTTCCCAACCATTATCTTCAAATAATTTTCTCTGCTCCTTAGGAAGTCTTCTTTGAGGATTATTAATAATTAAACCTTCTTTAATTGGGGTAAAAGTCGCATCAATGTGAATTGGGTAAGGGTCACCTGGAAAGTTAACTGCATGAACTCTGTGATCTTTATAATGTCTCTTTAGCCAATCAATTCCTTTCAAATTTGTTGTAAATCCATGTTGAACAACTAAATCTTTACCAAATCTTAAAACATCTGCTGCATCAAATAACGGCTCTTCCTCAGTAGTTACAAAATATTTTTTTTCAGTCCATTCTAATCTTTTTTGAACACCTATTTTATCTGATAAATAATCTTTTCTATAGTCTGCATCAGTTAATCTAGGTTTTGGAGCGGACTCATGTCTCATGTTAGGATCTTGATTATAATAATTTTTTAAAAGTGGTCGATAACATAGATATTCAAACCAACGACAACGATAACTCATTGTAGCTTCTAAAATCTCATTACCTACTGTTAATAAAACATCTCTTGGGGGCATACACCCAAACATTGTTTCAGCTTCCCAATCAGGTGTTGATGTTTTTTGATTAAAATCTATTGGCGTTGGTCGATCAACTTTAATTCCTTTTTTTTGAAGCATATTTGAAAAAACATCTAAAAGTTGATTTGCTTTATCTACGGCATCTTTTGTTCTTGGTCCAAACTGACCTCTCATATCACTGTCCTCTGGAACTTTTGCATCTAATGCTGGTTCTTGTGCTGGTATACATGTGCCATCTGCTCTACCAACAATTACATGTTTCAATGGATCCCACTCATTCCAACTATTAACAATAGTTTTATTCTCACTCATAAAGATTAGTTTTTTATAATATTATGCTCAGGACCAAAAGGAAATTTTGTAATATTTTCTGCTCCATCTTTACCAATAACTAAAATATCATGCTCCCTATATCCTCCTGCACCAGGAATACCTTCTGGGATCATTATCATTGGCTCCATCGACACGACCATATTTTCCTCTAACACAGTATCAATATCTTCTCTTAATTCTAACCCAGATTCTCTACCATAAAAATGTGAAAGCATACCAAACGAATGTCCATAACCAAAAGTTCGATACTGAAGATAACCAAGCTCAGCAAAAAGTTCATTAAGCTCGTGACAAATATCAGAACATTTAACACCAGGTTTAATTAATTCTAATCCTTTTTTATGGACTTTAACATTTGCCTCCCATGCTTTAAGTGAAGCATCATCAGCATGATCTAAGAATAAAGTTCGCTCAAGTGCTGTGTAGTATCCTGAGATCATTGGAAAAGTATTCAAAGATAAAATATCTCCTTTAATTAATTTTCTATTAGTCTTTGGATTGTGTGCTCCATCAGTATTGATACCTGATTGGAACCAAACCCAAGTATCCATATACTCCGCATCTGGATAAGTTTTAGCAATCTCTCTCTCCATTTTATCCCTTCCGGCAATTGCTACTTCTATCTCCGTATTACCTTCTCGAATATTTTTTACCACTTCCTCACCACCAATATCTGCAATTCTTGCACCATTTCTGATGATCTCAATTTCTTCGTTAGATTTAATCATCCTAAGTTTCATTAGATCTTGTGAAACATCGCTAAATACTGAGAAAGTAAAAATAGACCCTATTTTTTCTCGCATATCTAACGTGACATGATCATTTTCTATTCCAATATTTTTTGGTGGCTCATCTCTTCCAATGATTGATACGATTGCTCTTAAAAAATTATCTCTTTTCCAATCAGTATAAATTACGTTATCACAATGAGATCTACGCCATGGTTGACTTGCATCAATGTTAGCTGAAATTGTTGAGATTTTATTTTTAGTGATCACACATCCGTATGGTCTTCCAAAAGAGCAATAAATAAAACCTGTGTAATATGCAACGTTATGCATTGAGGTTAAGATAACCATATCGAGACCATTTTGGTCCATCACTGATCTAAGTTTACTTACTCGATCGTTATATTCTTTATCTGTAAAAGGTAATTTTACTTTTTCACCGTTTTTAAGCTCAAAAAAATCTGGTCGTTCCATATTAATTTAATGCTATATATCTTTTGTTCCATCTCATTATTAAACTGTAATAGAATATAGATACAAAAAGAAAAAAACCACCGATTATAGTATTTGTGGATGGCACTTCATTAATGCCAAATAATGGTAACCAAACCCAAAAAATTCCACCTACAACTTCAGTTAAAGATAATAAAGTCAATTCTGCTGCTGGTATCGCTTTAGATCCAATTGAATATAAAATTAAACCAAAACAAACTAGTGTCCCATGCAAAGAAAATAAAGCTCCGTTATAGCTAGATGAAAAGAAAACTAAGTTGTTTGATAAAATCATAATTGTTGCAAACACAAAACAAAAGAAACCTGCAAAAGCTACAGTTGTGAATTTTGGTGTTTCTTTTCTCCATCTTAAAGTTACAGAAAAAACTGAGAAACCAATTGAAGAAGTTAAACCAAACACGAAACCAATTAATGATTTTTCACCAGTGTTTCCAAGTGCCATAATAATGATGCCAACTGTTGCAATTATTATTGATATCCACACATTAAGAGAAATTTTTTCTCTTAAAAATAAAAATGCTAATAATGCTGTAAAAAAAGGCATTGCTGCTAAACAAAGCAAAGTAACTGCAGCACTAGTATTTGTAATTGAATAAATAAATGTAATCATAGCGATCCCCAATCCAGATCCACCGATTACTCCAGATAAACCTATTTTATAATAGTTTTTGTAAAAATTTTTTCCTTCCTCGAAAAATAAATAAAGATTTAATAAGATGAAAATTGTTAAACCTCTTCCAAAAATATACTGCCAAGGTACTAATTGAGGACTATCCATGTATCGAACCACTAGTGGACCTAATGACCATAATAGACCAGCAAAAAGTACAACGGGAATGGCTATTTTTGGATTTCTCAACTCTAACATATTCAGAAATCTAATTGTAAATAGAATTTTCTACAACAAAAATACGTTTCTAAACTAAATTTTGATTTGAAAGGTTGGGGAAAAAACAATCAACGATATCTCCTTTTTTAAATTTTGATTTACCTGCTGGTAACAAAACCCAAATATTTGATTTTACAAATGATTTAATTCTAAAAGACTCTTGACCTTTTAAAATTTCAACATTTATTTTTCCATTTTTAGTTGTGCTTAATTGGCTCTTTACAAATCTTGTGAAATTCTTTTTTTTATCAAATCCGTTCGTCAAATTAGCTTTAATAGATTTTTCTTCTGATAACCCTAAAGCATTTAAAATATATGGAATTACAAAAAATCTAAAACATGCGGCCGAAGAGATCGGATTTCCAGGAAGTCCAAATATTGCCTTTTCTTTCCCTTTAATTTTTGCAAACATTATTGGTTTTCCTGGCCTTATTGCGGCGCTTTTGAAATAGCTTGATAACTTAAATTTTTTAACAACATTAGGTATAAAATCATATTTACCTGCGGATACTGCGCCTGAAGTAATAATAATATCGTCTTTAGATTTAATTAATTTATTTATTTTTTGTTTAAAAATATTTTGATGATTATCTCTCAATATACTCCCAATTTTAAAATTAAATAAAAAATTTTGATTTAGGTTTTTTATATAGTGTGTATTGGAATTTCTTACCATCCAATTTGGAATATTATCTTTATCTGATATTTCGTTTCCTGTTGAAAAAAATAATATGTTAATTCTTTTTTTTACTTTAATTTGCTTAATACCTAAACTTTTAAAAGCTAAAATATGGTTTGGTTGAACAATTGTATTTTTTTTTATTACAACCTCACCTCTTTTAAAATCTGAACCTGCAAACCTAACGTGACTAAATTTGTTTATTTTTTGGTTAATTAAAATATATTTTTTATTTTTTTTATTCGGGTAAAAATTAATTTGCTCAATGGGAATAATTGTATCAAACCCTTTTGGAATTATCCCTCCTGTCATTATCTCTATTGCGTCAAATTTTTTAATTCTTTTCTTTATTGGTTTGGAACCAGCAGCAATTGAGCCAATTATCTTGAATTGTTTTTGGGAATTTTTTTTAATTTGATTTGTATCTTTTGAATTAATTGCATATCCATCAAAAGCAGCATTATCTCCTGTTGGATAATTTATTTTAGAATAAACATTGCTAGAAACAACTCTATTTAAAGAATTAACACTATTAATAATCTCATCTTTAATTTTAATTTTTGCTTTTTTTAATATTTTCTTGGATTGATCGTAACTAATCATTTCATTATTTTTTTAGCTTTTTCTAAATCTTCTTTTGTATTTATATTAAAGAATGGATCATTATTTGGAAACTCCATATTAATTATTTTAACCCCAACATTATTTGCCCATAACTCTACTTTTCTTTCTCCATCATTTAAGTCCTTTTCTAACCTATCTAGTAATTTTATTGACCATAAGCCAAAAATATTATGTCTTGTATTATTCGATTTAATAAAAAATAAATCACTATCTTTGAAATTAATATTTTTAATGAAATCTTTTAGTATTTGTTTCTTAAAAAAAGGAGTATCCACAGGGAAGGTTGCTATCCACTGGTAATTTCTTTTATTTGTTTTGATCCATTTCATGGCAGATAAAACCCCACATAAAGGACCAAGTCCTTTTTTATAGTCTTCAATTTTAGTTATTTTTTCTGAACTTTGAAAATTTATCAAATTGTTTGAGACAATCAAAATCTCTTTAAATTGATCAATTATTTCCGACAATACGTAATCTATTAATAGCTTGTTTGCTAAGGACACTTGTGATTTATCTTCACCAAATCTTTGTGACTTTCCGCCGGCTAGCACTGTGCCTAAAATATTGTTATGATCCATTAATCAAAATATAAAACATTAAAACTTGAATTAAAGAAATTAAATGGACTTAAGAATTTTAGAAATTGCCTCACATACAGAAAACAATAAAGTTCTTGAAAATTACACTCATAAAAGTAAACACAAAAATCCATTATGTGGAGATGAAATGGAAATAAGCTTAATTGTTAAAGACGAAGTTGTAAAAGACATAGCTTATCAGTGCAAATCATGTGTTTATTGTCAGGCTTCAGTTAGTTTACTATCAAGAAAGATAAAAGAAAAAAAGATAGAAGAAATTAAAGGATTTATTCTAATTGGAGAGCAATTGTTTGATGATGTTAAAATAAGTTTAGAAAAAAATTGGAAGGATTTTGTGGAAATTTTTGATAAAAAAAATCTCTCTAGGAAAGAATGTTTGTTATTACCTTTAAGAACAATTGCAAAAGCTTTAAAAATTTAAATGATTAACATTTCAAAACCTATTTTGCAGAAAGCATTAATTGCTGGATTTTTTTCAGCGTTCACAATTGGTGTGCTAACAGTGCTTACTTACAAAAGCACTCTTGGCTATTTTATAGCAGGGTCTTTTGGCTCTTCTATGGTTTTGTTATTTGGTTTTCCTGAAAGCCCATTTGCTCAACCAAAAAATGTTTTTTTTGGACACCTGATAACAGCTTTAGTTGGTGTGATTTTTGTTCATTTTATCCCATTACCTATTTATATTAATATTGCAGCTGCAGTTGGTGTCGGAGTTTTTTTAATGATACTTTTAAATGTTGTCCATCCTCCAGCTGGTGGAAATCCTATAATGGTAATTATAGGTAGTGCCTCTTATGATTATCTAATTAATCCAATAATTTTTGGATGTATTATTATTCTATTATTGGCGATTATTATTAACAAATATCTTTTGAAAAAAAATTATCCTTTAAAATAATTTTATGAATTCAAAGTATAAAGTTACAAAATTTTCTTCAAAAAATTTTAGCGATACTGAAGATTTGATATCTATTGAAGAGCCTCTTGAAATTTCTTTAAAATATAAATCAGAAGATAAATGGGTTAATCAAAATTTATCTATAACGATGAGAACACCAGGTCATGATGAGGACTTGGTAACAGGTTTTTTGTTTAATGAGCAAATTATTACATCTTTAAAAGATATTGCTTCTGTTGAAAGTTTTGGTGAAAAAGTTGGCCAATACAACATTCAAAATAAAATCTTAGTAACTTTAGTAAATTCAGAAAATGTTAATATAGCGAAAATAAAAAGAGATTTTTTAACCAATTCTTCCTGTGGTGTATGTGGAAAATCTTCATTAGACGCATTGGAGATTGTAAAAAAAAATAAAACTCACACTTCTGAACCAAAAATTTCAAAAGATACTATAGTTCAATCTCCTGATACTTTACGAGAAGCACAATCAGAGTTCAGCAAAACAGGTGGTATCCACGCAAGTGGTCTCTTAAATGCTAGTGGAGAATTGATAGATCTAAGAGAAGATGTGGGAAGACACAATGCTTTAGACAAACTTATTGGTTGCACTTTAAAAAATGGTAAACTTGATCCAAAATCTCAATTTATCACATGCTCTGGAAGACTTAATTTTGAACTGGTTCAAAAAGTTTTAATGACAGATATTGGTATAATGATTGGTGTTGGTGCGCCAACAAGTCTTGCTATAGATTTAGCGAATAAATTTGACATTACCCTTATAGGTTTCGTAAAGAGGGATAGTTTTAATATTTACACAAATAACAAAAAAGTTATTGTGAACTAAATAATAAAGAAAAGGGTATTTGTGTCAAAAAACATAAGTAATTTATCTGGTAGAATTGGCTTAAAAGACAATTTATTTAAGCAAATTTCAGAAAATACATTAAGCGAAAAACCCCAGGATATTAGGGAAATTGCTAAAAAACATAACCTTGGGGTTTCAACACTTCATGGAGCTGAGTCATTTTATGAATTTTTAAGGCCATCTCATAGAGAAAAGAAAGCTTTTGTTTGCAATGGTAGTGCATGTATGTGTGCAGGAACCCAAGAGAAGTTAAAAGATACTTTAAAAGAAAAACTTGGTGACGACAAAGTTGGAGAAATGTTTTGCTTAGGACATTGTTATGAAAACCATGCATTCCATTATGATGGAGAAAATTATGCTGGAAAAGATATAGAAAAAATTGACCAAATAATTAAAGGCGAAGAAATTAAACAAGAGAAATTTTTCTCAAAAAGTTTTGCCACAACAAGTTTCTTAATGGATAATAAACTTTCATCAACTGATCAATTTAAAGATCAATTAAATAAATTTTTAAAAATTGATAAAAAAGAAATTATAAAATCACTTTTAGATTCTAATTTAACTGGTAGAGGTGGTGCAGGATTTCCAACAGGAATGAAATGGGATTTTTGTAGTAAAGCTAAAGGAGAAAAAAAGTATGTTATCTGTAATGCAGACGAAGGTGACTCTGGTGCTTTTTCAGATAGATATTTATTGGAAGATCAGCCTCTAAAAGTTATTTTCGGAATGGTAATGTGTGGATTTGTAATTGGAAGCGATGAGGGAGTTTTATATATTCGTGGAGAATATCCAAAATCTATTGAAGCTATCAATGGAAGTATCAATGAACTTAAAAAGTTGGGTCTTCTAGGTGAAAATATTTTGGGAACTAATTTTTCGTTCGATCTTGGAATTTGTATCGGACAAGGTGCATACATTTGTGGAGAAGAAACAGCTTTGATTGCATCTATTGAAGGAAGAAGAGCAGAGGTTGACGTTAGACCTCCTTTTCCTGTTACAGAAGGATTGTATAAAAAACCAACTGTTGTTAACAATGTTGAAACTTTAGCAGCTGCTACCGGAATTTTAATAAATGGTTCTGAAAAATTTTCATCTATAGGAAATAAAAAATCTGCAGGCACTAAATTGGTTTGTTTGGATAGTTTCTTTAACAACCCAGGTGTTTATGAAATTGATATGGGAACGCCGATGAAAAAAATATTTAATGAAATTGGTGGAGGATACAAAGAACCATTAAAAGCTTTTCAAATTGGTGGGCCACTTGGTGGTGTGGTTCCATTAAGTGAAATAGAAAATCTGAATTTAGATTTTCAGGAGTTTACTGCAAAAGGTTTCATGTTGGGTCATGCTAGTGTGGTGAGTATTCCTAAAGATTTTTCTATGGCTGAATACATTCATCATCTATTTGAATTTTCTGCAGAAGAATCATGTGGAAAATGTTTCCCTGGAAGACTTGGATCTTACAGAGGAAAAGAAATGTTTGACCAAGCTAAAAAGAAAACTGCAAAAATACCTTTGAAATTGCTTGAAGAATTGCTTGTTACAATGAAAAAAGGTTGTTTATGCGCTTTATGCGGAGCTATTCCCACTCCTATTCAAAACATCCTAAAATACTTTGGGGATGAAATGAAAAATGATATGGTTAAAGATAATTAATGAGTTCAGAAAAAAGAAAAATTGCTTATATTGACGGAAAACCGTATGAAATCGGTCCAAATCACTCGTCTATTTTAAAATTTGTAAAAAGTTATGTAGGTGAAAAAAAAGTTCCTACCTTATGTGATGATCCAAATTTAGCACCTTATGGAGCTTGCAGAGTGTGTTCGGTCGAAGTTGCTTTAGAAAAAGATGGCCCTACAAGAGTAGTTGCTTCTTGCCATACTCCAGTTGCTGAAAATCAACATATCTTTACTTCAAATGAATCCTTGAAAGATCTTAGAAAAAATATTGTTGAATTAGTATTAACAGATCATCCAATGGAATGTGATACTTGTGAGGTAAATAACAACTGTGAATTACAAACAGTAGCTAACGATTTAGGGGTATCTGATCACAGATATAACAGTCCAAAACAACATAAAGGAATTCCAAGAGATACATCTCATGATTACATGAGAATGAATTTAGACAATTGTATCAACTGTGGAAGATGTGTCAGAGCTTGTGATGAAATTCAAGGTTCGTTTGTTTTAACAATGAGTGGAAGAGGATTTGAGTCTAGAATAACAACTGATAACGATATGATGTTTGGAGATAGTTCATGTGTTTCTTGTGGTGCTTGCGCTCACACTTGTCCAACAGATGCTATCTCAGATGTTTTTCAATCAAAGTCCGCTGCAGTAGATAAAAAAGTTAGAACAACTTGTTCATATTGCGGTGTTGGTTGTAATTTAGAGGCTTCAATTAAAGATGATAAAGTTGTAGCTATTGATACGCCTAAACAAACAGAAGTTAACGCTGGACATACGTGTATTAAAGGAAGATATGCTTTTAGTTTTTATGATCATCCAGACAGATTAAAAACACCTTTAATTAAAAGAAATGGAAAATTTGAAGAAGCTTCTTGGGATGAAGCTTACGATTTTATCAAAAAGGAAATGAATAGAATTACAAAAGAAAATGGTCCAGATGCCTTTGCTGGAATTTCCTCTGCAAGATGTACAAATGAAGAAAATTATGTTTTTCAAAAAATGATTAGAGCTGCTGTGGGAACTAACAGTGTAGACTGCTGTGCAAGAATTTGTCATTCACCAACAGCTTGGGGAATGCAACAAACTTTTGGGACTGGGGCAGCAACTAACTCTACAGAAGATATTTATCATGCGGATTTATTTTTGGTAATTGGAGCTAATCCAACAAACGCCCATCCTGTAACAGGTGCAAAAATAAAACAGCAAGTCATGAAAGGTAAAAAATTAATTGTCCTTGATCCAGTCACAACTGAACTAGCAAAACTTGCTGATTATCATATTAAACTTAGACCAGGAACTAATGTTGCGGTCCTAAATATGATGTTGCACTTTATTATTAAATCAAAACTTTATAATGTGGATTTTGTTAGAGATAGAACTGAAGGTTTTGATAATTTCTTAAAAGAAATTGAAAGACAAGATGTTGATCATTTAGCTAAAGTAGCTGGTGTAGATAAACAATTAGTCAAAGAAGCAGCAATAGCATATGCTACTGCAAGAAATTCGATGGAGTTCCATGGTTTAGGAGTTACTGAGCACGAACAAGGATCTAAAACTGTAATGTTAATTGCAGATCTAGCAATGATTACTGGAAACATTGGACGAAAAGGTGTCGGAGTTAATCCTTTAAGAGGTCAAAACAATGTTCAAGGTGCAGCAGATATGGGATGTCAACCACATCAAGGTGCTGGATATTTTCCTGTGGCTGATGAAAAGCATCAAGAATTCTACACAGAAAAATATGGTGTAACTCACCCAACCAAACCAGGATTAAAAATTCCTCAAATGTTTGAAGCTGCAATTAATAAGGAATTAAAAGGTTTATGGATTATAGGAGAAGATATTGTTCAAACAGATCCTAATAGCGCACATGTTATTGAAGCTATGAACTCTTTAGAACTTTTAGTTGTTCAAGAAATATTTATGAGTGAAACAGCAAAATTAGCAACTGTTGTTTTGCCAGGTACAACTTTCTTAGAAAAGGATGGAACTTTTACAAATACTGAGAGAAGAATTCAAAGAGTGAACAGAGCTGTGCCTCCTTTACCAGGCACTAAACCTGATGGATTAATTGTAACTGAGATGATGCAGAAATTAGGATTTGATCAGTCAACTTATGATGCAGATCAAGTTCTAGCAGAAATTGCTGATATCGTTCCTTTCTTTAAAGGAGTTACTAGAGAGAGACTTGGAAAATTTGGATTACAATGGCCAGTTCAAGAAGATGGAACAGATACGAAAATTTTACATGCAGAAACATTTAAATTAGGTAAAGGAAGACTAAAAAACTTTGATTGGAAAGAATCATCGGAAATAGAAGCAAATCAAAAAGACTATCCTTTGATTTTAACTACTAGTAGAGTTTTACAACATTACAACGCCGCAACAATGACTAGAAGAACAAAAAATATAAATATTGTTGATGAAGATGTTTTATTAATTCATCCTAATGATGCAGCTCATAGAGATCTAAATACTGGTGATATTGGAAGACTTTATTCAGGCAGAGGTGAAGTTGCGCTTAAAGTTGAAGTTACGGATAAAGTTAAAGAAGGAATTGTGTTTACTACGTTCCATTTCCCAGAACATATGGTTAATATGGTTACAGGTCATGGTAAAGATGAAGAAACAATGTGTGCAGAATACAAAGTATCTTCTGTTGAAGTACAAAAAATTTCTAATCAATTTAAAACAGAAGTTAAACCAAAAGAAAATCAAGCTGAAGTTAATTAATTAAAATGACCATTGGTTGGCATTTTGATAATACATATTCAAAGTTATCAAATACTTTTAAAGAAAATATTAAACCAACTCCCGTTCATGATCCTAAACTAGTAATTTTAAATGAGGAACTAGCGTCTACTTTAAATTTAGATTTTTCAAAAACAGACAAAAAAAAATTAGCAGAAATATTTTCTGGTAACTCCATACCAGAAGAAACTAATACCATTGCGCAAGCATATGCAGGTCATCAATTTGGACACTTTACTATGTTAGGAGATGGTAGAGCAGTTTTATTGGGTGAGCATTTAGTTAACAATGACAATCGTTTTGACATTCAGTTTAAAGGTTCAGGAAGAACTTCTTTTTCTAGAGGTGGTGATGGAAGAGCAGCTCTAGGACCTATGCTTAGAGAATACATTATCAGTGAAGCGATACATTCATTAAATATTCCAACTACTAGAAGCCTTGCTGTAGTCAAAACAGGAGAGAAAGTTGTAAGAGAAAATCTTTTACAGGGCGCTATATTAACAAGAGTTGCATCAAGTCATCTTCGGGTTGGAACATTTCAATATATAGCTGCAACTCAAAACATTGAAAATTTAAATACTTTAGTCGACTACACAATAAACAGACATTATCCAGAAATTAAAACATCAAATTCGAAAGCATTAGACTTATTAAATCTTGTAATGGAAAAGCAATGCCAGCTAGTAATTAATTGGATGCGAGTTGGATTTATTCATGGAGTTATGAATACAGATAACATGGCAATTTCAGGTGAAACCATTGATTACGGTCCTTGTGCATTTATGGATCATTATGATCCAAAAACTGTATTTAGCTCGATCGATAAATTTGGAAGATATGCATTTTCCAATCAACCTCCAATCACAAAGTGGAATTTAGCAAGATTGGCAGAATGTTTAATCCCTCTAATTGATAAAGATGAAGATACTGCAATTAAATTAGCGACAGATTTAATAGATAATTTCCAAAAAATTTATGAGGATAAATGGTTAAATATGATGAGAGATAAGCTTGGTCTATTTGGTAAGGACAAAAATGATAAAAAATTAATTAATGATTTATTTATTTGGATGGAAAAAAATAAAGCAGATTACACAAATACTTTCTGTAATTTAATGGATATTAATTCTCATGAAGTTTACAAAAATAATGATTTTATCTATTGGAAAAATGAATGGAAAAAAAGATCTGAATTAAATAATTCAACTAAGGAAAAACAAAGCAAACTTATGAAATCAAATAATCCAATTGTAATTCCCAGAAATCATAAAGTAGAGGAAGCTTTGGCTGAAGCAGACAAAGGAAGTTTAGACAAAATTAAAAAGTTATTAACTATTTTAAAAAATCCTTATGATAATCAGTATAATATTGAAGAATATCAAGCACCTGCTCCACCGAGCAGTGAAAAATATCAAACTTTTTGCGGTACTTAAAATTTATTTTATATTGTAATTTTTTTTGATTAGATTTCTTAAATTTTCATCAGGTATTCTAAAAAAAACATCATTTAAAATTAATCTCATAATATCTTTATAATGTTGAAATTTAAATTGCTCATTTCCTGAGTTACCGACGTTGCCAAAACTCATTTTTGATAAAGATATAGGTAAATTTTCTTTTTTACTTTTATGCTTAATATAAACTACTGCATTATTAATTTCTAATTGATTAATTAAAAAGTTTTTATCTCTAGTTTTATTTGGATAAATTTTTGGTATAGTTTCACTTTTTAATTTTTCTAATATTTCTAAATTATCTTTTTGCTTATTTTTTATTTCGAAAAATAATTTTGGTTTATATAAAATAAGTTTTTCGATTATTATTAGATCGCTAAAGTAAGTTTTTGGATCTAAGTTAATAATTATTTTTTCAGATTCAAAAACATTTTCATTAAAAAAATTTTTTTTATTTTCAATTTTAATTTCTTTAAACTCTAGAGAGCCATAAAATAAATTAAATTTTGTTAAATCTAATTTTAATTTATGTTCAGTAAAATCTGATAATCGGTTTTCAACTAATTGTTCTAAAAAATTTTTACTATTGAAAATTAATAATGATAAAGTTAAAGTTAATATTATAATCAACTTTTTTTTCATTTATAAAAATATAATTTACAAAACGTATGGTTCTGGTCTAGCAGTCTTTCCCAATACTCTCTCTACTGAAAAGTCGCTAATATCAATTGTTTGATAAGATCCAGTTGTTATTAATTCTGTCAGTGCTCTTCCAATTCCTGGGGCCTGCATTAAACCTCTCCCTGTAAATCCAGACGCCATATAAACATTTTCATACTTCGGATGTTTGCCAACAACTGCGTTGTTATCTAATCTATTACAATCATAGTAACCTGCCCAACCACCAGTTAATTTTAATTCCTCAAAAGCAGGTATTCTTTTAGCAAGTGCTGGCCATACTAATTCCTCAAAATCATTCCAAGCCGGTTCTAAATCTTCTGCATCAAATACAGAAATAGGTGACCCAGCTAAATATTCTCCTCCTTCTGGTCTCCAATAAACTCCTGTCGTTAAATCTCCGCTCAGTGGCATCTCTTTTATATATGTTGGGCATTTAACTCTAAAAACAGTATGCTTTTGTGGAACAACCGGAATATCTTTTAACAATTCTTTTGTCCAACAACCAGCAGCAGAAACAATTGTTTTAGCTTTTATTTCAGAAATACTTTTTACTTCACCTTTAATAAATTCAGCTCCAAGTTCTATTGATTTGCTCTTTAGAGCACTATGAAACATAAATGGATCGATCCATCCTTCACTTTCATTATCTGTGTAAGTTGCTGTCTCAATCCCCTCACTATTAACATAAGGAAAAACTTTAGATAATTCTGGTCCTTTAATATTTTTTGTTCCTGCATCACATTCTTTATGATTTTCTAATGCTCTATATTGTTCTTCAGCATGTTCAGGACCAAACATTAAAAGATATCCATTGGTTACCATACTAGCTGTAGGATTAGGGTTTTTTTTTGTTTTTAATAATTCTGGTATTTGAAAAATAAATTCTCTTGCAAATTTTCCTAACAAAATATTTTCTTTTTGGAAAAATTGTCTTCTAAAGCCGCCAAGAGACAATGGAAATGAAGCTGTTTTATAAGTTGGATCCCTTTCAATAACTTTTACCTTTCTGCCCTCTTTGGATAAAAAATAAGCTGTTGCCGCCCCAATTATTCCACCACCAATTACAACAACATCATCCATATCTAATTTAATATAATTAAGCTTGTATTCAGAATTAGTGCAAAGCTACACCAAAGTAAATATGGAATCATTAAATAGGCACTCAACATCTTGACGCGTTTAAACCTTAAAATAAGATTAATTATCAATGCTATTAGTAAGATTAATACTAAAAGCGCTAAAACCATATTATGGAAAACAAAGAAAACTACACTCCAAGTTGTATTAAAAACTAAATGAATAAAATAAACATAAACAGTATTCATATCTCTATTTTTTGTATGCCAGTAAAGCCATATTGCAACTGTCATTAATGTATACAAAGTGGTCCATACAGGTCCAAATATCCAATCTGGTGGATTAAATATTGGTTTATTTAGTAACGAGTACCATGGCTCTTTAAATGTAATAGTAGCTAAACCTCCAATCAATGAAGCAGAAAATGTAATAGCAAGAAACAATATAAATGTTAAAAATTTATTTTTAATCATGTTAGATATATACATAACAAAAAATGAGTAAAAAAACTATTTGGATTACAGGCGGTAGCACTGGTATTGGTAAAGCTTTAGCAATTAAGTTTGCAAGCAAAGGATGGAATGTTGCTGTATCTGCAAGAAGAGTTGAATTACTAAATGAGCTTTCAAATTCTTATGAAAATATTTCAAGTTTTCCTTTAGATGTAACAGATAAAGAAAAGTGTAAAGAAGTATTTAATGAAATTAAAAACAAATATGAAAATATTGATATTTGTTTTTTTTCAACTGGAACATGGGATCCAAAAAAAGAAAAAGATATTAATGTAGAACAAATAGAAGATGTCTTTAAAGTAAATTTTTTTGGAACTGTAAATAGCATTAAAGCAGTTGAACAATACTTTAGAGATAAAAAAAACGGTATAATTACTATTGTTTCATCAATTGCAGGATATAGGGGATTACCTAATTCAACTGGATATGGACCTTCTAAATCTGCTTTAAATAATTTAGCTGAAAGTTTGTACTTTGATTTTAAGAGATACAATGTGCGTGTTTGTTTAGTATCTCCTGGATTTATTAAAACACCAATGACAGATAAAAATGATTTTAAAATGCCTTTTTTAAAAACTCCTGAGTATGCTGCAGATCAAATTTATGAAGGTTTAGTTAACAAAAATATATTTGAAATACATTTTCCAAAATCACTTACAATTACATTAAAACTATTGAGTTTTTTACCAAGTAAAATTTATTTTGGTTTAGTTGGAAAACTAACGAAATATCAAAAAAAAAGTTAATCTTTTACAAATACAACTGTTAATTCAGCTACTTTAAAACCAAATTTGGTCATTGTTGCTCTATTAATTGCAACTCTATCATCTTGTTTAAAAATCCAATCATCGAAAGTTATTTTTAATTCTTTACCTTTAACTGGAACTAATAAAACATATTCAAATTTAAACGCTGGTCCATAAGAATATCCTATTGCCTTACCTACAACATCCCCTGCTGTTCCTTCATAATTATGCTCATCAATTTTATTTATTGTCCATTCTCGGTCTTGAACTTCACCATCATCCCAATTGAATTTTTCTTTAAGAATTAATTGTTTTCCATCCCAAGTTCCATTTAAGTCTGCAGAAAATTGTCTTGTAACTTTTCCTGATCTATTTTGTAGGACACCCCAAGCCTTAACATTTCCAGATAAATATTCTTCAATAATTAATCTTGGTTCTTTGTTTTTAAAGTCTTCTGGTTTCATAGCGCTATTATTTGAGCAACTTGTAATTAAGAATAATGAAATTATCAATGAAATTGACTTAATTATTTTTATATGTCGCATAAATATCTCCATTATTATTATTTGTTTTGCATTGAAAATTGTATCAGATCGATATTTTTTGACTTAAATCCTGCTTCACAATAAGAAAGGTAAAACTCCCACATTCTTTTAAATGTTAAGTCAAAACCTTGATTTTTTATTAAATCCCATTTTTTTAAAAACTCATTTCTCCATATAGCCAATGTATTTGCATAATGGTCAGCATAAGAAATATATGAATTAATAGTTAAGTCGTTGCCAGAAACATATCTATTAATACTATTTTTATTTGGCAAAAAACCACCTGGAAAAATATATTTTTGAATAAAATCCTGTTTGTTTTTATATCTATCAAATAACCTATCATCGATTGTAATTGCTTGAATAGCAGCTTTTCCACCGTCAGATAAGTTATTTTTTATAGTTTTAAAATATCCCTCTAAATAATTTTGACCAACAGCCTCGATCATTTCTATAGAGGCTATTGAATCATATTTGCTTTTAAGGTCTCTGTAATCCTTTATTTCAATATTAACTTTGTCGTTTAATCCACACTTAAAAATTCTTTCTTTTGCGTATTCAAATTGTTTTTTTGATATTGTAATACAGTCTAGCTTAACATCGTATTTTTTACCTATGTACTCAGCAAAACCTCCCCAACCACATCCTATTTCTAAAACTTTATCACCATTATTTGGTTTAATTAGATCAATTAATTTTTGATATTTGTTATTTTGAGCATCAGAAAGATTTTTTGATTTATCATCAAAAATAGCACTTGAGTATGTAAGTGTGTCATCTAACCAAAGAGAAAAAAAATCATTACCAAGATCATAATGCTTGGCAATATTTTCTTTGCTACGGCTTTTTGTATTTTTGATTATTTTATTTTTAACAAGATTAATTATTGGAAAATCAAGAAGACCTGAAAATTTATGTACTACTTCTATATTTCTCGCAGTCAATTCAATTAAATTTGATAAGTTGTCAGTTTCAAATTCACCTCTCATGTAGCTCTCAGCAAATCCAATACTACCACCTCTAATTAAATTATAATTAAAATCTGGTTTTTTGATTAAGATATTTGCATATAATTTTTCATTTGAATTTCCAAACTTTAATACTTTTCCATCATATGTAGTTAATTCAAGATAACCATGGCTTATATTATTAAGAAATTTAAAAACTAATTTATCCGCTGCGTTATTTAAAAACATTAATTTTCTACTGTTAAATTATTTTTAATTTTAAATTTTTTCTTAATAAATTTAATTCCTTTAATCCACAATTTAAACGCTTCAAAATGTATCGCAGTGATTATTTTAAATGTCATTAAGGGGTGATTTAGATAGGAATTCATTAAGTTTTTACTTGTTAGTTCAGATCTTTCTCCATCTTGAGACGCGAAAAGAATTTTTCCTTCTTGATCATATTGATCTATTACAACCGATAACTTCTGCTCTGGATTTAATATCTTAAAAAAATAATTACAATCCATTTCAATAAAGGGTGATACATGAAATTTTTTTGAGCAATTATTTTGAATTAATTGATTTTGACTCTCCACTTTAAAAACATATGTATGTTGCTCATCAAATGTATTTTTAACTTCATATAAAATAGAAATTAAATTATCATTTTTATCATATACAAAAAAAATACTTAGTGGATTAAAAACATAACCTAATATTCTTGGATAACATAAAAGTTTAACTTTTATATTATCTATACTGACTCCATTATTAATTAGATTTTTTTTTACCCACTCAAAAAGAGATGACCCATCACGCTCTCCATGATCTTTCTCATAAAAACTAATTAGATTAAATTTATTGAAAGAAAAAAATTTTAATTTTTTATTAAGTTCATTAAGTTCTGACAGATCAATAAATAGTGAAAATACTTTATACTTAAAAAAATGTTCTTTCGGTTTGAATCTCTTATGGATTACATTTCCATTATATATACAAGAATTAAACATTAAGGTTTTTCAGCATTTCAATAGATGATTTTATTCCATCTTCATGAAATCCGTAACCAAAATAACTCCCACAAAAAAGTAAATCTTTTTGATTTTGTATTTTAACAAGCTCTGATTGAGCATCTAATGCTTTTTGATCATAATAAGGATGTGTAAATTTTACTTTTTTCAATATTTTTTTTTCATCAATTTTGAAGTAAGGATTTAGTGTTAAAAAAATATTTTCGTCACACTTTAAATTTTGTAATAAATTTAACCAGTATGTAATTGAATTTTTCTCTAAATTCTTATCATCTATTGAAGAATTCCAGGAGGACCATGCTTTTTTGTTTTTAGGCATAGCCCGCTGATCTGTATGAATATAAGCTATATTTTCTTTGTAGCTAAAATTCGAGAGAATATTTTTCTCTTTATCAGTTGGATTTTCAATTAACTTTAAGGCTTCATCGGCATGTGTCGCCAAAACTACTTTTTCATAATCAAAAAATTCACTTTCTCCACCATAATATAAATCTAATCCTGATGATTTCCTTTTTATTTTTGTAACTTTATAATTTTTGTAATGTTCACCGCTTATTTGAGAAAGTACTTTGCTTACATAAGTTCTGCTTCTATTAGTTACCGTGTACCACTGTGGTCTGTTTTTTAATTTAAACAAACCATGATTTTGAAAAAATCTAAGAAAAAAACTAATTGGCATTTTGCTCGCTTCATAAGGAGGCATAGACCAAATTGCAGATACCATTGGTATTATATGATAATCAACAAATGTTTTAGATAATTTATTGACTTTTAAATATTCACCTAGAGTAATTTTATCATTAGATATATTTGCTTGATCACTTTTTTTATAGAATTTAATTATGTCAAAAAACATTTTTAAAAACTCTATGTTTAATAAATTTGATTTATTTGAGAAAATTCCACTTAATCCTTTTCCACAATATTCAAAATTTGTATTATCTACTGAAACTGAAAAAGACATATTGCTTTTTTCAATTTGAATGTCATTTTCATTAAAAAAATTAATTAAATTTGGATAAGTTTGAAAATTAAAAACAATAAAACCAATGTCTACTGAAACTTTTTTTTCATCAAAAAATAAATCTATTGTATGAGAATGTCCACCAAAATGGTCTTCTCTCTCAAAAAGATCTACCTGATGTTTTTTTGATAAATAATAAGCAGCACTTAATCCAGAAATTCCTGAACCAACAACAGCAATTTTCATTAATTATTATGCTGCATCTTCTTTAAACTCATCCATACTTGGACAAGTACAAAAAATATTTTTATCTCCGTATACATTATCAACTCTTGCAACTGGAGGCCAAAATTTATTTGCTTTTAAGAATTTTGCTGGATACGCAGCTTGCTCTCTTGAATATTTATGATTCCATTCATCTGACGCTAATTCAATATCCGTATGAGGGGCATTTTTAATTGGATTATCAACTTTATCAAATTTTCCTGACTTGATCATATCTATTTCTGATTTAATATTAATCAAAGTATCACAGAATCTTTCTAGTTCAGATAAGCTTTCACTTTCTGTTGGTTCAATCATCATTGTACCTGCTACTGGCCATGACATTGTTGGTGCATGAAAACCATAATCAATTAATCTTTTAGCTATATCTTCTTCAGTAATGCCTGTTTCACTTTTAATAGATCGTATATCGATTATACATTCATGAGCTACATTTCCATTTGAGCCTTTATAAAGAATTGGATAATGATCTTTAAGTCTATGAGCAATATAATTTGCATTTAATATTGCAACTTGCGTAGCTAATTTTAAACCTTCAGAACCCATCATTTTAATATACATCCAAGAAATTGATAAAATACTTGAGCTTCCCCAAGGTGCAGCTGAAACTGCTCCTATTCCTGTTGCAGGACCACAGTCTTTAACAACTGGATGATTAGGCAGATAAACTTGTAAATGTCTTTTGCATGCAATTGGTCCCATTCCAGGTCCTCCCCCACCATGTGGAATACAGAATGTTTTGTGTAAGTTTATATGACATACATCTGGACCAAAATTTCCAGGCCTTGCTATACCAACAAGCGCGTTTAAATTTGCACCATCCATATAAACTTGACCTCCATGTTTATGAATTAACTCACATATATCTGTAATTTTTTCCTCAAATACACCATGTGTAGACGGGTAAGTTACCATTAATGCTCCAAGATTTTCAGAATGCATTTCTGCTTTTTTCTTTAGATCCTCAAAATCAACATTTCCTTCTTTGTCACAATCAACAACCACAACTTTCATTCCAACCATTTGTGCACTAGCAGGATTTGTGCCGTGTGCCGAGCTTGGTATTAAACATATATTTCTATTTTCCTCACCTCTATCTAAATGATACTTTCTAATAACCATTAATCCTGCATATTCTCCTTGAGCACCTGCGTTTGGTTGAAGTGAAACACCAGAAAAACCAGTAATAGATCTTAGCCAATTTTTAAGATCAGTGAATAAATCTCTATATCCTTCCATCTGCTCGATAGGCACAAAAGGATGAGGCTCTGCTAATTCTCTCCATGAAATAGGTATCATTTCCGCAGTAGCATTTAGTTTCATAGTACATGAACCGAGTGCAATCATAGTTCTATTAAGAGCTATATCTTTGTCTTCTAATTTTTTTAAATATCTAAGCATCTCAGTTTCTGAGTGATATGAATTAAAAACAGGATGTTCTAAATATTTTGAAGTTCTTAATAAATTTTTTGGTAAATTAGGTAAACTTACTGTTGGGTCTTCTTTTTTAATCGACTCAGCTGCATTAAAAATTTTTAGTAATTGATTTACTCTATAAACATTTTTCTTTTCATCAAAAGAAACTGCCAACATTTCAGAATTTACTCTTCTAATGTTTACCTTTTGATCCAAAGCATTTTTATAAATTTGATCAGTTTTATCTTTTGTTACAATTGTAACTGTATCAAAGAAATGATCTGAATAAATTTCATATCCAGATTGTTTCAATTTATCTGCAAAATTTTTAGCTAATTGAGAAACTCTCTCAGCAATAGTTTTTATTCCATCTGGCCCGTGGTAAATGGCATATGCTGCAGATACAATTGCTAATAAAGCTTGGGCAGTGCAAATATTACTTGTAGCTTTATCTCTTCTTATATGTTGTTCCCTAGTTTGTAATGATAATCTGTAAGCTTTGTTTCCATGTCTATCAACAGAGACCCCTACAATTCTTCCAGGCATAGATCTTTTATATTCATCTTTAGTTGCAAAGAAGGCTGCATGAGGTCCACCATAACCCATTGGAATTCCAAATCTTTGAGAACTTCCTACAGCAATATCTGCTCCTAGTTCTCTTGGTGTTTTTAACTTGGCAAGTGCTAATAAATCACAAGCTAAAATTGCTTTACCATTTTTTTTATGAATTTTACTTATTGCTTCACTAGGATCTTTTATATCTCCTAACGTTCCTGGATATTGCAATATACCACAAACTAAATCTTCTTTTAATTGATCTAATACTTTATCTTCATCGCCAACAAGCACTTTTAATCCCATAGGTTCCGCTCTTGTTTGAATTACATCTATTGTTTGTGGGTGACAATTTTCTGAGACAAAAACTAAATTATTATCTTTTTTATTTAATCTATGACTTAATCCCATCGCCTCTGCGGCTGCTGTTCCTTCATCTAATAAAGATGCATTTGCGATATCCATTCCTGTAAAATCAACTATCATTTGTTGGAAATTAAGCAGCATTTCCAATCTTCCTTGAGCCACCTCGGGTTGATAAGGTGTATAAGAAGTGTACCAACCTGGATTTTCTAAAATATTTCTTAAAATTACATATGGAGTATAAGTGCCATAGTAACCCATCCCTATAAAGTTAGAGTAAATTTGATTTTTTTTGGAAATTACTTTTAATTTTCTTAATGCTTCATATTCTGAATTTGATTCACCAATATTTAATTCATCTTTTAATTGGATCTTTTCTGGGACTGTACTTTTGATTAAATCATCTAGTGATTTGTAATTAAGTTCTTTAAGCATTTTATTTTGATCTTCATCTGAAGGTCCAATGTGCCTTTTTAAAAAATCTTTTTGAGAATTATGTAACATTAGCTAGCACTCTCCTTTGCAAATTTATCGTATTCTTCTTTGTTCATAAGACTATCCATTTCAGATTGATCTTTCATTTTGAGTTTAAAAAACCATGCTGAACCCTCAGGATCTTCATTAATTTTAGAAGGATCATCTACAATAGCTTGGTTTGTATCTACTACCTCACCACTAACTGGAGTATAAACATCACTGGCAGCTTTAGTAGACTCTACTACTCCTGCAGTACCATCTTTTTCAACATTAGATCCTTTTTCAGGAAGTTCTGCAAAAACTATGTCGCCAAGCATTTCTGTTGCATGTTTTGTAATTCCTATTGTGGCTACATCTCCCTCTAAAGTAATCCACTCATGTTCTTTTGAAAATTTTACTTCACTCATTAATTTACTCCTTTCACATAATTTTTTTTATAAAATGGTAATGCACAAACATTTGCTGGGTGTTTTTTCCCTCTTACTTCAAGCAAAATTTTAGTATCAACTTTTGAAAACTTTTTGTCAACATAACCCATCGCTATAGGACCATTTACACTTGGTCCAAACGTGCCACTAGTTATCTCACCAATTTGTGTATCTTGATCGTCAAATATTTTAGTTTTTTCTCTAGCAATTAATCTGCCTTCAGGTTTAATCCCTACTCTTATTTGATTTGCTCCATTTTGCATTTGGCTCATAATTTTTTTTGATCCAATAAAACCCCCATTTGATAATCTAGATTTTGAGATTGCCCATCTAAGGTTTGCCTCAACTGGTGTTTTATTAATATCTAATTCGTGACCATATAAACATAATCCGGCTTCTAATCTCAAGGTATCTCTTGCCCCAAGTCCTATAAGTTGTGCTCCCTTTTCTATTAAATTTTCAACGAATTTTTCAGCTTTATAGTTAGAAATTGAAATTTCAAATCCATCTTCCCCTGTATAACCTGATCTTGTGACAAATAATTTTTGATTATCAGAATCGAACCAATTTCCTGTCATAAAATTTAGTTGATCAACCCCATTTATAATCGAGTTTAAAATTTCAACAGACTCGGGTCCTTGAATTGCTATCAAAGATCTATTGTTATCTAAATTCATTTTAAATTTTGAACCTATTAAATTATATAAAATCTCAAAATCTTTATCTTTGCATGCAGCATTTAAGATAATTAAATACCCTTCCTCTATTTTAGTGATGATTAAATCATCATAAATTCCCGCATCCTCATTCATTAAAAAACTATACTTAGAGCAGTTTTTTTTTAGATTTTTTAAATCTAATGGAAAAATTTTTTCTAATTCTTCTGTTAAGGTTTCATCGCCATAAATGAATAGCTGGCCCATATGAGATACGTCAAATATTCCAGAATGTGATCTTGTGAATTTATGTTCTTCAATAATACCTTTGCTATACTGAATGGGCATTTCATAACCAGCGAATTCAACAAACTTTGCGTTGTTACTTTGATGAAGTTTATTTAGCGATGTTTTTTTTATTTCCATATTAACTCTTCTGTGCCCCCTCTGTCTTGGTGCCTGAGAGATTTGCTCCTTCGGCGAGAATAATTCTCTTTCCAGAGTTAATATGTACGGTCCTTTTGCCTGAGAGTTTCCGGGGTGGTTGCTCCTTCGGCGCTACAAAAGTAGTCTCTCCCGTATATAAATTTATAGCACATTTAAAATGTTTATGTGAAATTTATTTAGCTACCTTTTTGACAAGTAATGGAGACAAAAACTGTATAACTACCGCTGTTATAACTACCGCTCCACCAAAAAGCACTGTAAGTGGGGGGTTTTCGTTTGCAAACATCCATGCCCACAAAGGTCCTAAGACAGCTTCAGTTAACATAATTATTCCAACAAATGCTGACGGAGTTGATCTTGCTCCAATAGTTATAAGTATGAATCCAAGTCCAACTTGAAAAAATCCTGCAATAAAACCTAAAAAAATATCATTTGTTGAAACAAAAATACTTGGTGACATGAACAAACCTATTAGTGTTGCAAAAATTCCAGCAACCAATTGTAAAGGTATCATGTCGACTTTTGGATATTTTCTGACAATTAAAATTAAGATCGCAAATGATATGGGCATAATAAATGCAACTAAGTTTCCAGTCATTTGACCTGGTGTTAGTGAACTTCCCAACATTAAAATGATACCAGCTACTGCTGTAATAATGCAAGTTAATGTAATTTTTGAAATTTTTTCTTTTAAAAATACGTAACCAAAAATTGCTAAAAACAAAGCTTGAGTTTGAATTATAAAGTTTGCATTAGCTACTGTTGTTTCGTACATAGCAAATACATAGCTAGCAAATCCAATGGATAAAATTATACCTCCAAATAAACCTGGAATTCCTGACTTATAAAGGGCACTAAAAATATTTCCTTTGTAAGTAAATATTAAAAAAATTGTAATTACTCCAATAAAGAAAAGTGATCTCCAAAATAATATTTGCCAAAGTGTAGATCCCTCGAAAGACTTAACGATTAAACCTCCAAAACTTAGTGCACAAGCTCCAAAAAAAACCAAAAAAGGTCCAGGTATTTTTGATAAAAAATTCATTAAATTTGTGATAGTAAATTTTGAGTTTCCATTTCATATAACTTAAATAAAGTCTCTGCATCAGATAAATTAATCTCTTTAAATTTTATTTTTGATCCTGGTGTCATTTGTACTAATCGATCATAATCTGCACTAGCCACAACTCCGATTTTTGGATAGCCACCAACAGTTCCATGATCTGAGAGCATTATTATTGGATTGCCATCAGCAGGTACCTGAATGACACCTTTGATTAATCCCTCTGATTTAATATTGGTATTAACGATATTCCCTATTTTAGGACCCTCAAGCCTCATACCCATTCTATCTGAAAGTTTTGACACAATAAATTCTTTTTCATAAAATATTTGTTTTCCTTTCTCTGAAAAATAATCAAAATTTGTCCCCCTCATTACCCTAATATTTTCTATTTTGGTATTTATGTAATTAATTTTTTTTATATCTTTATTTGAATTTATTTTTTTAAGATTAATTCTCTGACCTTCATCTAATTTTTTTCCATCATTGGATCCAATATTTGCTTTCGTATTTATAGAACAACTATTCCATTGAGACTTTAAATCTAGTTCTCCACCTAATGCTAAATATCCATAAACTGATTTATTTGTAGAAACGATATTTATCTCATCTCCATTTTCAATTTGATAACTTTGATAGCAATTACCCTCTATTTCATTATTTTTTTTTTTAATTGAAAAAATTACATCTCCAGTAACAGCAAAATTAATTCTTTCTCCTGAATACTTTATATGAGGACCTTGATATGCAAACTCTATAACTGCTATGTCTAATTTATTATTAACAAGCTTATTAGCTATAAGATAATTTCTATTATCCATAGCACCACTAAATGGGATGCCAATATGATATAGATGATCCCTGCCTTTGTCTTGAAAGGTAGTATTAATTCCAGGTCTAATTATATCTAAATAATTATTACTCATTAAGATTTTTATACTGATCTAAAGTAATTTCTTTGAAAATTACTGTATCTCCTGGGTTAATTAGATTTGGTTTATCCTCTTTTGAACTATCAAAGACATCCAAAGGTGTGTTTCCTAAGACATTCCATCCACCTGGACTTTCAAATGTATAAATATTTGCAAATTGCTCGGTTAAAGCAACAGAACCTTTAGGAACTTTTACTCTTGGAGTTTCTAAACGTTGCGCTCGCATATTCTCATCTAAGTCACCAAGAAATGGCATGCCAGCAATAAAACCTGTCATGTAACAGAAATATTCTTTGTTTAAAAAATTCTCTAAAATTTTTTCTCTACTCAATTTTAAAATTTCTTCCAATCTTTTAATATCTAATGAGAAATTTTCATGACAACAAACAGGTATTTCTAATTTTTTAGAATCTATATCTTGTGATTCCTTAGCATCAATATTTTCAACATAATTTTTAACTTCTTTAAAGTTTGTTTTTTTTAGATCATAGGAAATAATTAATTTGTTATATGAAGGTGTTAAATTATTTATCCCTTTAAATTTTTTTTCTTTAATAGTTTTAAAATATTTTATTACTTGTGAATTAATTGATTTATTAACTTCATTACCAAAATCACAGTACAAAGCTGCGTCACCAAGATTTGATATATTTTTTATCATGACATGTTATACTTAACATTAGAGACTATGGAAATTAATATAAATTGCGATTTAGGTGAAAAATCAAAACATCATTCAAATAAGTATGATCCAGATTTACTAGAAATAGTTAATTCTGCAAATGTCGCATGTGGTTATCATGCAGGTGATGACGAATCCATGAGTCAAGTAGTACAAATTTCAAAAAAAAATGGTGTTAGTATTGGAGCACACCCTTCATTTAATGATCCTGATAATTTTGGAAGACAAAGAATGAATCTTCCACCTACCGAGGTAAGAAAATTGATTATTGATCAATATGAAATTCTTCAAAAAATTGCTCAAGATCATGGAGAAAATGTTACTCATATAAAACCACACGGTGCATTAAACAATATGGCTTGTGAGGATATAGATTTAGCTACTACTTTAGCAAAAGCTATAAATGAAATTAATAAAGATTTAATTTATTTGGTTCCTACTGGATCTAAAATGGAAGAAGCAGCGAAAAAACTAAACATGCAGATAGCTTGTGAAATTTTCGCTGATAGAAACTATGAGGATGATGGTAATTTGGTTTCTAGGAAAAAACCACACGCTCTTATAACTGATCCAGAAGAAGCAAAAAAACACGTATTGAGTATGGTTAAAAATCAGTCACTTAATTGTCACAGTGGAAAGCAGATACCTTGCGAAATAGACTCTGTGTGCATACATGGAGATAATGAAAGTTCATTATCTACTGCAAAATCAATTAAAGAAAATCTAATAGAAAATGGACTGCAATTAAAACCACTTAACCAAATGAAAAAATTTATATGATCAAAAAAACTTTTTACTCAATTCTATTTTTAATCTTTTTAATAGTAAATTCGTACTCCGCAGGTTCAGACAGCACTAGCAAAGTAAAATCTAATTATACGCAAGCTGTTACTTTAATTAAGTCAGCTAAGAAGTATGAAAAAAAAGGAAAAATAGAAAAAGCAAATAAAAGATATAAAAAAGCCCAAGATTTATTAATTAAATCAAACAAAAAAAAACCACTCCAAGCAGATACTTTGAACTATCTTGGTTTTACTACTAGAAAACTTGGAGATTTTGAAAATGGAGAAAAATATTATCTTTTAGGTTTAGAAATTGATCCAAATCATGTTGGTATTAACGAATATTTAGGTGAATTATACGTTGTTACAAATAGATTGGATTTAGCAAAGGAAAGATTAAAAGTATTAGAAAGCTGTAATTGTGAAGAGTATACTGAATTAAAAGAAATAATTGAGGGTACAAAAAAATCTAAATATTAATCTCTATGCTTGATATCCAAGATCCAAAAGAAGCAAGAAAAGTTATTAGAGAAAATAAATATACCGAACAAACAGCAGGCTCTGCAAATAAATACGTTCAGGGAAATCTTTGTATTTTACCAAGCAAGTATGCAATGGATTTTGCATCTTTTTGTCAAAAAAACCCTAAACCTTGTCCATTAATTGGTTTTGGGACTAAAGGTGATCCTTCATTAAAAGATTTAGGCGATATAGATATCAGAACAGATGTTCCTCAATATAGGGTGTGGAAAAAAGGAAAACTTATTGATGAACCTTTAGACATTAAAAAATATTGGAACGATGACTTAACAACTTTTGTTCTTGGATGCTCTATGTCTTTTGAGTTACCTTTAATTGAAGCTGGTATACCGATTCAACACATAGAAAATAACAGTATTGTACCAATGTATAGAACTTCAATAGATTGTGAACCTGCAGGGCAATTTTCTGGAAAACTTGTTGTCTCAATGAGACCGTTAAATGCAAAAAATACAATTAGATCAATTCAGATAAGTTCAAGATTTCCAGCTGTCCATGGTGCACCTATTCATTTAGGTAATCCTGATGAAATTGGAATTAAAGATATTATGAAACCAGAATATGGAGATCCTCCAAGAACTATAAAGAATGATGAAATTCCTGTATTTTGGGCTTGTGGTGTAACTCCACAGTCAGTTTTAGAAAATTCTAAACCTGAATTTTGTATTACTCATAGTCCTGGAAAAATGCTTATCACTGATAAATTAAATAATGATTTAGCTGCGTTTTAGTTAATTTCCTAAAAAAACTTTAGTGACTTTTTCATTATCTATTAGGTCTTCTGATTTTCCATCAATAACTAATCTTCCACTTTCTAATACATAGCCTCTGTTAGCCATACTAAGAGCTAATCTTACATTTTGCTCTACAAACAAAATTGAAATTCCTTCTTCAACAATATTTTTAAAAATCTTAATTAAGTCTTTCATAACCATCGGTGACAAACCTAAAAAAGGCTCATCTACCATTAAAAGTTTAGGTAAACCCATCATACCTCTTGCTATAGCTAACATTTGTTGCTCACCACCAGACATTGTTTTTGCTAACTGATCTGATCTAGTTTCTAACTTTGGAAAAATTTTATAAACCTTGTTTAAAGAATTTGATAACTCTTCTTTTGCCTTTGGATGCCAAGCACCCAATAAAAGATTTTGTTTAACAGTAAGATGAGGAAATACCCTTCTTCTTTCAAGTACATGTGAAATTCCTAATTCAGTTCTTCTATAAGTTGGAATATTTGAAATTAATGTATTATCAAAAGTAATAGAACCTTTTTTATGTTCAACTAAATTACTTATAGTATTTAAAACAGTACTTTTACCAGATCCGTTTGGTCCTAGAAGTGCAACCATTTCAGCTTTATTTACATTAATTGAAACATCCCAGATAACCTGAAAATCATCATACAAAACATCGATATTTTTTACATCAAGCAGCATCAAATGTTCCTAAATAAGCATCTATAACTTGTTTATTATTTTGAATTTCTTTTGGCTCTCCAAGAGCAATTCGTTTTCCTTGATCTAAAGCAAGCACATTGTCAGAAATTTCCATAATAATATTAATATTATGTTCAATTGTAATAATTGTTACTCCTGTCTTTTTTAATTTTTTTACAAGCTCAACAAGTCCAGGAATAGTTTTTTGATCAACACCTCCAGTTACCTCATCCATCAAAAGAAGTTTAGGATCAATGGCCATAGCTCTTGCCATCTCTAATCTTTTTCTCTGTCCAGTGGATAACTCTTTTGCAAAATGATGCCTTTTCTCAATCAAATCTACAAAGTCAATAATTTCTAACGCTCTATCTCTTGCTCTTTTAATATCCTTTTCTTTAACAAATGCACCTATCATCACATTTTCAAGTAGAGTTTGATCTGCAAATGGTTTTAGTTTTTGAAAAGTTCTCCCTACTCCAAGGTTGCTAATTTTATCAGGACTCATTCCAAAAATATCTTTGTCAAAAAATTTAACTTTTCCAGTGTCTGCTTTAGTAAAACCAGTAATCAAATCAAACAATGTGGATTTTCCAGCACCATTAGGTCCAATTACTCCTAAAATAGATCCCTCTTCAACATCAAAAGAAATATCTCTATTTGCTTGAATACCACCAAAAGATTTACTTAAATTTTCAACCGTTAATATTTTCATCGTTGTTTTTTTCTTTCTAAAATATCTTTAGGAACAAATGAAATGAGGCCATTAGGTTTAAAAATACAAATAATCATTAATATCAAACCATAAAATATTAAATCAACAGCACCTCCCGTTCCTCCTAAATAAATTCTTGAATATTCTGAAATTGGTACAAGTATTGCTGCACCTATAATTGGACCCCAAACATTTCCAATTCCTCCTAGTACTGTGATTAATAAAACTATAATTGATATCTCAATATTAAAAACTCTATCTGGGTCAATAATTAAAATATATTGAGCAAACAAACTACCCATAGGAGCCATAATTATTGCTGAAATTACATAAGCTATAATTTTATAATTCGAAACATTAATACATAAGCTTAAAGCTGCTTGTGGATCATCTCTAACTGCCCTCAACCTATAACCTAATTTAGATCTACTTAGTAACCAAACTAAAAAGAATGTGATTAAAAAGAATATTAAAAAAACATAATAATAAGGAGCTTTACTGCTATGAAACTGCAATGCAGACCATGAATCCTCTGGTGTCATTGTCACCCATAATCCTGATGCAGCTCCAACTAAATCCCATCTTTGAAAAACTACTTGGAAACTTATCCCAATTAATAAAGTAGCAATTGCAAAGTAGTGGCCACTCAGTCTTAGCATTGGTATACCAATTAAGACAGCAAAAATTGCTGAAACTAACATACCAAAAAATATGCTGATCCAAGGTGTTACTCCGTACTCCATATAAAAAAATGAAGTTGCGTAAGCACCTATTCCAAAGAATGCTCCATGGCCTAAACTAATTTGACCTGAAAAACCTGCTATAACATTCCAAGACTGAGCCATAACTGCATGCATAAAAATCATAATAAATAAATGCAGATAAAAAGAATTCATCCCAAACAGTGGAAGTGCAAATAAAAGTATAATTAAGCCAGCTATAATTGATATTACTCTAACATTTGTATTCCAAATTGGTTCTGATTTTGCAATTGCTAGCTTACTATCCATCAATACCTACCAAACAGACCTTGAGGTTTATAAATCACAACTAAAAGATAAATTGCAAATACATATAAAAGTTTAAATGATGGGTCGATCAATAATCCACCAAGAGACTCGACTAATCCTATAATTATTCCAGCATACAGGCATCCAATGATACTTCCAAAACCTCCTAATGCTACAGCGACAAAAGCAAATAATGCAAAATTAATACCAACATCTGTAAAAATAAAAAAATAGTTTGCCATCATTCCACCAGCTACCCCCACACAACCAAGTCCAATCGCCCAACCAATTGCAAACATTTTATTTGATGGAATTCCTAAAATCTCTGCAGCGTGTCTATCTTGTGCTGTTGCTTGGAGAGCTAATCCAGTTTCTGTTTTAGTAACAAACCAATACAAACCAAAAAATGCAAGTAAACAAACAAGACTTGCATAAAGTTGAGGTTGACCAATAAACACAGATCCAATTTCAATACGTCCTTCTAATAAAGGCTTGTCAACATTTCTAAAATCTGGCGTCCACAATAATTGAGCAATTGATCTAATAAAAATAGACAGTCCAAATGTTGCACAAATTTGGATAAGCATTTTTGCTTTTAAAATATATCTAATTAAAAAATAATGAGTAATGATCCCACAAAATGCTAACAAAAGAATAGTTATTGGTATTGAAAACAATGGATCTAAACCAAACAAAGACCAAAGCCAAAATGATGAGAACATTGACAACATTAAATGCTCTCCATGAGCAAAGTTTACAATTTCCATCAATCCAAAAATTAAACTTAAGCCTGCTGCAATTAATGCATAGATTAATCCCATCATTAATCCTGTGACTATAGCTTGAATTATAATTTCAGTTGTCATTTGTTTAATTATTAATGGATATATATTTAATGTATATATTAAATAAATTTTTCTACATTTATAACCATTATGACTAGGTTTTTTAAAACTAAATCATTGAATTGATTTATTTAATAGTATTAAAATAATGGTTTATAAAAACAATTTAAGAGGGGAAATAAATGAGAAAATTAATTCTTACAGTATTTACTTTTTTTTCATTAGTATCTGCGCCTGCAATTAGTTATGCAGAGGATGTAAAAATTGGAGTACTTTATCCACTTACTGGACCTGTTGCTCAGGTTGGTAAAGATGCTGTTGCAGCAGTTAAGACTGCACTAGATATCATCAATAACAGTCACAACATTCCAGGTATGCCGCTTGCAAAAGATGCCGGATTAAAAGGTTTGGGTGGCGGTAAAATATCTATCGTTGTTGGAGACCATGGTGGAAAACCAGATATCGGTGTTGGTGAAACTGAGAAAATGTTAAATTCAGACAAAGTTCATGCAATGTTTGGAGCTTACTATTCATCAGTAACAGGAGCTGCTAGTCAAGTTTCAGAGAGAGCAGGAATACCATGGGTAAATGGTGAATCAACTTCGCCAAAATTAACTACAAGAGGGTTTAAATACTTTTTCAGAGTTACTCCACATGATGGTGAGTTTACTCAACTAATGTTTGAATTCATGAACGACTTTAATAAAAAGAACAGTAATAAGTTAAAGACACTAGGTATTATTCATGAAGATACATTGTGGGGTTCTGACAGTGGTGGAACACAAGACAAAATGGCTAAAGAACAAGGTTATGATGTTATAGAAAAAATTAGCTACAAAGCTAAAACTACAACATTAAGTTCTGAAGTACAAAGATTGAAAGCAAAAAATCCAGATGTTTTATTACCTTCATCTTATACAGCTGATGCATATTTATTTTTAAATACTGCAAAAGAACTTGATTATAATCCAAAACTTTTAGTTGCTCAAAATGCTGGTTATACAGATCCTAAATTTATAGACACAATGGGAAGCAAAGCAGAAGGAGTGATCACAAGATCTCCTTTCAATACTGACTTAGCAAAAACTATTCCTATGATTGGAACTGTAAACGACTTGTTTAAAACACATTCTGGTGGAAGAGATTTATCAGATGTGCCTGCGAGAGCTTTCACAGGTTTTATGGCTTTAGCTAACGCAATTAATAATGCTGGATCAACAGATCCTGAGAAAATCAGACAAGCTCTAGTAAATCTAGATATGTCATCTGAATCTTTAATTGTTCCTTACAGAGGA
>CACDLV010000004.1 GCA_902553675.1 uncultured Pelagibacteraceae bacterium
GTTTGTTAATATACAAGCCTGCAAGTAAATTTCTTTTTTTAACAAATTCATTAAGCTTATTTAATTGTGAATATCCTAATGAAGCATTTATATCTGACATTCGGAAATTAAAACTTGGTAATGAAACATCATATTTCCAATATTTTTTTTTACGATTTGACCTAATTATTCCATGAGATCTTAATAATTTAAATTTATCAGATAAAAATTTGGAATTAGTTGTTAAAAAACCACCCTCACCTGAAGTTATTGATTTTACTGGATGGAGAGAAAAAGTTGAAATATCTGAATGATAACAGCTACCAATTTTTATTTTTTTTTTTTTAAAATAATAAGAAGAGCCTAAAGCATGGCAACTATCCTCAACTAAATAAAAATTATATTTTTTTTTTAATTTATAAAAATTAACTATGTTGTTTGGATTTCCACCTAAATACATTGTGATTACAGCTTTTATTTTTTTTAATTTATTAATTTTTATACACTCAAGAAGAGTTTCGGGAGTCATTTGTCCCGTATTTTCATTAACATCACACAAATATATTTTAGCTCCTAAAATTTGAGCCATATTAATTGAGGCAATAAAATTAATTGCAGGAATTATTATTACATCATTTTTCTTAATATCTAAGGCTCTCAATGCAATATATAATGCACTAGTTCCACTAGAACATGTTATTACATTTTTTACTCCAAGATATTTTGATAATTTATTTTCAAATCTTTTAACGAAAGGTCCAGTTGTGATTAAATCATTTTTTAATGACTTAATAACTTCTTTAATATCTTTATTATCTAGATATTGTTTGTTATAGGTAATTTTTTTCATTAGTTACTTCCAATTTCTTTTTCCCTTATATTTAAAATCCATATAATACCTAAAAGTTTTTGCACTAAATTTTTTTAAAAAACTGTCATAACCAATAAGATTTTTCAAGTCCGAAACGTCTTTCATGTTATCCAAACCTAGTTCCTCGTCAGCTAGTTTTTTTGATTTAATAGGATCAATAATTTTTTCTAATAAAAATTTATTATCTGATTTATATTTTATTAGTTGGTCTAAATAAAAGTCAGTTGATGGGAACTTTTGAAAATAAATATCTTCACCATTCACTTTTATTTTGTAAGAATATGAACATTTTTTATTAAGATACATTGAATAAAAAAGAGAAGTTCCTAGTTCTGTGCAAACTACAAATTCATTTTTACTTATATAAAAATAAAGATTATTTAAGAATAGAGGATTAGATCTATCTCCTGCTGTTACTATTTCCCAACCTCTATTTTTGTAAATTGAGCAATTTTCATCATTAAAATCTAAAAAAAATAAGCATGCAGTATAAGGTGGTGGAAAGTTGTCCATAACAAAATTAATAAATAATTCGTGTTGAAAGAGTCTTTTATCTGTTGGATTGCTATGCGCTGGAAAACAAATCGTGCCGTTTGATTTTTTTTCATAAGATTTTGTTAATTGATCAAGATACAAAAATGGTGCACCAATTGGGATAACATTTTTAACATTATTTTTTTTACAATAATCATATGTTTTTGTTCCCCAACAAAAATACCTAGCATAAGGAATTTTATGTTTTCCTAAATTATTATCAAAACCTTCGATTTGTACTCCATGTTGGATAGAACCTAATATTGGCACATCATCTACCTTGCAGTACTCAGCTAGTATCCTTCTGTGACTATACCATGTATTATCTACAAACATTTCAATTCAATTGGAATTAATAAAATCAAAAATTAATTTTTTTCCTGGCTTTTGGCTTTTTTCAGGGTGAAATTGTACTCCATAAATATTTTTAAATGAAATAATTGATGGAAAATTCATTCCATACTCTGTTGTTGCAATAACTTGATCATTATTTTCAATGTTAAAATAATAACTATTTACAAAATAAAAATCTTTATTTTTTTCTTCGTTATTTAATAGACTATTATTTTTTTTAACTTTTACAGAATTCCATCCTATATGTGGCAAAATTAAACCTGATGTTTTTATGATTTCTACATTACCTTTAATCCATCCAAGGCCTTTTGATTTTCCAAATTCATATCCAAATTCAGCCATTAATTGCATACCCACACATATTCCAAGTATGGGTTTTTTATTATTTAATATTTCGTATTCTAATTTATCAATATCTATACTTTGATTTAATTTCTTCATGGCTGACCCAAATGATCCGACGCCAGGGAGAATAAAATGACTAGAGTTTTTAAAATCTTCAATACTATTAGAGACACAATAATTCAAATTTAGTTTGTTTAAAACATTTGATACTGAACCTATATTTCCTGATCCGTAATCAATTATACATATTTTTTTTTCAATTTCTGACATTAATGCCTTTAGAAAATAAATATTTTTTTGCTTCTCGTGGTGTCATTTTAGAAAAATGAAAGATTGAAGCTGCGGCAACTGCATCAACATTTGCATCTTTAAATACTTCTAGCATATGATCATAAGAACCACACCCACCTGAAGCTATGAGGGGAATTTTAATTTTTTTTTTAATTTTTTGAAGAATATCTACATCATAGCCACATAAATTTCCGTCATTGTCAATTGAAGTGATTATAAGTTCGCCACATCCATTTTGTTCAAAAATTTCAGCCATCTCTAAAATATTATAATTTTCTATTTGAGTTCCACAAATAGTAAAAACTTTATTATTTTTTGATTTTTTATAATCGAGACTTCCCACAATACATTGAGAACCAAACTCTTTAGAGGCCTGTTTCAATAAATCTGGATCTTTCACTCCCCAAGTATTTATTGATACTTTGTCCGCTCCATTTCTTAATAAATTTTCAATAATTTTAAGGTTTTTAATTCCACCACCTACAACTAAGGGGACAAAACATTCTTTTGAAATTTCAGATATCATATTATAATCAGGCTCAATGTTTTTAGTTGAAGCTAAAATATCATTAAATATTAATTCATCCACTTCTCTCAAATCATAAGTTTTTACCGACTCAATCGCACTAACCACAGGTCTATTAGATAAAAAATTTTTTCCTTTTACCAAAACATTATCTTTAAATAAAAGTGTTGGTATCACTCTTCTTTTCAGCATAAAAAAATTAGTTATCGAAGTTTATTTTTTCTAAATTTAAATTATTGTCTTTTTTAAGAGTACCATCAGAATTGCATTTGAATATCTTCTTATTTGTAAATTTATCACATACTCTTATGAATTCTTCCATAGATATATTTATATCAGATAAAATTTCCTCTAAAGGTTTGTCTAAATAAAAATATGGGAATTTACCTTCATGTTCTCTTATATATTCGATTGCTTCCTTTTTAGTAATTTTTCCTCTTCTTATTTCCATTGATAATTGAGCAGATGCTCTTCCGTATCCGAATTTCAAGTAACAGAAATAATCATGTATTCCAGTTTGATGATTATCTAAATTTTCAAAACTAAAATATGATCCTTCGACTGATTTGTGCCAAGCTTTGAAACCATTATTTTCAGCTATATCTTTATTTTCTGAACTATCCCAATTAAAATAATGTCCTAAAAAAATTCCTTCAATTTTCTCTTTATTAAGTTCTTCAACATCAGGATATTGATACAAAATCAAACTCTTTATATCTATGTCGTCTATAGCAGTTAAATCATCAACCCTAAGTGCACCCATACCACCAAACTCTTGTAGCCAATTATGATCTAAAATATTCTTTTTTGAATCTTCCTCTGGTCCTCCATATTCAGTTTGAGAATTTTCTCCCCAAATTATTAATTTAATTTTTTCTTTTAATGCAATTCGAATTGGCAGTGTAAATATCGCAACATGTTCAGGCCAAGAAATATCACCGATTGTTTCAAGACAAAATTTGTTAATTTTTTTTCTTACCTTTGGATTCAGAGATATTTCTAAATAATCCACTCCTAAATTTTTAATATTTTCAATATTATATCTTCCGATATCAGATAATAAATCTGTAGTAGCAGTTACACATAATGGATTAAGTCCATATTCTAATGCTTTAATTACTTGGTAAGTGCTATCTTTTCCACCAGAAACTGGAATAACACAGTCATGTTTACCCTCGGAATTTTTAAAATTCTCAATCATTTCAGAGAATTCTAATTCTCTTTTTTTCCAATCTATATTTTTCTTTTCTTCAAAGGAAGTGCAGGCATTACATACTCCTTGCTTGTTTAGATATAGATGTGGTTTTGTGTTTGGATACAAACACTTTTTACAGTATACAAGTTTATTCATGTTTCTTTAATAAAAACCAGGTCATGTCATCTTGTGGAAATTTATCATTCCTGTATTGAAAACCATAATCAACCAAAGTTGTTTTGGAAAATTTTTTCAATATTTCACCAGCAAAATCTCTTTTAAATAAAACATTTTTATTTCCTCTGTAATTTACTGAAACAGGAGTCTGATTATAATATTCACATATTAATATGTGGCCATTTTTTTTGCAGGATTTGTAAATGTTTGAATAAACTTTTTTAAGTTTGTTTGGATTTATATGAATTAGAAACCCTTTACTTAACACAAGATCATATTTTTTTTTAGGAATATAATCTATAACAGATTTATTAGTTGGGCTTACATAATTTAATTTTTTTAATTCATTAAAAGCTACTTTATTAATTTCAATTGCAGATATTTTTTTTAATTTAAGAACACTATTTAATGCAATTAAATTTAATCCGTTATTTGGACCAAATTCAATCATCGTTTTAATTTTCTTTTTATTTAAATTTTTAAAACATTTTCTAAAAAAATATTTATTATTTTTTACCCATTTATTCTTTTTATGCCTTCCAATGTAATTAGATCCAAATTTTCCTTTCCAGAATTTTTCTTGTAGGGTTTGTTTTGGGAGGCTCATTTCGTCGTGTTTATAACACATTTTTAACCTGTGTCACTGTTTAATATATTTATTAGCCATTTAATAACTATATGTTAAAAGTAAATATGAATTTATTATTTATAAATCCAAGTTTGAGACCTGGTAGCGATCATTTATTTCTTCCAGTTGGTCTCGGGTACGTTGTTACTTATATAAAAAAAGCTGGATATGATTTTAAAATCTTAGACATAGATGCACATCAATTAAGTGACGAGTATGTAGAAAATTATTTTAAAGAAAATTCATTCGATGTAATTTGCCTTGGAAGTATAGTTACGCATTACAGATGGGTTAAGTGGTGTATTAATACAATTAAAAAGCACCAACCTAAATGTAAAGTTATTGTGGGTAATTCAGTAGGTGGAAGCATTCCTGAAGTTTTGTTTCAGACTACAAAAGTTGATATTGTAATTTATGGTGAAGCGGAAGTAACTTTGAAAGAAACATTAGATGCAATTAGCCAAAATAAGAGTTTTGGAGAAATAAGTGAACCTGAAGTAGAAATACCCCACGCGAATAAGGGATATCCATCAACTATTAAAGGTGAAGGAATATCTGGATTAATTTATAGGACTGCAAATAATAAAATTGTAAATAATGGAAAAAGGAAAGCAGTAAGAAATATAGATGACTTCCCAATTCCAGACTGGGAGTTGTTTGACATAAAACATTATCTCAAAGTTGGAATGAAACATGGAGCTTCACATTCTTGGTTTTACAAGCCTGAGGAAGCTGTAACAATGCCAATTAATACCGCTAGAGGTTGCGTATTTAAATGTACTTTTTGCCATTATGTTTTTTGGCACGACCCATACCGACATAGATCAGCTGAAAACATTATCGAAGAAATAAAATTTCATAAAGAAAAATATGGAGCTAATTTTTTTAATTTTTGGGATGAACTTTCATTTCATAAAATTGGACCTGCTGAGAAATTTTTAGATAAATTAATTGAGGCAGATTTAAAAATACATTGGACTTGTGCTATAAGGGCAGATTTAATGGGTAAAGATGTTGATCCAAAAGGAAATCCAATACCTAGGGAAAGAAGATTGAACCTAGCAAAAAAATTTGTAGAAGCAGGATGTGTTTCTGCAGGATATTCCTTGGAATCAGGAAATGATAAAATTTTAGAAACAATGAATAAAAAAGTTAAATCTAAGTATTTTCATGAACAAGTTAAAATTTGTAGAGAAGCTGGATTAATTACAAATACAAGTTTAGTAATTGGATATCCTGAAGAAACAAAAGAGACAATTGATGAAACAATGTCAAAATTGGAAAAGCTTAATGTTTATCCGAGTGCAGGTTTTTTATTGCCTCTACCTGAAACTGGTATGTGGAACCATGCAATAGAAAATGGATATATTAAAGACATTGATAAATTTTTGACCGACATAACAGAAAGACAGGACTTTAGTTTAAATATGACATCAATAAAAGAAGAGGAATTAAAATCACATACATTAAATTGGTTAAATAAGTTAAATGAGAAATTTGGAAATCTTGACAAAAATAAATTATTAAAAACAGGTGGTTACGATAAACATTCTAAACATCAGGAAAAGAAAAAGCAAGTTGACAGGAATTTAACCACAAAAGATAGCTTGAATTATGGTGCTCAAGAGGGCACGATGCGTTGATTTTTTTTAAACAATAATTCCAATCTTTATTTGTTAATTAGTCAGTGAAAAGATATTAAAGAAGCTAACAGTATTTACTAAAAATAAATTTCAAATTTTTTCATACAAATTCATTAAAAATTTAATATAAAAATATATTGATATTAAAATAATTTTATATTAATAGATTTAAATACTGAAATGCATGGTGGGAAATCAGTGTGAAATTCATTGGCTGTACCTGCAACCGTAAAGTCGGAGCGCCACCCAGTAGAGCCCTTTGTTGAATTAAGATCAGGGAAAATCTAATTCTACAATGAAAAATTAGCAGAGGCATAAAAAATTTTAACTGACTAATAATCAGTTAGACAAGGATTTATGGTAAAGTTAATTATTTTAATCTGCTTACTAATTTTATTCTCCAAAACATCTTTTGGTAATGAAAGTACGAATAATTTGAATTGTAAATGGGATAATAGGTCAAGTATTCCATGTTTAGAAATTAGTGGAAACTTATCTAATTCCTCAAAATTTTCAAAAGCAGGTATCAATAAAATTTTAATTAGTAAAAAACAAATAGATGAAATTGGGGCAATAGATTTGATTGATGTTTTAAAAACTGTGCCAGACATTAATATAACTCAATCAGGACCAAAGGGACAACAAGCATCAATGTTCATGAGAGGCACAAATTCAAATCATACTCTCGTAATGATTAATGGAGTTCCTATTAATGATCAATCTACTACTCAGGGTTTACATGATTTTGGGGTAGACTTTATACAAACCATTCAACAAATAGAAGTATATCCGGGATCCAGTGCTTCACAATTTGGAACTAATGCAATTGGAGGAGCAATTAATATAGTTCTAGCAGGTGATTTTAAAGATTATTATAAAATAGTTACCGACAAAGATAATAATTACCAATTTACGGGAAATAAAACTTTCGTTCAAGACAAAAACTCATCCTTAAACATCAAGTTGGGAACTGTAAAAAATGAAACTATTAGTGCCAGAGGTAGTTCTAAAGATGAAAAAGATGGTGTGAAAAATTATTCTATGAATATTAACTATGAAAAATTTTTTAATGATAATTTAAGATTTTATAATCATAATTATATTAGACAAACAATTGCTGAATACGATGGATCCTCTTCAGATCAATTTGGTTATGAGGGTGATAACAAAATGGGTTCATTTCAAATTGGATTAGAAAATTTAAACTTTGCATCAAAACAAAATTCTATATTTTATTATAACAACTATGATAGAGAATATGATGAAAAAGGTACTATAGACAAATACAAAAGTGAGGTTATCGGCTTAAAATATGATGCATCTAAAACTATTAATTCAAATATATCTCTAGGAGTTGGAACAGAATATAAATACGATTGGGGGTATTTTGATAACAATGGTTCTTATGAAGCATCTACTAAAGGACACTCAGATAACTTATCTTACTACGGAAATATAGGTTATAACTTTTTTCAAAGTTCTAATATTTCCTTTTTTATAAGGATGGATGATCATAAATTAACAGGTAAAAATGATAGTTATAAATTAAATTATGAGAAAGTAATTAATAACTCAAACATTGGATTATCCTACATGAATGGTTTAAGAAATCCCACACTATATGAATTATTTGGAACTGATAGTTATGGTTTTTCAGGAAATAAAAATTTAAAACCTGAGAAAAGTGATACATATGAAGTTTATTCTAATACAAAACTTGGAGATAACTTTGAAATTACACTTAGAGGTTTTAAATCAAGAATAAAAGACAATATTGAGTATATTAATAATCAATATCAGAATGATACTGATAATGTTGATTTAAACCAATCAGGTTTAAATAGCGGATTAAAATTTAAAATTAATAAAACTAATCTTAATTTATTTTCATCATTATTGTCCTCAAAAAAAGAAAATGGTTCTGATACACTAAGAAGACCAAGAAAAAACTATGGATTGAATTTGCAACAAAAGTTTTCAAATAATATTTTTGGTAATCTAAATTTCAATATATCTTACAATCATTATGGAAAACATTTAGACACTCATTCATCAACCTATAATACTATTGAAATGGATAATAGAGATATAATTGATATTAAAATAAATAAAGAATTAAAATCAGGTGTTTTGTTTATAAATATAAGTAACTTACTTAACGAAGATTATCAAAAACCACATGGTTATAATCAAAATAAAAGGGGTATAAATTTTGGTTATAGATTTAATTAGTTGTTTTGTTTGGTAATATTGATAATTTAAGTTATGAAATTTTCATTTAAAATTTCTCTAAGTATAATAATTCTACTTTCAATAAGTAGATTTATTCCACATCCACCAAATTTTACAAGCTTACTGGCTTTAAGTTTCTATGTTCCTGCAATATTTGGTGTAAAATACATAATAATATTAATATTAAGTTTTGCGTTAACAGATTTAATCATTGGATTTCACAATACGGTGCTATTTACCTGGGGAAGTGTAGTTTTGATAGGAATTTTAAGTAGATTATTTTTTGACAGTTTAGAAAAAAGAATTTTAGGTTCATTAATCGGTGCTTTAATATTTTTTATTATAACCAATTTTGGTGTCTGGACATTAGGTTCTTATGGATATACTTTTGATGGTTTGATAATATGCTATACATTAGCACTACCATTCTTTGCATACTCCCTTATTTCAACGCTTTTTTTTTCAGCAATATTTGAATTTATTTACAAGTTTATTAGTTCAAAAAGTAAAATAGTTTAAAAAATTAAAATTCTTTTATTTTTAAAATTTTTAAGTAGGATTTTTTGAAAGGATTTTCTTTTTTTAAGTTTAAAGGGCTTTTCTTGCCTAATAATTTCTCATAATAAATTGGAGAAATACCAAAACCAGGTCTTATTCTTCTAATATTTTCTTTAGTAAATTTTTGACCCTTGGCAATATCTTTTGTAATAAAAATAGATCTACGGAACATATTTGATTTTTTTTCAGAAATATTTCTAAAAAATTTCTTTTTACCCTTTAATTTATATGCCAAACATATGTCCTGTTTAAATTGATAAATTTCTTTTCCTTTTAAAGAAAATTCAATGTCTAATCCTTTCTTTTGTTTTTCTAAAGCTATATGTTTCTCAAAAATTTCTGCTCCCAATGCTGTCGCCGTTATTGCTACCTTATTATCAGTAGAATGATCGGATAATCCAACTTTGCATTTAAATTTATCTTTCAAAATACAAATATTTTCTAAATTAAAATCATTTAAATTTGATGGATAATTGCTAACACAATAAAGTAATGTAATATCTTTTGCACCATTTTTTTTAGCAGTGTTAAATGATATTTCAATTTCCTTTAAACTTGCCATTCCAGTTGAAATGATAATTGGTTTTTTGGTCTGTGATACTTTTTTAATCAAAGGTAAATCAGTCATCTCAAAAGAGGAAATCTTGTATACGGGGCAATTTAATTTTTCTAAAAAATCTACTGCAGTTTCATCAAAAGGAGTACTAAAAATTTTTATTCCTATATTTTTTGCATATTCAAATAATTCTTTATGCCATCTAAGTGGAGTTTGAGCTTCAGCATATAATTTCCACAAACTATAATCTTTCCACAAGCCATTTTTAACTTTAAAAAAACTTTTATTTGAATTTAAAGTCATTGTGTCGGGAGTAAATGTTTGTAATTTTACTGCATCTCCTCCATTTTTCTTTGCTGTTTTGATTAATTTTTTTGCAGTATTTATATTTCCGCAGTGGTTTGCTGAAATTTCACAAATTAAATATGGTTTTTGATTTATCAAATTATTTTACTTTTTTTAACTTTTTGATTAACTTTGATATTTTCTGATCATCTTGATAAATTTTAGATAAAATTAATGAAGTTTCTTTTGGATCAAGCCTTAGAGCTAGCTTAAGCAAATTCATCCAATTAATATTATTTTTTGATCTTATGTTCTGTATCTGATCAACAATCTTAATTGATTTTTTGAAAAGTTTATTTTTTTTAGACTGATTTTTTATCTTATTATATTCCATTGTTGTTTTATAAACATTCTGAGACCATTTTTTAAGCAAAGATGGTAACTCTTTTTTTTTATGAAAAGTTCCTTTTAATTTTTGTTTTTTTAAAACATATTTGTCATTTAGTATAATATCAAACTTATTTTTAAACAATTTTTCAATCTCTTTAATAAGTATGTTGTGAGTATTTTTAAAAGTAAGATTTTTTTTATTTTTATGTAGGTTGAAGTTTATCTGTTTTTGAAAAATTATATCTCCTTGATCTATATTTTTTGAAACTTTATGGATAGTTACTCCACTAGGTGTTTTTTCTAAAAATGACCATACGTTAGGATGTGAGCCTTTGTTATAAGGCAAATATGAAATATGAAGATTTATTATTGGTTTTTTAAATTTAGATAAAATTTTATTTTCTATCAAATACCTGTAACCAAAGCAAACTACCAAGTCAAAACTTGATACATCTTGATATTTTAATGGTTTTTTTTGATGTTTTAGTAATTTTACTTTTGGATGATTTGAAATAAATCTTAATAAACTTGTTTCATTTTTATTATAACCTAAAAATAAAATTTTTTTCATTTAAATTAAGATATCTATATTAAATTTTTTTCAGTGCATAAATCAAGCCAATTGAGCTATTAGTACTGGTCAGCTGCACGCATTACTGCGCTTCCACATCCAGCCTATCAACGTGGTGGTCTACCACGGCTCTATAGGAAGAACTAGTTTTGAGGTGAGTTTCCCGCTTAGATGCTTTCAGCAGTTATCTCGTCCATACTTAGCTACCCGGCACTGCAGCTGGCGCTACAACCGGTCCACCAGTGGTATGTTCAACCCGGTCCTCTCGTACTAGGGTCAACTCCTCTCAATTCTTCTACACGCATAGCAGATAGGGACCGAACTGTCTCACGACGTTCTGAACCCAGCTCACGTACCACTTTAATTGGCGAACAGCCAAACCCTTGGGACCTGCTCCAGCCCCAGGATGTGATGAGCCGACATCGAGGTGCCAAACACTGCCGTCGATATGAGCTCTTGGGCAGTATCAGCCTGTTATCCCCGGCGTACCTTTTATCCGTTGAGCGATGGCCCTTCCACTCAGAACCACCGGATCACTATGACCGACTTTCGTCTCTGCTCGACTTGTCAGTCTCACAGTCAGGCAGGCTTATGCCATTGCACTCTACGAACGATTTCTGACCGTTCTGAGCCTACCTTCGCACGCCTCCGTTACTATTTGGGAGGCGACCGCCCCAGTCAAACTACCCACCATACAATGTCTTGATGCCGGATAACGGCTATCAGTTAGATACCAAGAAAAACAAAAGAGGTATTTCACTGTTGACTCCACAAAAGCTGACGCCTTTGCTTCAATGTCTCCCTCCTATACTAAATATGTTTTTCCTAATACCAATGTAAAGTTGCAGTAAAGGTGCACGGGGTCTTTCCGTCTAACTACGCGAACTCCGCATCTTCACGGAGAATTCAATTTCACTGAGTTGATGTTGGAGACAGCGGAGAAATCGTTACGCCATTCATGCAGGTCGGAACTTACCCGACAAGGAATTTCGCTACCTTAGGACCGTTATAGTTACGGCCGCCGTTTACTGGGGCTTCAGAAGTTAGCTTGCACCAACCGCATTAACCTTCCAGCACCGGGCAGGCGTCAGACCCTATACATCCACTTACGTGTTAGCAGAGCCCTGTGTTTTTGATAAACAGTCGCTTCTCCCTGGCTTGTGCCACCCTCTAATAGTTGCCTACTAGAAGGTCTTCCTTATCCCGAAGTTACGGAAGTATTTTGCCGAGTTCCTTCAACATCATTCTCTCAAGCGCCTAAATATACTCTATTAATCCACCTGTGTCGGTTTAGGGTACGGTCTAATGATGGAGCTATTTCTTGGAACCTTTTCGCGGCAAGCTCAATCCATTAAGAACTCACAACTTACAAGATCCGTCACTACCATCTGGTTAAGGAATATTAACCTTATTTCCATCGACTACGGCTTTCGCCCTCGCCTTAGGTGCCGACTAACTCTGCGCGGATTAACCTTGCGCAGAAACCCTTGGATTTTCGGCGAAGAAGTTTTTCACTTCTTTTATCGTTACTTATGTCAGCATTCGCACTTCTGATACCTCCAGGATCCCTCACGGGTATCCCTTTACAGGCTTACAGAACGTTCCGCTACCAGTTACAATTTTCGAAAAAATTATAAATCCACAGATTCGGTATATGATTTTAGCCCCGTTACATCTTCGGCGCAGAAACTCTATTAGACCGGTGAGCTGTTACGCTATCTTTAAAGGATGGCTGCTTCTAAGCCAACCTCCCGGCTGTTAAGGAATTTCCACATCCTTTCACACTTAATCATAATTTGGGGACCTTATCTGGTGGTCTGGGCTCTTTCCCTCTCGACCATGGACCTTAGCACCCACAGTCTGTCTGCTGAAGAACAACGTTTAGCATTCGGAGTTTTATTAGGTTTGGTAAGAATCTCTTCCCCCTAGCCCATTTAGTGCTCTACCTCTAAACGTCTATTTATTCAACGCACTACCTAAATAGTTTTCGCGGAAAACCAGCTATCTACGAATTTGGTTGGCCTTTCACCCCTTACCACAAGTCATCCAAAGACTTTTCAACGTCAACTGGTTCGGTCCTCCGGTAAGTGTTACCTTACTTTCAACCTGCTCATGGTAAGCTCATTCGTTTTCGGGTCTAATTCATTAAACTAATCGCCCTATTAAGACTTGCTTTCGCTGCGCCTACACCTAGATGGCTTAAGCTTGCTTAATAAATTAAGTCACTGACCCATTATACAAAAGGTACGCCGTCACTCTAAAAAGAGCTTCGACTGATTGTAGGCATGCGGTTTCAGGTTCTATTTCACTCCCCTAATAGGGGTTCTTTTCACCTTTCCCTCACGGTACTAGTTCACTATCGGTCACTGAAGAGTATTTAGGCTTAGAGGGTGGTCCCCCTATATTCGAGCAGGATTTCACGTGTCCCGCTTTACTCAAGAATTTTGTTAAACGTTACTCATACGGGACTATCACCCTCTATGGTTAGCATTTCCAAACTATTCAAATTTTTTTAACAAAACTACTGGCCTAGTCCGCGTTCGCTCGCCACTACTAACGGAATCTCAATTGATTTCTTTTCCTCTGGTTACTTAGATGTTTCAGTTCTCCAGGTTGTCTCTTTAAACCTATGTATTCAGTTTAAAGTACCACATAAAGTGGTGGGTTTCCCCATTCGGAAATTTTCGGATCAAAGCTTACATACAGCTCCCCGAAACTTATCGCAGTATATCACGTCCTTCATCGGCTTTCAGTGCCAAGGCATCCACTACACGCCCTTAAACGCTTGATTTATGCACAGAAAAAAATTCTGTGTTGAATCAAATTTTTATTTTGAACATTAGCTAATAACATTTCTAATGTTCGGATATAGATATTGATATTAATTATTAATTTTTTACGATTTTTTATAACTAAGTGTTTGGTGGAGGATAGCGGGATCGAACCGCTGACCTCCTGAATGCAAATCAGGCGCTCTCCCAGCTGAGCTAATCCCCCATGATCTTAAATTGGTGGGCCGAGAAAGACTCGAACTTTCGACCCCACCCTTATCAAGGGTGTGCTCTAACCAACTGAGCTACCGGCCCCCATGCAAGAGAAACACTACTTTAAGAAGAGAAATGAGGACGGTCAACATTATCCTGTATATTATTTAGAATGAAATTTTACTTTCATTCATCCTTAGAAAGGAGGTAATCCAGCCGCAGGTTCCCCTACGGCTACCTTGTTACGACTTCACCCCAGTCGCTGACTATACCGTGGTCAAGGGTTTAAAACCTTGCCTTAAGGTAGAACCAACTCCCATGGTGTGACGGGCGGTGTGTACAAGACCCGGGAACGCATTCACCGTGGCACGCTGATCCACGATTACTAGTAATTCCAGCTTCATGCACTCGAGTTGCAGAGTGCAATCCGAACTGAGGTATCTTTTAAGGATTTGCTTAACGTCGCCGTTTTGCTTCCTGTTGTAGATACCATTGTAGCACGTGTGTAGCCCAACACGTAAGGGCCATGAGGACTTGACGTCATCCCCACCTTCCTCCAGCTTATCACTGGCAGTTCTTTCAGAGTGCCCAACTTAATGATGGCAACTAAAAGTGAGGGTTGCGCTCGTTGCGGGACTTAACCCAACATCTCACGACACGAGCTGACGACAGCCATGCAGCACCTGTGTTTCGTCCGGCCGAACCGAAAACTTTAATCTCTTAAAGTCGCGACGAACATGTCAAGTGTTGGTAAGGTTCTGCGCGTATCTTCGAATTAAACCACATGCTCCACTACTTGTGCGGGTCCCCGTCAATTCATTTGAGTTTTAACCTTGCGGTCGTACTCCCCAGGCGGTGTGTTTATTGCTTTCGCTGCGACACTGAAAATAAATTTCCAACGTCTAACACACATCGTTTACGGCATGGACTACGAGGGTATCTAATCCTCTTCGCTACCCATGCTTTCGTTCCTCAGTGTCAGTTATGATCCAGAAAGCTGCCTTCGCAATCGGTATTCTTTCTAATATCTACGAATTTCACCTCTACACTAGAAATTCTGCTTTCCTCTATCATACTCTAGCTGAAAAGTTTTGATGGCAGTTCCAGAGTTAAGCTCTGGGATTTCACCACCAACTTTTTCAACCACCTACGAACTCTTTAAGCCCAGTAATTCCGAACTACGCTAGGTCCCTTCGTATTACCGCGGCTGCTGGCACGAAGTTAGCCGGACCTTCTTATTCGGGTACAGTCATTTTCTTCCCCGACGAAAGAGCTTTACAACCCAAAGGCCTTCTTCACTCACGCGGCATCGCTGCATCAGAGTTTCCTCCATTGTGCAAGATTCCCCACTGCTGCCTCCCGTAGGAGTTTGGGCCGTGTCTCAGTCCCAATGTGGCTGATCATCCTCTCAAATCAGCTATTGATCACAGTCTTGGTAGGCCATTACCCCACCAACAAACTAATCAATTGCAGGCTCATCCAATGGTGCATAAAGCTTTCTCCGTAAAGACTTATCCGGTATTAGCACAAGTTTCCTCGTGTTATTCCAGGCCAAAGGGCAGATACCTACATGTTACTCACCCGTCTGCCACTAAGTATTGCTACTTCGTTCGACTTGCATGTGTTAGGCGTGCCGCCAGCGTACGTTCTGAGCCATGATCAAACTCTCAAGTTTAAAAACGGCGCACACTAGCTTCCATATAAATTCTAAGAATAAAATTTATATGATGTTGAAGTGTGTACGACAAATTTTGGTAACCTTAACCGTCCACACTTCTCTTCTTAAATTTTTAACTTTTAAAATAGCTAATTGAGCAAAAATGCTCAATAATCCTCACTTATTTATTGTGTAAACAATAGTTTAATTGAGAAAGTTCAGTGCTTATAGGCTAAAATTATAGGAAATCAAGCATTTAAGATTAAAAAAATGAATAAAAATCCTTTATTTTTAAGGGTTTTTTTTGATTTTTATCTTGCTCTAAACTATTAATTGTTTCCCATAATATTTAAGATGATTAAAAAATTAAAAAATAAATTTAGAAAAAATATAGAAATTTTAATCCTATTTTTTTTAATATGTTTTACAGCAATTTCAACAAGTTACTATAATTATAAAAAAAATTTAAATGATAAAGCTTATAGTAATTTTATAGATAATATTTACTTCAAAAAAACCTTAAGACACATTATTGAAAATCTAGACCCAAAGTATGAAAAAATTAGACATAAAATTAAATCTGGAGAAACATTTGATAATATTTTACAAAACTATTCAATTGATAAAGAAGACATAATAAAAATTAAAAATTCTTTAAAAAAAAAAACTAATCTAAATAAATTAAATACAAAGCAAGTAATTGAATTAACTTTTGATAAAACAGATAATAAAATTATAAGTTTTATATATCAAATTTCTAATACACAAAAAATATATTTAAATAGAAACATTGATAATGATAATTTTAACGATGAAGTTATATCAATCAAATTAGAAAAGAAAATTATATATAAAGAAAATATAATTTTACAAAGTCTTTACAAAGCTGCCTTAGACGAAAATATACCAGCTAATATAGTAATAGAATTTGCAAGAATATATGGATTTCAAGTTGATTTTCAAAGAGATATTAGAAAAAAAGATAAATATCAAATTATGTATGAAATTTTTTTAAACGAAAAAAAAGAAATTGTTGAAAATGGAGAAATTCTTTTTGCAAATTTACAACTTAGTGGGCAAGATAATAGTTTATATTACTTTGATAAAGAGGGTAGTGAAGGTCACTATGATAAAACTGGAAAAAGTGTTAAAAAAGCATTAATGAAAACACCTATAAATGGTGCAAGGCTTTCTTCTCCATTTGGAATGAGAAAACATCCAATTGATGGTTTTAATAAAATGCACAGAGGTACTGATTTTGCAGCACCAATGGGTACTCCAATAATGGCATCCGGCGATGGGGTTGTTCAAAAAGCTGGATGGTGTGGTGGTGGAGGAAATTGTGTAAAGATACGTCATAATTCAACTTATCAAACAATTTATGCTCATATGTCAAAATTTGCACGAGGAATAAAATCTGGAGTAAGAGTTAAACAGGGACAAACAATAGGCTATGTTGGTTCAACTGGAAAATCTACTGGCCCACATTTGCATTATGAAGTTATTGTTAACGGAAAAAAAGTAAATTCACAGAAATTAAAACTCCCGTCAGGAAAAATTTTAAAGGGTGACGAAAGAAAATTATTTGAGACTAAAAAAATTAAATTAGAAGTTTTAAAATCTGAAAAAATTATTGGGTTAAATTAATTTACTTCTGCTTGAGATTTTGCACTTTTTTTTTCTTTTGTTTCCTCTGTAGAAGAATTAGTTAAATCTTTTTCGGAATTTTGATTAGAGTTTTCGATACTTTCATCACCAGTGTTAGCATCTATTTCAGATTTATTTTCTAAAAATTTTTCTCTTTTTATGGTCTCTTTTTCATTCAATATTCTTGTGAAATGATCCGCGTGTTGAAGATAATTTTCAGATAAAATTTTATCACCATTAGATAAAGCTTCTCTAGCCAAATCGTTATATTTTTCAATTAATTTTGGAGCATTGTGATTATTTCTTCCTGGAGCTTTTCTTTTAAAATTCTCACTGCTAGAAAAATTTGAACTAAATTTTTGTCTGTCTCCATTTGACTTAAAATTTCTGTCATTTCTTCTAAAATTACTTCTTCTGTTATTGTTACTGTTATTTCTAAATGTTACCATGATTTCAATTTATTATATTTTTGTACTGACAATGCACCTGTAATTATTTGCAAGATCTTTTTGAGTACTATTTATATAAAAACCTTCTTTTTTTAATAAATTAATAACTTCATTTTTTTGATCAAATCCGATCTCTAAAATAAAATTGCCATTTTTCTTTATCAGCTCAGATGATTTTTTAATAACTTTTCTGATTACCGATAAGCCATCTAATCCACCATTTAATGCTAGTTTTGGCTCAAACTTAGCAACATCTTTTTCCAAATATTTAAAACTATTTGTTTTAATATAAGGAGGATTAGAAACTATCAAATCATATTTACCTAAACTGAATTTGTCAACATCTGATTTATATAGTTTTAATCTAGAACTAACCTTGAGCCTCACTGCATTGATTTTGCTAATATTTACACACTTTTGGCTTATGTCAATTCCAGTTCCATAAAAATTTTTTCTCTCTCTTAAGATTGATAATAAAATGCAGCCTGAACCAACACCTATATCTAAAATATTTAATTTTTTTTTTTGTTTTGTTAATTTCAATATATTTTCTATAACCAATTCTGTATCTGGTCTCGGTATCAAAATATTATTTGTTATATAAAACTCAGAATTCCAAAAAGATTTTATATTAGTCAGATAAGAAACGGGAATACCTAATGATCTCTTTTCAATTAAGATATTAAAAAGATTTAATTTTTTTTTATTAAGAAAATTTTTAGGATTTAACAAAATATAACTTCTATCTTTGTTTATTGCTTTTGCCATTAAAATTTCAGAATCTAATTGTGGACTAGGTATAAATTTATTTCTTAAAATTTTTGAACCTGCACTTATAGCTGAACTAATATTCATATATTATTTTAAATTACTCAAACTTTCCTCTTGAGCCTTTAAAGTTAATGACTCTATCATTTCATCAAAAGCTTCACCTTCTAAAAATTCAGCTAGTTTATGTAGAGTTAAGTTTATTCTATGATCTGTAACTCTTCCTTGTGGAAAATTGTAAGTTCTTATTCTTTCAGATCTATCTCCAGTGCCAATTTTTGTCTTTCGATCTTGAGATCTTTCTTGGTCTATTCTAGATCTTTCAAGTTCATAAAGACGAGCTCTCAGAATTTTCATCCCTTTAGCTTTATTTTTATGTTGCGATTTTTCATCTTGTTGAGATACAGATAAACCTGTTGGTATATGAGTAATTCTTACAGCACTATCAGTTGTATTTACAGATTGACCACCAGGTCCTCCTGCTCTAAATACATCAATTCTCAAATCAGCATCATTTATTTTTAAATCTACTTCTTCTGCTTCCGGTAAAACAGCAACTGTTGCTGCTGACGTATGTATCCTTCCTTGAGTTTCTGTATCTGGAACCCTTTGCACTCTATGAACTCCACTTTCATATTTTAATGTTGAATAAATGTTGCTGCCTTTAACTGAAGCAATAACTTCCTTTAAACCCCCTGCATCGCTTCTTGATATTGAAATTACTTCTAAAGACCATTTCTTTTTATGGCTTACTTTTTCATACATTTTAAATAAATCTGAAGCAAATAAACTGGCCTCTAGTCCACCTGTTCCTGCTCTAATCTCAATAATCGCATTTTTTTTATCTGCATCATCTTTTGGTAGCAAAAATAATTTTAATTTTTTTTCATTGGTTTCATATTGTGTTTTCAATTCTATTAATTCAATCTCAGCCATTTTTTTAAGCTCTTCATCTAATGATTGGTCCTCTAAGAGTTTTTCTAAATCTTTTTTATCGTTACCAAATGATATGTATTTTTTTGCAATGTCTATAATTTCATTAATATCAGAATACTCTTTGGACTTTTCTGCAAATAATTTTTTGTCTATATCACCTCTTGAAAGATCTTTTTCTAAATTTGAATGTTTTACAATTATCTCTTCAACTGTTTTTATTGGAATCATTATGTTAATTTTTTTCTAGCTCTGTGGCTTTTTTTTCAACTTCAGAAACTACTTTTTTTATAATATCAGCTGTTAAAACTTTTTCGCTCTGGACACCTGATAAATAAAGCATGTTATTTCCTTTCCCACCACCTGTTATACCAATATCAGTAAGAGCAGCTTCTCCTGGACCATTAACAACACATCCTATAATTGACAGTGTGATTGGGGTTTTTATGTGAGATAACTTCTCTTCTAATATCTTAACTGTATCAATTACCTGAAAGGCTTGTCTTGCACAGGAAGGGCAAGAAATTATTTTTACACCTCTATTTCTTAAACCTAGAGACTTTAAAATTTCATTTCCAATTCCTACCTCTTTTACAGGATCATCTGATAAAGATACTCTTATAGTGTCTCCAATACCATCTAAGAGAAGTGATCCAAGTCCTATAGAAGACTTAACACTACCTGCAACAAAACTTCCTGCTTCGGTTATCCCTAAATGCAATGGATAATCTGTTACTTTAGAAAGCTGTCTATAAGCAGAAATAGATAAAAATACATCTGATGATTTAACACTAACTTTAAAATTAAAGAAATTTTGGTCCTCTAAAATTTTTATATTTCTTAAAGCACTTTCTACTAATGCCTCAGGACATGGCTCTTTATATTTTTCTAGTATATCTTTTTCTAAAGATCCGGCATTAACACCTATTCTAATAGAACAATCGTTATCTTTTGCAGCTTTAAGCACGTCATGAACTTTATCTCTCTCACCAATATTGCCTGGATTAATTCTTAAACACTTTGCTCCATTCTCTGCAGCTTCAATAGCTCTTTTATAATGAAAGTGAATATCAGCAACGATTGGGAGTTGAACATTTTTAGAAATTTCTTTTAATGCTTTTGATGATTCTTCATCTGGACAAGATACTCTTACAATATCGGCACCTTTATCATGAATTTCTTGAATTTGCTTTATTGTTGCAGAAATATCAGTTGTCAATGTATTAGTCATAGATTGGACTGAGATTGGGTTATCCCCTCCAACTTTTACATCACCTACATTAATTACTTTAGTTTTTTTTCTTTTAATATTTCTAAAAGGCCTAAGGCTCATAAAATTAGTCTAATTTAAATTCTTTGTGCAAGACTGCTACAGCTTTTTTAACATTCTTAGAAGAAATAAGTACTGAAATTTTTATCTCAGATGTAGATATAACAAGAATATTTATTTTTTTAGAAGCTAATGCCTGAAACATCCTATAAGTTATCCCGGGTGTAGTAATCATTCCTACGCCAATTATAGAAACTTTTGACAAATCTTTATCAAAAGATAATTTTTTATATGATATAAACTTATTTTTTTTTATTATACGCTCAGTTTTTTTCAAATCATCTGACTTAATTGTAAAAGTTAAATCTGTCTCTTTTCCATTTTGGGAAATATTTTGAACAACCATATCAACATTAATCATATTCTTAGATAATGGTCTAAAAATTGACGCTGCTATACCAGGTCTGTCTTTAACACCTACAATTGTGATTTTAGCATCATTTTTTGTTGATGAAATTCCAGTAATTATTTGATTGCTAAAATTCTTTTTAGAACCAGTAATCAAAGTTCCACTTTTTGAAACAAAAGAAGATTTTACATTAACATCAATATTATTCAACTTTGCATCCTGAACTGATGTAGGCTGCATTACTTTTGAACCAAGTGATGCCATTTCTAACATCTCGTCATAAAAAATTTTTTTAATTTTTTTAGCTTTTTTGTATTGCCTTGGATCTGTAGTATAAACTCCATCTACATCAGTATAAATTATACACTCATCAGCTTTAATAAATTTTGCAAGCATAATTGCAGATGCATCAGACCCACTTCTTCCTATAGTGGTAATTCTCAAATCATTGCTTATTCCTTGAAAACCTGTGATTATAGGTATACCACCTGACTTAATATATTTATTTAATTCTTTAATACCTACTGAAATAATTCTAGCACTTGAGTGTGGACCATCTGTTAAAATAGGCAATTGCCAAGACGACCAAGATCTTGATTTAAACCCATTGTGTTTTAATCTTCCTGCAATAAGAGCACATGACACCTGTTCTCCAGTTGAAACTAGTGCGTCATATTCCGCTCTATCAAAATTGTTACTAATAAGTTTAGATTTTTTTACTAATTCATTTGTCACACCACTCATTGCTGATGAAACAACTAATACCCTATTTTTTTTCTTTTTATAAAAAGCAATTATTTTACATACCTTTTTGATTCTATCTATAGTTCCTACAGATGTCCCTCCAAATTTTAATACAACTGTTTTCATGCTAGCTTTAATTATTAATATTTAATAAATAATGGATAAAATACATCTAAATTATTATGTCAACTATTTATCATTATGACTAGTATAAATAAAAAAGAAATAGATAAATTTTCTAAAATGGCCGATGAATGGTGGAATCCAGAAGGCAAATTCAAACCACTTCATAAATTTAATCCAACAAGAATTAAATATATAAAAGAAAATATTGCTAATAATTTCAAATTAAAAAATAAATCCAAACCTTTAGCAGGTATAAATATTTTAGATATTGGATGTGGTGGAGGATTATTGTCTGAACCAATGTCAAGAATGGGTGCCAATGTAACAGGTATTGATGCATCTGATAAAAATATAAAAATTGCAAAACTTCATTCAAAAAAAAATAAACTAAAAATTAATTATTTATGCTCATCACCCGAAAAACTAAAAATTAAAAAAAAATTTGATGTCATTTTAAATATGGAAATTGTTGAGCATGTAGAGGATATAGATTTTTTTTTAAAGTCTTGCTCAAAACTTTTAAAAAAAAATGGATTGATGTTTGTTGCAACAATAAATAAAACTTTAAAATCTTATGTTTTTGCAATTGTTGGAGCAGAGTATGTTTTAAGATGGCTTCCAATTGGAACACACGAATGGGAAAAATTTGTTAAACCTGAGGATCTTAAAAAAATTTTAATGAAATGCGATTTATCTCTGAATAAATTAGAGGGTATGAATTTTAACATTATTACGGATGAATGGAGTATTTCTAGGGATTTATCAGTAAACTATATAGCAATGTTTATTAAAAACTAATTTTCCTTATCATCTATCCAAGGGATCATTTGAGCATCTATACCTTCTTCTTTTAATTCTTTTAAATCTTCTTTTGATGCACTGCCGTAAATTCCCTTTGATTTTTTTTTTCCATTATAATGAATTGATCTTGCCTCATAAGCAAAATTATCACCAACATAATTAAAATTTTCTTTAATGAATTTTTGATAATCTTTTATGGTTTTTTTTATTTTATTGTATTTTTCTAAGTTAATTTTTTTATCATTTTTTGATTTAGGACTTATTAACTGAGGTGCCATAATTGTTTTTTCAACTTTTACTGAGTTGCAATTATGGCAATTCAATAGTTTTTTTTTTTTTAATCTTTCATACTCATTTGAAGATGCAAACCAACTATCAAATTTTAAATCACATTCTTTACAAAAAAGTTTATATTTAATCATGATTATTAGTTAATAATACAATCTGGATTTTCAATAATTTAACTTCTATAATCTGCATTAATTTCAATATATTTTTTCGTTAAATCCATGGTATAAGCTGTAAAGTTTTTGTTTCCTGTAAAGGTTTCAATATTTATTTCTATATTTTCAGATTTCATGTAGTTTGCTGTTTGCTTTTCATCGTAACTTTGATTTAATTTTCCGCCTTCTACAATTAATATACTTCCAAACTTAATTAATAACTTATTTAGATTAATTTTAGGTCCTGCCTTACCTATTGCCATTATAACTCGTCCCCAATTTGGATCTTCTCCAGCTATTGCAGTTTTTACTAATGGAGAATTTGCAACTGAGAAAGCAATTTTTTTTGCATCTATCTCATTTTTACACTTACTAACATTGATTGTTATGAATTTTGATGCTCCTTCACCATCTGAAACAACTCTTTTAGCTAGATTTAAAAGAACATTATTTAGAGCTTTATCAAAGTTTTTAATTTTATTTTCATTTATACTTTTCACTTGGTAATTTTTTACTTTATTAGTCGCAAAAATAGTTGCCATGTCATTGGTGCTGGTATCCCCATCACAAGAAATAGCGTTAAACGTATTAGTTATATTTTTTTTTAATAACTTTCCTAAAATATCATTAGATAAAGTTGCATCAGTAAATATATATGCAAGTGTCGTAGCCATATTTGGATATATCATTCCTGATCCTTTGGATATTCCGTATATTTTTACTTTTTCACTTCCAATATAACATTCCTCCATAGCTAATTTTGGCTTCGTATCAGTGGTCATGATTGCAAGTGCTGCCTTCATCCAAATAAATTTATTTTGGGTATAACGAATTTTTTTGATTAAATTTGGAATATTATTGGAGATTTTTTCATATGGAAAAATTTCTCCAATAGTACCAGTGCAACCAAAAATTATATTTTTTGAAGAAATTTTTTTAGGATTATCCTCATCTTCCTCTTGTTTTTTATTTAGTTGTTTAGCTGTCAAATCAGCTATTTTTTTTATACTTTCATATCCTTGCTTTCCAGTGAAAGCATTGGCGTTTCTCGTATTTACAATGAGAGAATATATTTTTTTTGGTCTTTGGTTTTTATTCCATTTTATATTTTCAGATATTATTTTTGATTGGGTATAAACAGAAGCGTAATTAGCTCCTTCTCTGAAATAGAACATTGTTAAATCATCTCTGATATCTTTGTATAAATTTGCTGAAACAACTGAAATTGAAAGACCATCTAAATGATCAAGGTCTTGAAAATCAATCATTTTAGTATTTTTTGATTGAGATGATAAAAAATTTGTTAAATTAATTCCCATATTGTTTAAATTATTTATTTAATACATATATTAAACCATATAAGTAAAGAATAAATCAAATAGTCATGTTTAACCCATTAAATTTAATTACAAAATTCATCAAATCTAGTAATCAAAAAGAGCTAGATAGAATTGGTAAAATTATTGAAAAAATAAACTTATATGAGGAAGATTTAAAAAATTTAAATGACAAAGACTTTCCAAAAAAAACTAACGAATTTAAAAATCAGATAAAAGATGGAAAAACTTTAGACGAGTTACTTCCAGAAGCTTTTGCTTTAGTAAAAGAGGCTGCCAAACGAACACGAAATGAAAGACACTTTAACGTTCAGTTAATAGGAGGTGTAGCCTTACATGAGGGCAAAATTGCTGAAATGAGAACTGGAGAAGGAAAAACTTTAACCATAACACTCGCTGCATATTTAAATGCATTGAGTGGTAAAGGTGTTCATATAGTAACTGTAAATGATTATCTTGCAAAAAGAGACTCGATTGAAATGGGACAAATTTATAATTTTCTTGGTCTTTCATCGGGATTTATTAACAATTATCAAGATGATGCTGAACGTAAAAAAAATTATAATTGTGATGTCACTTATGCAACTAATAGTGAATTGGGTTTTGATTACTTAAGAGATAATATGAAATTTTCTGAAGAGCAAATGGTTCAGAGAGATCATAATTTTTCAATAGTAGATGAAATAGATTCATGTTTGATTGATGAAGCAAGAACACCTTTGATAATTTCTGGAGCAGCTGAAGATAAAACTGCTCAATATCTAGCAATTGATAAACTAATTAGAGTCTTAAATAATAAAGACTTTGAAATAGATGAAAAAGAAAAGAGCATTTTATTGACAAATGATGGAATTAATAATGTTGAAAAACTTTTTTCTAACGCTGGTATTTTAAAAAATAATAATTTTTATGACCCAGAAAATTTACATTTAGTTCATCATGTTAATCAAGCTTTACGAGCAAATCATTTATTTGAAAAAGGTAGAGACTATATTGTTAAAGATGGAACTCTTAAAATTATTGATGAACTTACCGGAAGAATTTTAGAAGGCAGACGTTTTGGAGATGGTTTGCATCAAGCACTAGAGGCCAAAGAAAAAATTCAAGTGCAGGCTGAAAATCAAACGTTAGCTTCAATAACTTATCAAAATTATTTTAAACTTTATCAAAAAATATCTGGCTGCACTGGTACAGCCGCTACAGAATCTGAAGAATTTTTTGAAATTTACAATCTACCTGTTGTTGTTATTCCAACAAATAAAGAAATGATCAGAAAGGATTTTAATGATTTAATTTTTAGAACAGAAAAAGAAAAGAATGATGCAATTATAAAAAAAATAATTGAGAGAAACAAATTGGGTCAACCTATTTTAGTATTTACCTCAAGCATTAATAAATCTGAAGTTTATTCAAATTTATTAAATCAAAAAAATATCAAACATGTAGTGTTAAATGCAAAAAATCACGAAAATGAGGCTGAGATAATTGCAAATGCAGGAAAAGAAAATTCATTAATAATTACAACAAGTATCTCAGGAAGGGGTGTTGATATTCAACTTGGTGGTAAAAAAGGTTCTATTCCAGAAAACCAACTTAAAATAAATAAAGATAAAATTAAATCCTTAGGGGGTTTATTTGTAATTGGCACAGAAAGAATGGAGTCTAGAAGAGTTGACAACCAGGCTAGAGGAAGATCTGGAAGACAAGGAGATGAAGGTAGCTCTGTATTTTACGTTAGTCTAGAAGATGATTTAATGAGAATTTTTGGATCAGAATCTATGAATAGTATGCTCGAAAAACTTGGACTTAAAGACGGTGAAAGTATTGATCACCCTTGGATCAATAAAGCATTAGAGCGAGCCCAACAGAAAGTAGAAGCTAGAAATTTTGATATAAGAAAAACACTCATCAAATTTGATAACGTTCTTAATGATCAAAGGCATGTTGTATTTTCACAAAGAAAAAATGCAATGAACAGTGAAAATATCTTTGATTATTCAGATGAATTTTTAAAAGAGATATCTGATAATTTAATAAGGCTAAAAATTTCAAATTTATCCAATCCAAAAAGTAATGAATTTAACAATAAAACTAAACAAATAATTGGAAAAAGTTTTGAAGAAACTGAATTTAAAGATTTAATTAAGGCAAATGATAAAGATTTTAGAGAAAAGATTTCTAATAAATTTCAAGAAACGAGAAACGATCGGATTAAACTTTTAGGTGAAGACCATGCAAAAGAAATTGAAAAAAGAATTTTTCTTCAATCAATCGATTTAAATTGGAAATCACATATCCAATATTTGGAACAATTAAGACAAGTTATAGGGTTAAGATCTTATGGTCAGAGAGATCCATTAGTTGAATATAAAAAAGAAGCATTTGAATTATTTTCAAATCTTCTAGAAAAATTAAAATTAGATTATGTAACTATTTTAATGAACTTAAAGGTAGTAATAGAGCCAAATAACGAAGAAAAAAATTCTAAGAAAATAAATCCATCTGATAATCCAAAATGTTTATTATTAATAAAAAAAAATCAAAAAATTTCTAGAAACGATAGATGTGAGGCTACAGGAAAAAAATTTAAAAACTGTTGTGGAGCTTTATAGAATTTAAATCAGTAAAAAGATTGAAGAAACTAAAATTAATCCACCAATAATCGCTAGTAATATTTTTTTTGATTTAAAAATTTGATCTAAATTATTTTTCTTAATTGTTAATGTACTTAGATCGTCAGTACTAGTCATAAAACCATCATTCCTTCCAATTTTTAGAAATTTATTTTTTCTCTCATTCATTATTTCCTCTGAAGTTAATTCATCAAAATAATTTAAATTTTTTGTTAAAGTTTGTCTAACATTGTTTAATATTATATCTCTATCTCTGTGGGCACCACCTAATGGTTCGTCAATTATTTCATCAATAACTTTTAACTTAAGTAAATCTTTAGCTGAAAGCTTCATAGCTTTCGCAGCATCAAGCATTTTTTTTGGATCTCTCCATAGAATAGTCGCACATCCCTCAGGGGATATTACTGAATAAATTGCATTTTCTAACATAAGGACTTTATTTGATGAAGCTAATGCAATTGCTCCACCAGAACCACCCTCGCCTATAATTATTGCAATTGTTGGAACTGTAAGCTCCATGCAGCATTCAATTGATTTTGCAATTGCTTCGGCTTGTCCTCTCTCTTCTGCTCCTACTCCTGGATATGCTCCTGGAGTATCAATAAAAGAGATTATGGGAATATTAAATTTGTTTGCTAAGTTCATTAATCTTATAGTTTTTCTATAACCCTCTGGTCTCATCATTCCAAAATTTCTCTCAATCCTACTATCTAAATCTTCTCCTTTTTCTTGACCTATAACTAAAACAGATTTTCCATTGAACTTTGCAAATCCAGTTAATACTGATTTATCCTCTCCATAATATCTATCTCCAGATAATGAAATGAAGTCTTCAAACAAATTATCAATAAAAAATTTTGCTTTAGGCCTATCTTCATGACGAGCAACCATAGTAGTCTGCCAAGGATCTAAATTAGAATAAATATTTTTTAATTTTTCATCTATTTCTGTTTGAGTGCTTGAAATTTTTTGAGTATCGACTTCTGTTAATCCCTCTTGATTGTAAGGATCTTTCAATTTTTCTAGTTCGTTTTCTAGATCTTTAATTTCTGTTTCAAAATTTAGATAATTTTTCATTTTTTATTTATAGCGGATGGTTAAAATACAAAAAAGGCAATAAAATGATATTAAATAAGGTGTAATTCTTATTAATTGACTTAAATAATTTAACAGATACAAATTCATTATCGGGAGAGACTATTTATAGCGCCGAAGGAGCAACCACCCCGGAAACTCTCAGGCAAAAGGACCGATTAAAGCATAACACTCTGGAAAGAGATTGATTTCCGCCGAAGGAGTAAAGCTCTCAGGCAAAAATACAGATGGGGTACGAATTAAGTGCTATGCAAGAAAAATACATTAAAATTAATAATCTTCAAGTATCTGAAAAGATATCAAACTTTGTAAATGATGAATTATTAAAAAATACAAATGTATCTTCAGAAAATTTTTGGTCAGGTCTAGAAAAAACACTCGATGAACTTGCGCCAAAAAATAAAGAATTAATTAAATTTAGGGAAGATTTACAGAAGAAAATAGATGATTGGCATATCAAAAATAAAGGTAAAGAATTTAATTTAGATGAGTACAAAAAATTTTTATTAGAAATTGGTTATTTAAAAAATGAAGGACCTGATTTTAAAATAGAAACTGAAAATGTTGATGAAGAAATTGCAAGTATAGCTGGGCCTCAGTTAGTTGTGCCTGTCATGAATGCAAGGTATGCATTAAATGCCGCGAATGCAAGATGGATGAGTTTATATGATAGTCTTTATGGTACAGATGTAATTGAACAATCTGAAGATAGCGTATCTGAAAGATATGATCCTTTAAGAGGTGAAATGGTTATAAAATATGGGAGGGATTTTTTAGATAAGTACTTTCCATTAGCTGGACTAAGCTGGAATAAAATTACAAGCTTTGCTGTAAAATATGGAAAATTAAAAGTTTTGAAAGGTGCTGATATTTTTGATTTGGAGGATGAAAATAAATTTGTTGGGCACAGAGGTGAAAGTGATAATCCTTCTGCAATTATTTTAAAAAATAATAATTTACATATTGAAATTCTAAAAGACTCAAGAGCTTTTGCTGCTCAACAAGATCATGCAGGTATTAGTGACATTATACTAGAATCAGCAGTGTCAACAATTTGTGATAATGAAGATAGTGTAGCAGCTGTTGACTCAGAAGATAAAATTATTTGTTATCGAAATTGGCTAGGCCTAATGAAAGGAGACCTTAAGTCAAAATTTGAAAAAGAAGGAAAATTATTTGAGAGAAAATTAAATCCACATAGAAGTTATATCTCAAAAGATGGTAAAGGTTTAAAATTACATGGAAGAAGTCTTTTGCTAGTAAGAAATGTTGGTCATCTGATGACTAACCCTTCAATTTTATTAAGTGATGGAAGTGAAATACCTGAAGGAATTATGGATGCTTTTATAACTACAGCAGCTGCGCTTCATGATATTAAAAATAAAAATAATTCAAGAACTGGATCAGTTTATATTGTAAAACCTAAAATGCATGGTCCAGACGAGACAGCATTTACAGATTTAATTTTTTCTAAAGTTGAGGAAGTTCTAAATTTACCTAAGTACACATGTAAGATTGGGATTATGGATGAAGAGCGAAGAACATCAGCAAATTTAAAAGAATGTATTAGAAGTCTTAAAAATAGAGTTTTTTTTATCAATACTGGTTTCTTAGATAGAACTGGTGATGAAATGCATACATCAATGAAAGCTGGTCCTATGATTAAAAAAGGTGATATGAAATCATCTAAATGGATTAATGCATACGAAAATAACAATGTTGATATTGGTTTAAGTTGTGGGTTTTCTGGTAAAGCTCAAATTGGAAAAGGAATGTGGGCAATGCCAGACAAAATGAAAGATATGATGGAGCAAAAAACAGGACACTTAAAAGCAGGTGCAAACTGCGCATGGGTTCCTTCTCCAACAGCAGCTGCTTTACATGCTTTACATTATCATGAAATAAATATTTTTAACGAACAAAAAAAATTAATTGATAGAGAACCAGCTAAGCTTGATGATCTCTTAACCATCCCAATAGCAGATAGACCTAATTGGTCTGTAGAAGATATAAATAAAGAAATTTCCAATTCTGCACAAACTCTATTAGGGTATGTTGTGAGATGGGTCGATCAGGGTGTAGGTTGTTCTAAAGTGCCAGATATTAACAATATAGGTTTGATGGAAGACAGGGCCACTCTTAGAATTTCATCTCAGCATATCGCAAACTGGATACATCATGGTATTACAACCAAAATACAAGTAACTGAAATAATGAAAGAGATGGCAAAAATAGTAGACGACCAGAACAAAGATGATCCACTATATGTTAAAATGAGCAGTGATTATGAGAACTCTATAGCATTTCAAACTGCGTGTGATTTAGTGTTTAAAGGTAAAGAACAACCTTCAGGTTATACTGAACCATTGCTTCATTTAAATAGATTGAAAAAAAAATCTAATCTGAGTTCGAAACCAAATTAGACCTATTTTTAAAAGCAGAAAATAAAGTTCCATCATCTAAACTTTCAATTTCTCCACCAACAGGTAATCCTTGTGCTAATTTAGTAATCTTAACATTCAAATTTTTTAAACTATCTTGAATATAATATGCAGTTGTTTGACCTTCAACAGTTGCACTAGTTGCGAGTATGACTTCTTCTATCTTATCTTTTTTAACTCTTTGCACTAAAGAATTAATTAATAAATCCTCTTTTTTTTGTCCAGCTGATGAAATAGTGCCTCCTAAAATGTGAAAATAACCTTTATATATATTTGAACTTTCTATACTCCACTGGTCAGATATATTTTCTACTACACAAATTTTTTCATATTTTTTATCTACAATTTTACAATTTTCATAATCACACTCTATTGAAATAGATTTTAGAGCCCCACAAATTTTGCATCTAGAAATATTTTTATAAACATCCGCTAATGATTTTGCTAAAGGTTTTACTAGTTCATCTCTATTATTAATTAACTTTAATACAATCCGCTTTGCTGATTTAGGACCCAAGCCAGGCAATTTTGATATCAGTTTAATTAAATCATCTATCTCATTACCATTTTCCATATTTTATAAGGGCCATTTGAAACCTGGAATTCCAAACCCACCTGTTGCTTTTGAAATTTCCTCAGTTGTTTTTGATTTAAGTTGAGATTTGGCACTATTATGTGCTGCAACAATTAAATCTTCAATTATGGTTTTGTCTTCTTTCATAATTTCATCAGATAACTTTATTGTTTGCATCTCTCCCTCTCCATCCAAAGTTATCTTTACAGAATTTGAGCCTGAAACTCCTTCAACTCTAATTTCCTTAATCTTTTGTTGGCTTTCTTTCATTTTGGCCTCAAGTTCTTTTGCTTTATCTAAAATTTTACTAAAATCAGTCATTATCAACTCCATCTTTTTTTGAATTTACATCTATTAATTCTGCATCAGGAAATCTATCCAAAACACTTTTAAATATTTCTGAATTTTTCATTTCATCTATTAATTGTTTTTTTTCATTTTTTTCTTTATCTTTTACTGACATTTGACCTTTTAATTTACTAAATGTAATAATCCATCTCTCATCAGTCCATTCAAAAAGCTTTGATGATAAATCTTTTACAAAATCTTTATCTAAACTTTCATTAAAAGATATTTCAATTCTATTTTTTTCAAATTTTACAAGGTTAACATTTTTTTCTAACTCGTATTTAAGCTTGATCTCTTTTTTTTTTGAACAAATTTCAATTAAATCCTCAAATGCATTTATATTAATTTTATTTTCTGCTTTAATTTCTGTCTGGACTTCTGGTTTAGTTTTTTCTTCCTGTGCAACATTTTTAATTTGATTTATTGTTTTAGAAGTTAACTCAGTTTCTGTATTCTCTACAAAATTTTCACTCTTCAAGTGAGCCTCAACATTTTCAATTTTATTTTCAGATTTTACAGAACTTAAATGCATTAGTCTTATTAAGAACATCTCAATTGAAAGGTGTTGATTAGAAACTATGTCTATCTCTTCGAGAGAAGAAATAGCAAATTGCCAAAATAATATTAATACCTCTGAATTTATTTGATTTGATAAATTTTTAATTTTAGAAAATTCTTCATCATTTAATGAAAAGTTTGTACTTTCTAAAGTTAAAGAATTGATATTTTTAAAGTAGTAAAGTAACTCTAGGAAATCATTAATAAAAACCTTTGGTTCAACACCTTGGTCATAAATTTTTCTATAAATACTTATTACTTTTGTTTCTTCACCTTTTAAAATTAACTCAAACAAATCAATTAATTGAGATTTATCAAAATACCCAAAAATTTTCTGAGCTGAATTTAAGTCTAATTCTTTTCCTTCATCTAAACTTAATAGTGCCCTATCGAGCAACGATAAAGAATCTCTAACTGAACCTTCAGAAATTTTTACTATAAGCTTTAAAGCATCGTCGCTTATTTTTCCATTTTCCTTATCCTTAATTTTTTTAATAAACTCCAATAATTCTGAAGATTTAATTCTAGACAAATCAAATCTTTGACATCTAGAAACAACAGTAATAGGAATTTTTTTTATTTCTGTTGTTGCAAAAATAAATTTTAAATATTCTGGTGGCTCTTCTAAAGTTTTTAATAATGCATTAAATGCTTGCTTGCTAAGCATATGAACTTCATCAATTATGAAAATTTTATATTTTGCAGATGTTGGCCCATATCTAGAAAATTCAATCAAATCTCTTACGTCATCTACGCCTGTTTTACTTGCGGCATCCATCTCAAGAACATCGATATGATTTGAGTTTGTAATCGCATCACAATTATCACATTTAATTTTACATTTATTTTCTATTCCATTTGAGCAATTAAGTGCTTTTGCAACAATTCGTGCTATCGTAGTTTTTCCTATTCCCCTTATTCCAGTGAACAAATATGCATTAGGTATTTTGTCAGCTTTAATGGAATTGGTAATAGTTTCTGCAACAACCTCTTGACCAATAAGATCGTCAAAAGTTTGTGGTCTATATTTTAATGCTAATACTTTTGAGTTATTATTCATATATCTATAAGGAGACTAGAACCTGAATAACTGTCTCTACGACTGCTTCCGTTAAGATCTGGTCGGGTTCAAGCAGCATCCACCTCTAGCCTCCAAAACCATTATAGCAGTTAAAATTTCTAATCTACAAGAAAAGATTCTTATTTTTTTTGTCTCAAGTTATCTGCTTCGAAAACACCTAGAACGTGAAAATCTTCACAATGTAGACCTAGCTCTTCAAGAGATTTCTGAACTTTTGGATCTTCGATGTGTCCATCCAAATCACATAAGAAAAAATAAGAATCAAAACTATTTTTTTCAGGATAGCTTTGTAGTTTGGTTAAATTTACACCATTAATAGCAAAACCTCCTAGTGATTGATAGAGGGCAGCTGGCTTACTTTTTAATTTAAATAAAAAAGAGGTTATGTAAGTTTTATCTTTAAATTCTGGTTGAGAAATATTTTTTCCCATAACCAAAAATCTTGTCAAATTTCCATTTTCGTTTTCTATATTTTTTTTAATTACTTCAAGCCCATAAATTTTAGCACTTAACGAAGATGCTATAGCTGATTGCTTAACATCTTTTGTTTTAGAAATCATTTCAGCAGATCCAGCGGTATCTGCTCTAATATGTTCTGCTAACTTATTTTCTTTTATAAACTTTGAACATTGAGATAATCCTTGTGCGTGAGAATACACCTCTTTAATATCTTTTAATTTTGCCCCAGGCTGTCCCAATAAATTATGCTCAATTTTTTGAAAATGCTCTTTATAAATATTCAGCCTATGTTTAAAAATTAAATATTCAATTCCAATGTTACCAGTAATTCTATTTGACTCTGGAATTATAATTCTGCTATCTGGTTCTTCAGATGCTTTGTTAAAACAATCATCAAAAGTTTTGCAAGGCAAGATTTCTGCTTTAGAATCAATTGAAAGCGCTGCTAAATGAGAATATGCACCAAACGTTCCTTGAAAATAAATTTTACTCATTAATTCTTATATTCCATTATTTTTTTCAAGGCTAGATAATCTTCCTCTGTATCTACTCCTATTGGAGATGATTTGGCAAGCGAAACATTGATATCAATATTATTATCTAATGCTCTTAATTGCTCTAACCGATTTTCAATTTCATTTTTAGATTGGCTTAATTGAACAAATTTTTCGAGTGAGTCTTTTGAATAACAATAAACTCCAATATGATGATAAATATTATCTATCTGCTCAGACTTTCTCAAAAAAGATAAACCCTTTGGAAAATTGTTCTCCCCCAAACTATTTTCTGTAATGACCTTTACAATATTTTCATTTCTCAAGTCTTTATTATCTTTTATTGTTGCAGCAAGAGTTCCTATATCAGAAGGATTTTTTAGCATATTATTATTCAATTTTAGTATATCTTGAATGTCGATTGCCGGTTCATCACCTTGTAAATTCATAATGAAATCAACATCTCTAATATTTGATTTTTTAAGTGCCTCATGAATTCTATCTGTACCTGTCTTATGTTTATTGCTAGTTAAAATAGCATTGAAACCATTGCTTCTTACATCGTCAATAATTTCCTGATCCTCTGCGGCTACAATCACATCTCCAATATTGGCCTCCTCTGCTTTTTTACATACATGTGAAATAATTGATAAACCATTTATTTTTAGTAAAGGTTTACCTGGCAGCCTAGTAGCGGACATTCTAGAGGGTATTATTACTAAAGTTTTCATTATATTTTCAAATTATTATACTCATTAAACAACTATAGAGGCAAATTTATACATTAAATTTTAGCTTTTTTTTAATTTATCATGTTATACGTTCACTACAAAATTTAGAAAAAATGGATTCTTTCGAAATAAATAAAATAGTTGCTGCAGTTTTAATGGTTGCACTGCTTGTTATCGGTATTGGAAAATTAACTGATGTTATATTCCATGTAGAGAAACCTGAAACACCTGGTTATTCAGTTGAAGTAGAAGCTGCCACTACTGTATCCACAACCAGCTCAAGTACGACGTCAGACAAAATTGATATATCAGCATTGATGGCGATGGGAGATATTGCTCATGGTGAAAAAGTTTTTAAAAAATGTGCAGCTTGTCATTCGATTGTTAAAGGAGGAAAGAATGCTATAGGTCCAGCACTATATAATGTTGTAGGAAGAAAAGTTGGGGCGATTGAAGATTATAAATATTCTAAAGCGTTAGCTGCATATGATAAAAATTGGACTTTTGAAGAACTGAATGGATTTTTAATTAAACCTGCTAAATGGATAAAGGGAACGAAGATGGCATATGCAGGTCTTAGAAAAGAAAAAGATAGAGCATCTGTAATAAAATATTTAAATGAGAATTCAGACAGCCCTTTGCCGCTACCTTAATTTTCCGAAACAATATAATAAAATACTTTTTTGTACGTGAACTCTATTGAGTGCTTGTTGCCACACATGAGATTTTTCACCCAAGAAAACATCATTACTTACTTCGTCACCTCTAGGTAAACAATGTAAAAAAATACAACTTTTTTTTGCATAACTCATTAATTTTTTATCGATTTTAAAATTTTTAAACGCTTTTATTTTTTCCTTCTTATTAACTTTGTCGTTTAAAGAAATAACCTTATCAGAAAAAATTACATCAGCACCAGAAACTGCTTTTTTTGCATCATTATAAATATAAATTTGTTTATTATTTTTTTTGACCCAAGCTCTAACTTTTTTCCCTGGTTCAAATTTTTTTGGACAACCAATACTTAGCTTGAAAGAAAATTTTACTGATGCAGCTATTAGACTATCTAAAACATTGTTTGAGTCACCTATCCAACAAATATTTAATTTTGAAATAGGTTTTTTCATTATTTCTTCAACTGTAAAAATATCAGACAAAACTTGTGTAGGGTGTGACGAAGGGCTCAGACCATTGATAATTGGTACTGATAAATATTTTTTAAAGTCTTCTATCTTTTTATCACTATCAGTTCTAATCATAAAACCATCACCATAGCTAGAAAGAATTTTAGCAGTATCGGCAATACTTTCTCCACCTTGACCTAAATGTAGTTCATTAGAGCGTAAAGTTAAAGTACCTCCTCCTAGCTGTTTTATTGCTAAATAAAAACTAATTCTTGTTCTCGAACTTGCTTTTTCAAACATTTGGATCAAAATCTTGCCTTTAAGAGGCGCTCCTTTGTCAACTTCAAGTGTGCTAAGTTTTTTTCTCAAACTTTTTCTATTCTTGGCATCAGTAATAATCTTCCGTAAATCTTTTGTGGGGATATCTTTTAAATTAATGAAATGTTTCATATTATTTTATCTGTGAACAGACCTTATCAATAATTTTTATTGCTAAATCTATTTCATTTTTTTTTACATTTAATGGAGGTAAAATCCGAACAACATTTTCTGCTGCTCGAATAGTCAATAGCTGATTATCCATCAATTTTTTTATAAATACAGTTTGATCTTTATATAATTGTATCCCAATCAAAAAACCTTTTCCTCTTATTTGCTTAATAATATTTGGATATTTTTCTTTAATTTTTTTTAGTTTAAATAAAAAATATTTTGATAAATTTTTTACGTTATTTAAAAATTTCTTATTTGATATGATATCCATGACAGTATTTCCAACAGACATAGCCAAAGGATTTCCTCCAAATGTTGAACCATGAGTGCCTGGTGTCATACCTGATGCAACTTTTTTATTCATTAAAACTGCGCCAATGGGGAAACCTCCGCCTATACCTTTCGCAATAGGTACAATATCAGGTTTTACTTTTGATTTTTCAAAAGCAAAGAAATCACCAGATCTTCCTATACCACACTGAACTTCGTCAAGGATTAATAATATTTTTTTCTTATTACATAAGATTCTTAATTCTTTAAGACACCAATCAGGAATAACTTTAATACCACCTTCACCCATAATTGTTTCAACCATAATAGCAGCAGTGTTTTTATTTATTTTCTTTTTAAGAGAATTGTGATCTCCAAAGTTGAAATGATCAAAGCCTGTTACCCTAGGACCAAAACCCTCTGTCATTTTCTTTGATCCACTTGCAAAAATTGCTGCCAATGTTCTTCCATGAAAGGAGTTTTTTATGCATAAAATTCTATTTTTATTTGGTTTACCTATTGAGTAAAAATATCTTCTAGCAACTTTAATTGCGGCTTCCGTTGCTTCAGCCCCACTATTTTGAAACATAACATAATTAGCAAAAGTTTTTTGACATAATTTTTTTGCAAGTTTTTCACCTTCTGGAATTCTAAAAGCATTAGATACATGCCAAAGTTTTTTTGACTGATCTTTTATAGTTTTTACTAACTTTGGATGTGAATGCCCTAAAGAATTTACAGCTATTCCCTGAACAAAATCTAAATATTTTTTGTTATTTGTTGAATATAAATAACTTCCCTTTCCATATTTAAAGGAAATTTTTTTTCTATTATAGTTTTTTGCTAAATAGCTCATAAATTTAAATCGTTTTTATAAATTTTAATTATTAGATACAAGTTATGATTGAAAAACTATGAAAATTGTTTACAACTATTTTTGTTGATAACTCTCATTTTTTGATTGTTTAATTTAATTTTATATCAGTATATTGTTGTTTTATATAAATTACATACAATATATTGATTATGAGTTGGACTGAAGAAAAAGTAGCAAAATTAAAAGAACTGTGGGGGAAAGGAAACACTGCAAGTCAAATCGCTGAAATTATTGGTGGAATTAGCAGAAATGCAGTAATTGGTAAAGCTCATAGACTAAATTTATCTGCAAAAATCAAAACTCGGACGGCTACGTCAAATCAAAATTTTGAAAATTCTATAGATCAAAAAAATGTAAAAATAAAAAGAAGTCGTAGAAGTAAATTTAAATCATTAATAATTGAAAAAGATTTTGAGCCAGAAAATCCTAAGCAATTGGAAGAGTTAGATGAGAATTGTTGCAAGTGGCCAGTTGGACATCCAAACGAAAAATCATTTTATTTTTGTGGAAGATCATCTTTGAAAGATTTTTCATATTGTAAGTTACATTTACTTTATGCTTATCAACCAAAAGGTAAGAAAGAAGATGTAGCTGATAAAAACGAAGTACCTGAATTTATTGAAAAAAAAATAAAGTCAGCCTAATCTCAAAGTATTAAAAGTCTATATTTTCTTTGATATATATTTTTCAGTGGAGAATTGACCGCCTTCTCTCCACATATAGCAATATTTTTTTACTTCATCATCAAAATTTTTTAAACTCGGTATTCCAATATCAAAGTTAGTTTTATATTTGCCTGATGAAATATTATCATACTTTAATAATCTAAGTTGATCTCTAGTAAGTAATGGATTAGGCATTATTTCAAAACATCTTGCTGAAAGTTCTGCTATAGGTAATGGTATTTTTAATAAAATTCTCTTTTTTCCAATCAATTTTAATAATTTTTCAATAATTTCTTTAAAATTAATTATTTCAGGGCCAACACACTCTATTATTTTAGAATAAATATTATTTGTAATTATGTGATAAATTACATCTGTTAAATCAGAACAATGAATTGGAGAAAATTTAGTATTTCCATTATAGTATAACGGAAATACAGGTAACCTACTTAACAGTGTCATAAAATTTGTCGTAAAATTATCATCTACAGAGTAGACTACTGAAGGTCTCAAAATTGTTGCTAAAGGAAAGTTTTTAAATATCTTATTTTCACCTTCTAATTTACTTTTTGCATAATTTGAGTCAATTGCGTCTGTAATACCTAAAGCAGAAATATGAATAAAATGTTTTAAATTATATTCTTTTGAGAGTTTTGCTAGTAAAGATGGAAATATAGAATGAATATTTTTAAAAGTATTTCCTTTATTTTGTTCAAACAAAATTCCGATTAGATTAATACATATATCTGCTTTTTTAAAAAGATCCCTAATTTTATTTTCATCATAAATATTTGCCTCAACTATATCAATATATCCTGCATTAGCTTGTGTTTTAATTATATAACTTTTCTGATGAATATTTCTTGTTACAACGGTAACTCTATAATTGTTTTTAGTAAGTTTTCTTATTAAGTGTCTGCCAATTTGGCCACTACCACCAAAAATTAGACAATTTTTTGCTTTCATATATATATGTTTAAAAATGAGTAATAATATTCAATTGCACAAAAACGATCTACCAGAAGATTTAAAATTAGGCAATATAATTGCTATAGACGGTGAATTTATGGGTCTGAACGTAAGACGTGATCCTCTATGTCTTATTCAAGTATCTTCTGGGAATTCAGACGCACATATAGTTCAGTTTGATAGAAAAAATTACCATGCTCCAAATTTAGTAAAATTATTAAGTGATGAAAAAATTACAAAAATTTTTCATTATGGAAGAGCAGATATGGCTCATATCAAGTATTATTTGAATACTGACACAAATAATATACTAGACACCAAAATAGCTTCAAAACTTGCAAGATCATATTCCGATAATCACTCACTTAAAACTTTAATAAAAGAATTTATAAACATAGATATAAGCAAACAATTTCAAAATTCAGATTTTGGAGGAGAATTAACCCCTGCTCAACTTAAATATTGTGCTAATGATGTGATCTATCTTCATAAAATTCATGAAGAATTAAATAAAATTTTAAAAAGAGAAAATAGACTAAAGCTTTATTTGGATTGTTTAAATGTTTTAAAAACTAGGGTTGAACTTGATTTAGCTTTATTTAAGGATGATATTTGGTCTCATTAATGAATAACAAAAAATTTATAAACATTGCCAAAGAAGTAATTAATCTCGAAATTAAAGCACTACAGAATTTGAGAAAATCTGTAAATAAATCTTTTAGTGATGCAGTTGTTAAAATTGCAAATTGTCAATCAAAAGTCATTTTGTGTGGTGTTGGAAAAAGTGGACTTATAGCTTCAAAAATTGCAGCAACTTTAGCATCTGTAGGCACACCCTCATTTAGTTTAGTTGCAAGTGAAGCTTCTCATGGTGATTTAGGAATGATATCAAAGAAAGATGTTTTGATATTAATTAGTTATTCAGGGAAAACAAATGAATTAAAAAATATTATTCAATATGCAAAGAGAAACAAAATTTATTTAATTGGAATTGTTTCAAAAAAAGAGTCAATTTTATATAAAGCTTCTGATACAAAACTTTTAATACCTCAGGTAATTGAAGCTGGTGGAATTGTTCCTACTGCAAGTACAACTTCTCAGCTTGCTTTTGGAGATGCTTTGGCAATTGCATCAATGAAATATAAGAAATTCGATAAATTAGATTTTAAAAAATTTCATCCCTCTGGAAGTCTAGGGGCCCAACTTAAAACAGTTGAAGATATTATGATAATTGGAAAAAAAATACCATTTGTGGATGAAAATTTAAAAATGAGTAAAGCTATAAAAATTTTGAGTGAAAAAAAATTAGGTATTGTAATTGTAAGAAACAAAGAAAAAAAAATATCAGGAATAATCACAGATGGTCAAATCAGGAGAATTAGTGAAAAAAACTCTAATTTTCATATATTGCCTGTTAAAAAAATTATGACAAAAAGGCCTATTACTATTGATAAAAATGAGTTAGCCGCTAAGGCTTTGTCGCTTATGAATAACAATAAAATCACCTCTTTAATTGTGATAAATAAAAAAAAACCGAGAAAAGCAATTGGTGTAATTCACGTACACACAGTTTTACAATCAAATATTTCTTAAATGTTAAAAAAAATTGTTGTTTTATTTATAATTTTAATTTCAATTATAATTATTAACTTCAAATTCTTTAACAAAGAAAAAAAAGTAGAAGTAAAAAAATTAGAGGAGATAAATTCATATAATTCAAATTTTCTAGAAAATGTCGAATATATTGCGAAAGACTCTAAAGGAAATCAATATATTATTAGGGCTGCGAGTGGTGAAATCGATTTAAATAATAATGAAATTATATTTTTAAAGGACGTAAGATCAATAATTAAACTAACAAATTCTGATGAAATCAATATTAAATCTGACTTTGGAAAATATAATGCAAATAATTATGATACTATTTTTTCAAAAAATGTAATAATTAACTATTTAGAAAATAAAATTACAGGGGATTATCTAGATTTCTCACTAATAAAAAACAAAATGATATTATCCAGAAACATAATTTTTACAAACTTAGAAAATATTTTACAAGCAGATGTTATTGAAATAGATATAGACTCGAAAGATACTAAAATTTTTATGTATGAAGATACTAAAAAAGTAAATATTAAAAATAAAAATTTCTAAAATGGCTATAATAAAGAAATTTAGAATTAAATCATTTAAAAATTTAAATTCCATAATTGAATTTAAAAATATATCTCTTTCATATGGAAACAGATTAATATTGGACAATATAAGCTTTAAAATTAATGAGGGACAAATTTTTGGAATGTTGGGTCCAAATGGTGTAGGTAAATCAACTATATTTAATCTATTAACAGGATTAATTACTCCAAACTCAGGTATGATCAAAATAAATAATACAGAAGTAACAAACTATCCTGTTTATTTAAGAACTAAGAAATTTAAAGTAGGTTATGTCCCTCAATACGGTGGTTATTTTAATGATTTAACATTACAAGATAACTTAAAAGCAATAAGTGAAATTATAATTAATGATAAAAATATTAGATCTGAAAGAATAAATTATCTTATATCAAAATTTGAGTTAGATAATTTGAGGGAAATAAAAGCAAAATACCTCTCGGGAGGACAAAAAAGAAAATTGGTTCTTGCTTTAGCCCTGTTGAGTGAGCCAAAAGTCTTGCTTTTAGATGAACCTTTTGCTGCCCTTGATGTTTTAACAATTAAAATGCTTCAAGAAATAATTGTAAATTTACAACAAGAAAATCAAATAACAATTTGCATCTGCGATCATCAAGCTAGAGATTTGCTTGCATGTGTAGATGCAGCAATGATTTTAAGTAATGGAAATATCATAGCTCAAGATACACCAGCTAATTTAGTTCAAGATATAAATGCTAAAAATGCATATTTTGGTGACGGTTTCAAAATAAACTAAACCTAAATGTCAAAAAAAATAATTATAAATAAGAAGATAAATTCCTATAAAAAAGAAATATTTATAAGTGGAGATAAAAGCATAAGTATTAGATGGGTTTTATTTGCATCTCTAGCGAATGGTGTATCTAGAGCAAAGAATCTTTTAATGTCTGATGATGTTTTAGCGTCAATCAACGCAATTAAAAAATTAGGTATTAAAGTAAATATAAAAAAAAAGGAATGTAAAATTTATGGAAAAGGATTGGGTGGTTATAAATATAAAAAAAATATTACAATAAATGCAAAAAATTCTGGAACGTTAGGAAGACTATTGCTTGGTATTTTAATAGATTCACCAAGACCTATAAAATTAATTGGAGATAAAAGTTTATCTAAAAGAGATTTTAAGAGAATTTCAGATCCTTTAAGCAAATTTGGTGCGAAATTTAAGTTAACAAAAAATAAAAACCTTCCACTTACTATTTATGGTTCAAAAAATTTAAGTCCAATTAAATACATTGAAAAAAGAGGTTCTGCACAATGTAAAAGTGCAGTGATATTTGCTGGTATGAAAACTAAAGGTTTAACAATTATCAAAGCTAAAAAGTCAAGAAACCACACTGAACTTTTATGTAAATATTTAGGTTTGCCTATAAAAGTAAAAAAAATGAGAAATTTTGATCAAATTGAGATAAAAAAAATAAATAAAATTAAACCTCTCAACTATAATATTCCTTCAGATATCAGCTCTAGTGCATTCTTTATAGTTTTAACCGCTCTTTCGAAAAATTCTAAATTAACGATAAAAAATGTAAATATTAATATTTCGAGAGTAGGTATCATAACTATATTAAAAAAAATGGGTGTAAAGATATTATTAAAAAATATAAGAATTTATAAAGGTGAGAAAATTGCAGACATAGAAGTTCAAAGTTCAAATAAAATAAAATCTATAAATTGTCCATCAAATCTAAATAGTAGTGCTATTGATGAATTTCTTATTATCTTTCTAGTTGCAGCCAAAGCTAAAGGTATATCTTATTTTAAAAACCTAGGAGAATTAAATCAAAAAGAAAGTCCAAGACTTAAATGGGGGGAGAGAATTTTAAATAAAATGGGAGTTAAAACAATTGTTAAAGAAAATTGCATTAAAATATTTGGAAATCCAAACCTTGAGTTAAATAAAAACATAGAAATAAAAAATTACATGAAGGATCATAGAGTATTTATGACTAGTGTGATTGCAGCATTATCATTTGGAGGAAAATGGAGTATACATGATAGAGATTCTATCAAAAGTTCTTTTCCAAATTTTTTAGAAATTACAAACAATATAATAGGCTGTGATTAAAAGAAAAAACATAATAAAGATTGCAATAGACTCTCCTGCAGCAGCGGGTGCAGGCACAATTGCTAAAACTATTTCCAAACATTATAATCTTTTTTATCTTGATACAGGAAAAATTTATAGATTTATAGCTTACCTTAAGTTGAGATTTCCAAAAAAATATAATTATAAATTTATTAAGTCAAAAATAAATTCTCTAAAAGTAAAAGATCTTTCGAATAAATTATTACTTGCTAATGAAATAGGTACAGAAGCATCAATAATATCAAAAAATAAAATAATTAGAAAAATAGTTCATTCATTTCAATTAAAATTTGCTTATAATCCACCAAAAAAATTTAAAGGATCTTGCTTGGATGGTAGAGATATAACCTATAATATTGTACCTGACGCAGATTTTAAATTTTATATAACCGCAGCTACAAAAACGAGAGCTTTAAGAAGATACAAAGAATTAAAATCCCTTAAAAATAAAGTTACATTTCATGAGGTCTTAAAAAGTATTAAAAAACGTGATAAAAGTGACTATAATAGAAAAATTGCTCCTTTAAAAAAAACAAAAGATTCACTATTGATTAATACCACAAAGCTTAATAAAAGGGCATGTTTTTTAAAAATAAAAAAAATAATAGACAGGAAATTAAATAATTAATGGAAATTTATAAAGACTTATCAAACCAAGCTACTCAAGAATTTGAAAAACTACTTAACAGCCAGCTCTCAAAAATCCAAATAGAAGAAGGTAAAATCATAGAAGGTAAAATAAATAAAATAACTGAGAAATTTGTTTTTTTGTTTGTTGAAGGGTTAAAATCTGAACCAGTTTTAGACATAAATGAATTAAAGAGCATGGGCCTGTCAGAAAAAATTAAAATTGGAGAAACAATTCCAGTATTACTTGAAAAAATTGAAGACAAACACGGTGAAGTTTTAGTATCAGCAAGTAAAGCTCAAAAAATTAAGGGTTGGGACAAACTAGTTGAGGCATATGAAAAGAACGAACCTATAATGGGAAAAATTACATCAAAATGTAAAGGTGGATGTATAGTTGAACATATTGACACTGGTTCATTAATGTTTTTACCAGGTTCTCAAATTAGCGACAAACCTTTAAAAGATATTAGCCATTTAATGAATGAACCTCAAAAGTTTGCACTTATCAAGCTGGATAAAGTAAGAGGTAATGCCTGTGTATCTAGAAGAGAGATAATTTCATCCTTTAAAAAAGAGGATAAAGCTAAAATAATAGAAAAGTATAAAGTTGGAGATATTATCAAAAATGCAGAGGTAAAGGGCTATAGTTCTTTTGGTTGTTTTTTTAATGTAAATGGAGAATTGGATGTTTTAGTCCACTTACAGGAAATTTCTTATTCTAGAGTGAATCACCCAGATGAAGTTTTTAATATTGGCGAAAAACATGATTTAAAAGTTATAAGTGTTGATAAAGAAAAGTTACAAGTTGGTTGTTCGGTAAAACAATTATCACCTGATCCCTTTGAACATATAGAAAATTATGAATTAAATAAAATTTATAAAGTAAAAGTTGTCAAATTAATGGATTTTGGTGCATTTTGTGAATTAGAACCAGGATTAACAACTTTACTTCATTCAAGTGAACTCAGCTGGACAAAAAAAAATATATCAGCAAAAAAAATGTTCAAACTTGGAGACGAAATTGATTGTGTAATTACTGAAATTGATAAAGAAAAAAGACGTGTTGCTATTTCTCATAGATTGACACAAGAAAATCCTTTTGAATTATTTGAAAAAAAATATCCTATAGACTCAATTATAGAAGGTGAAGTTGTAAATAAAAATGAATATTCACTTTTTATTAGAGTTGTTGATTTAGATATTGATGCTTTTCTACATTGTAATGATTTAACATATTTTAATAATGGAGAAGAAGAGCTAAATAAGTATAAAAAAGGTGATAAATTAAAAGTAAAAGTACTAGAAATTAAAACTTCTGAACAAAAAATTAGAGTTGGCCTAAGACAAACTCAAACTGATCCATTTGATTGGTTTAAAGATAAAACAAAGAACCAAATTATAACTGTGAAAGTAGTATCAACTGATAATAAAGGGTTAATTGTAAGACCAGAAGGATGTGAAATGGACTTTCAAATTAAAAAATCTGCAATAGCAATAAATGCTGCAGATGCTCGTCCTAGTAGATGGACTGGTGGTGAAAAATTAGATTGTGCAATTTCAGAACTTGACTTGAATAAGAGAAAAGTAACTCTTAGTATTAAACTTTTAGAAGAAATTGAGAAAAAAGAAGCATTAGAAAAATATGGATCTGAAGGGTCTGGTAAAAATTTACCTTTTTCAACTTTATCTGATGATTTAAAGAAAAAAGAGAAAGAATAATTTAAGAATAAATAAATTGGCTATTGTAAAATCAAAGCTTCTAAAACAATTATCTAGCAACTATCCAAATTTTCTTAAAAAAGACCTAGAAAAATTTACAAACATTATATTTAACGAAATAAAAAGAGCACTAAAACGTGGAGATAGAGTTGAATTAAGAGGTTTTGGAGTTTTTTACACTAATATTCAAAAACAACGTATATCAAGAAATCCTAAAACAGGCGAAAAGGTTAATACGCCAGAAAAAAAGACTATTCACTTTAAAATGTCTAAAGATTTGTTTAAAAAATTAAATTATGAGGAATAAAAGTATTTTTGTTGCGTGCGATACTTCAAATTTAAAAAAAATAAAAACTATAATTAGTGATACAAAAACAAGTAAGCTAAAAATTATTCCAAAGTTTGGTCTTCAATTCTTTTACTCAAAACATGGAAGAAAATTCTTAGAAAAAATTAAAAGTGATTTTTGGTTAGATTTAAAGATAAATGACATTCCACAAACAGCTATTTCAGCTATTGATAGTTTGAAAGATTTAAAAAAGTGCAAATATCTTACTGTACATGCCAATGGTGGTCTAGAAATGCTAAAAGCAGTTAAAAAAAAATCAAAAAAAATAAATGAAAATTTAAAAATATTAGGCGTAACAGTTTTAACGAGTCTTAATAATAAATCACTAATTCAAATAGGTCATACAAAAAAAATTAAACAATTAGTTTTAAAACAGGCTGATCTTATAAAAAAATCTGGTTGTGATGGAATAGTCTGTTCTGCTCAAGAGGCATCAATAATACGTAGAAAATACAAAAATTTAATAATAATAACTCCAGGGATAAGATTACCTGGAGACAGTGCTGACGATCAAATAAGAATAATGACTCCTAAAGATGCTTTTAAAAATAAAGTTTCTGGTATTGTGATTGGAAGGTCTCTCACTAATGGTAATATTAAAAATAATACAAAAAGACTCTTAGATCATCTTAAGAAATGATCAAAGATTGTAAAATTTGTGGAATTAAAGATCTTGATACTCTAAATTTTATCATTAATCACTCTCATCCTCCTAAATTTATCGGTTTTATTTGCAATTATACTAAAAGCCCAAGATACGTTGAGATTAATAATTTAAAAAGTTTATTAAATGTAAATAAAAATAGAAGTAAGTTTGTTGCTGTTTTGGTTAAACCGAACTATGAGATTTTAGAAAAAATAAAAAATTTACCTTTCGATTATTATCAATTGTACGACTGTACACCATATGAAATTAAAATGATCAAAGATAAATATCAAAAAAAAATTATTACAGCATTAACAATAAAAAACAAATCTGATGTTGGTAAGCATAAATTCTTTGCAGATATAACTGATATATATTTGTTTGACAGTAAAGGATATGAAAAAAGTCTAAAATTTAATCACAATCTAATTAAAAATATCAAACTTGATAAAGAATTGATGTTAGCAGGTAATATTAAATTTGATGATAATCTAAAAAATTACGAAAAAATTGCTGATTTCATAGATTTATCTGGTGGGCTAGAAACTTCTGGATTAAAAGATAAATCCAAAATAGAAATTTTTTTAAATAATATGAATAAAATAAAAAATGAAACTTAAAAAAAAAATTCCTTTAATTGACCAGCATGATCGTTTTGGTTTTTGGGGTGGTAAATTTGGAGGAAGTTTTATTCCCGAAACTTTAAAAAAACCTGTTGAAGATTTAACAAAAGAGTTTTCAAAATTAAGGAATAATAAAAAATTTTTAAAAAAAAGGGATTATTATTTTAAGAATTATATTGGATCACCTACGCCATTTATAAAATTGGAAAATTTATCTAATTATTTAGGTGGCGCTCAGATATGGGCCAAAGTTGTGTCTGAAGCTAATGGTGGCGCTCATAAAATATATAATGCAACAGTTCATGCCCTAATTTGTAAAGCAATGGGTAAAAAATATATAGTTGGAGATACTGGTGCTGGTTACGCTGGTAAAATGTTAAGTATGGCAGCAAAAAAATTTGGGCTTAAATGTAAAATTTTCATGGGAGCCAAAGATATAAAGAGACAAAAACCAAACTGTGATGCTATGAGAAAAAATGGTGCCGAAATAGTTCCAGTATATTCAGGAAGTCAAACTTTAGTTGATGCAGTAAGTGAATGCATGAGATATTGGGTATCAAATTGTGATACTACTCACATGTGTGTTGGAAGTACTGTTGGTCCAAATATCTTTGTAAAAATATGTGGATGGAGTACAGCACAAATTTCTAGAGAATTAAAAATACAAATTAAAAAAGAATTTAAAAAAATTCCAAATAAGATTAAATTAATTAATTGTGTAGGTGGTGGAAGCTCAGCATATGGTTTTTGGAGTGAGTTTATAGATTTTAACAAATCTCAAATAGAATTAATTGGAGTAGAGGCCGGTGGTCCACAAAAATCAAAACTCCATGCTGCTCCTTTAAGCAGAAACGCTAAAATTGGAATTTTACATGGTGCAGCCTCTTATGTTTGTCAAAACAATGAAGGTCAAATAAATGATACTGAGTCTATAAGTGCTGGATTAGATTACCCAGGTGTAAGTCCAATACATTGTTTTTTAAAAGATTCAAAACGAGCAAGATATACTTATGCTACAGATGAAGAGGCACTGAACGCACATGTGATAGTAACTAATTTTGAAAAACTTAATCCAAGCCTCGAGCCAAGCCACGCGTTCGCAGAAGCTATTCGAATTGCCCCTAAGTTAAGCAAAGAAACAATAATAATCGTAAATTCTTGTGGTGATGCTAAAAAAGATAGAGATATTTTAAAAGAGAGGCTGGGTAAAAATTAATGAGTTCATTGATTAACAGAGCATTCTCAGATGCAAAGAGTGAAAGTAGGCCTGCATTGCTGACCTACACTGTTGCTGGAGACAATAACAAAAAAAAATCTTTAGAAATACTTAAATCAATTTCGAATTATGCTGATATTTGTGAATTAGGTTTTCCACATAATACTCCAATAGCTGATGGAGGACAAATACAAACAAGTGCTTACCGAGCAATTAAAAATGGTATTAAAATTAATGATGTATTTTCAATTGCAAAAAAATTTAAAACAGAAAAAAAAAATAAACCAATTATACTGATGGGTTATTACAACATGATATATCAATATAATGAAAATAAATTTTTAGAAAAATGCAAAAAATCTAAAGTTGATGGTTTAATAGTCGTTGATTTACCTTATCCTGAAAATAGAAATTTTGCATTAAAATGTAAAAAAAAAAGAATTAATTTTGTTCAATTAGTTTCACCAACAACTTCTCAAATAAGATTAAAAAAAATTATAAAAGATTCACATGACATGATCTATTATATAAGTATGTTGTCCACTACAGGTGGAAAACTCAAAGTATCACCAAAGAAAATATTAGAAAAATACAATAAAATCAAAAAACAAAATAAATCAAAAAATGTAGTAATTGGATTTGGAATTACGGAAAAAACGATCAAATCTCTTAAACAAGCTGATGGTTTGGTGGTTGGAAGCGCAATTTGCAAGGAAATCTCTAAATCAATTGAAAAGAGACAAAATGCTGTCACAAATGTTACTAATATCGTTAAAAGATTAAAAAATAAAATTCAATGAACTGGATAACTAAAATAATTAAAGCTTCTGAAAAAATTAAAACTGCTATACGTGATAGAGCTACTAAAGAAGATATTGCAAAAAGCGATTGGACCTCATGTTGTAGAGGTCCTATTCTTAAAACTGATTTAGAAAAAAATCTTTGGGTGTGTCCTGATTGCAATAAACATCATAGAATCAATCCAAAACAAAGATTTGATATTTTATTTGGAAAAAATAATTATGAAATTTTCAAGACACCAATACCAAAAGATGATCCACTCAACTGGACAGATTCTAAGCCTTATAAGGAAAGACTAAAAGTTGCTCGAAAAAAAACAGGATTAGAATGTGGAATGATGGTTGCTTCTGGAACTATAAATAATATTAAAATTACAGCTGTAGCTTCTGATTTTAATTTTTTAGGTGCTTCGATGGCTGCTGCAGAAGGTGAGGCTTTTTTATATGGAATACAACATGCAATAGAAAATCAAACACCTTTTTTATGTATTAGCGCAGGAGGAGGAATGAGAATGATGGAAAGTTTAATTTCATTATCTCAAATGACAAGAACAACTCTTGCAATTAATGAATTAAAAAAAAATGAACTTCCATATTTAGTTTGTATCACTGATCCAACAGCAGGGGGTATTACTGCATCATACGCTATGTTAGGTGATATTCATATTGCAGAACCAGGAGCTTTAATTGCATTTGCAGGTGCAAGAGTAATTCAAGGAACTGTTAAAGAAGAACTTCCTGAAGGTTTTCAAAAAAGTGAATATGTTGAAAAAACTGGTTTTGTCGATTTAATTGTTGAGCGTAAAGATCTTACATCTAAAATTGGAACTTTATTATCAATATTGTTAAAGAAGAATTCTGATATAAGTGCTGAACAAAATGAAACTTCAGAAGATTCTCAGCAACTTTCAAAAGTTGCATCCTAAAGAAATAGACCTATCACTTGATAGAATTAAAAATCTTTGTGAAAAACTAGGAAATCCACAAAACAAAATTAAAGCAATATCAATTGTAGGAACTAATGGTAAAAATTCTACAATTCAAGCTGCTTATTCAATTCTTAAAGAAGCAAATTTCGAATGCAATGTTTACACAAGTCCACATATTCAAAAAATTAATGAAAGGTTTATTTTCAGCAACCAGGAATTAAATGATGATGAGTTAGCTGATTTATTAGAAGAAGTTGAAAAAATTAATAATAATCAACCAATCACAGTGTTTGAGATGTTATCGGCTTGCTTTTTTTATAAAGCGGCACAATATCCAGGTAACTTTAACTTAGTAGAAAGTGGCTTGTTTCATCGTTTTGATGCTGTCAATATTCTAGAAACTAATCTGGCAAGTATTGTTACATCTATAAGCAAAGATCATCTAGATTGGCTTCCAAAAGATAAACAAACAATCGAACAAATTGTATTTGAAAAAACATCTACACTTTTAAATTCAAATATTATTGTAGCCAAACAAAGCACTAAAGAAACGATGGATTGTATTAAAAAAACTATCTCTCAAAATAAATCTAATAAAATTTTTTTTAATGATGATTTTAGTTATTCAGTCAAAGAAAATAATTTCTTCTACTATGAAGATAAATTTGGTGGATTAAAACTTCCAATGCCTAATGTACTCGGTCAATATCAATTAGAAAATATATCTACTGCAATAGCAACTCTTAGAACTTTAGATCTTGAGATTAGGGATGAACATATAAAAAAAGGTATTAAAAATATATCGAGCTTAGCTAGACTTCAGGAAATTAAATCTGGTAAATTAAAAGAATTAGTTAAAAATAATAGATTCATCGTAGATGGAAGTCACAACGAAGATGGTGCTAAAGCATTAAACGAATATCTTCAAAGCTTGGATTGTAACAAACATGTTATAATTGGAATGATGGCAAATAAAGAACATGAAAAATATATCAGTTACTTCAAAGATATTTCTTCCATAACTACTATAGATTTAAAAACTCAGCCTAACTCTATTAGTGGAAAAGATTTGAAAGAAAAATTTAAAAGTATAACCAATGTTCAATATCAACCAGATATCAAGCAAGCAATTAAATCAATTGATTTAAAAGAAGGTGATCTTTTATTAATTACAGGATCTTTGTATGGAGCTGCTGAAGTATTAAGTTTAAATTAAATATTTTTATCTAAAAATTCTTTCATATGGCTTTCTGGAACGCCACCAACTTTTCTATCTACTTCAACACCTTTTTTATAGATAATAACTGTTGGAACACCTCTAATGCCAGCAGCTGAACCTGTGTTAATTCCACCATCTTCAACATCGGCATAATAAAAACCAGCTTTTTCTTTATATTCATTAGATAATTTATCCATTACTGGTTTTAGTGCCTTACATGGACCACACCACTCAGCTGAAAACTGAATGACTGAAACATCCTCATTTTTTATTTTAGTATCAAAATCTTCGTCTTTAAAATTTGTTAGCATATGTCCTTTCTATAAATTGCAGTCTTAAAGTCAACTAGGCAATTTCATATTTTTTTTCTATAGACATAATAAATTCATTTATTTCATCTAATTTTTTTAGTTCTTCTTCATCATCTCGATTAGATGCCTGATCTCTCAAGGTATCAATTTCTTGATAGGCCATTCCTATAGTTTGCCATTTTTCTCTATTTTTACTTAAAATTCGTCTAGCAATTTCACTTTTTATATTTTTGTATAAATCTGGTGGCAAAATATGTGGTGCTTCTTGATAAATAATTTTTTGACCAAACCAACTACATCTTTTGTCTTGAAATTTATCTAACATTCTTA
>CACDLV010000005.1 GCA_902553675.1 uncultured Pelagibacteraceae bacterium
AGGTGTTGTACATATGAGACATACTCATTTACCAGAACATAAGTTCGTAAGCGGTCAACCAGAAACAGGTGTCGAGCTAGCAGAGGATTTGGAAAGAATTTGTATGAACTTTGGTGCTGAAAATATTGCAGCTTGTATTGTTGAGCCTATTGCAGGATCAACAGGCACATTAGTTCCACCAAAAGGATACTTACAAAGATTAAGGGAGATTTGTGATAAGCATGGAATACTTTTAATTTTTGATGAAGTAATCACTGGATGGGGTAGAACTGGATCTCCATTTGCATCACAAGAGTACGGCGTAACTCCAGACATGATGACAATGGCAAAAGCTACTACAAACGGGATTAGCCCAATGGGAGTTGTTGCATGTAAAGAAGATATCTATGATGCAATTGCAGAAAATGCTCCGAAAGGAACGATTGAATTATTCCATGGATATACTTATTCAGGAATTCCAATTTCTGTAGCTGCTGGATTAGCAGTACAGGATATTATTGAAAAGGATGATATTTTCAATAGAGCAAAAAATTTAGCACCTTATTTCCAAGAAGGGTTGATGTCTTTAAAAGATATTGATGTTGTAGATAACATTAGAGGTTATGGAATGATGGGTGGAATTGATATTGTTATGGATAAAAAACCAGGTGCAGCAGGGTTTACTTGTTTCAAACATTGCTATGAAGCAGGAGTAAATTTTAAAGCTACTGGTGATTGTTTAATCATTGCTCCAATGTTTATTTGTGAAAAAAAACATATTGATGAGATAATTGAAAAACTTCGAACAGGAATAACAAATTACGCAAAAAGTAAAAAGAATTAATTTTCGTTTATGAAAATTGGAGTTCCTAAAGAAATAAAACCACAAGAAAATAGAATTGGTTTAACACCAGATAGTGTTAAAACTTTAGTTTCAGAAGGTCATGAGGTTTTAGTAGAAAACAACGGTGGATTTGAAGCTGGTTTTGAAAATGATCAATATTTAAAAGCTGGAGCTAAAATTGCTGATAATGCAGCTGACATTTTTAATGATGCAGAAATAATTGTTAAAGTAAAAGAACCTCAAAAAGCAGAAGTTGACATGATTAGAGAAAATCAAATCGTATATACCTATCTCCATTTAGCAGCTGCAAAAGAATTAACTGAGGGATTAATAAAATCTAAAAGTATTAATATAGCTTACGAAACAGTTACAGATGATAACGGAAGACTTCCTTTACTAGCACCTATGAGTGCTGTTGCGGGAAGAATGTCTGTTCAAGCCGGTGCTCATTGTTTAGAGAAAAACCAAAGCGGCAGAGGTTTGCTTTTAGGGGGCGCACCAGGTGTAACAGGTGGAACAGTAGTTATATTGGGTGGAGGAGTTGTAGGAGAAAACGCTGCAGTGATTGCAACTGGCATGCAAGCAAAAGTTCATATTGTAGATAAATCAGAGACTAGATTAAAACAACTTGTAGAAATGTTTGGCGATAAAATTATACCCGAACAAAGTGATAAAACAGATTTAGATAAACTAGTTGCTGAGGCAGATTTATTAGTTGGCGGAGTATTAATTCCAGGTGCAGAAGCACCAAAATTAATTACTAAAGAAATGATTAAAACAATGAAAAGAGGATCTGTAATAGTTGATGTTGCTATAGATCAAGGTGGATGTGTAGAAACTAGTAAACCTACAACCCATGGTGATCCAACTTATATAGTTGATGATGTAGTCCATTATTGCGTAGCAAATATGCCTGGTGGCGTTCCTAGGACATCAACATTAGCACTAAATAATGCAACTTTACCTTTCTTAGTTAAGCTTGCTAATAAAGGCTATCAAAAAGCATTAAGTGAAGATAAAAACTTTTTAGCAGGGTTAAATGTTCATAAAGGTAAAGTAACTTACAAAGCAGTTGCTGATGTTTTTGGGCATGATTTTGTCGAACCTGGAGAAGCTATCAAACATTAGAAATGGAAAAAAACTATCCTTCAAGCGCAAAGGTAGTTGTAATAGGTGGTGGCGTTGCCGGCACCTCTTGTGCTTACCATTTAGCAAAATTTGGTTGGAAAGATGTAGTTTTATTAGAAAGAGATCAATTAACTTCTGGTACTACCTGGCATGCTGCTGGACTAATAGGGCAATTAGGTGCAACTTCTACAATTACAAAATTAAGAAAATACTCTTTAGATCTTTATAATGAGCTAGAAAAAACAACAGGTTTATCAACTGGTCTTAAACAAAATGGCGCAATAACAGTTGCTTCATCAAAAGAAAGAATGCAGGAGTTATTAAGGCAAGCTACTACAGCACAACTTTCCAATGTTGAGGTAGAGGTTTTAGACAAAGAAAGAATAAAAGAATTATATCCAGTAGTAAAAAACGAGGATTTAGTTGGTGGTGTTTATATGCCAAAAGATGGTCAGGCAGATCCTGTTGGAGTTACCAATGTATTGGCTAAAGCTGCTAAAATGCTAGGTGTTCAGATATTTGAGAAGTCACCAGTAAAAAAAATATTACTTAAAAATAAACACATATGTGGTGTTGAAACTAATCAAGGAAAAATTGATTGTGAATATGTAGTTTTAGCCACAGGAATGTGGTCCAGACAAATTGGAGAAGATATTGGTGTTAGTGTTCCGCTATATCCTAATGAGCACTTCTATGTGATTACAGAGCCAATGAATAATCTTCCCAAAGATTTGCCTGTTTTAAGAGATTACAATGCTTGTCTCTATTTAAAAGAAGATGCTGGAAAAATGTTGGTTGGAATTTTTGAACCTAATGCAAAACCTGCTTTTAAAAATAGCGGCAGAGTTCCTGATGATTTTTCATTTGGAGAATTTCCTGATGATTTTGATCACTTTGAACCATACCTTGAAAAATCTTTTCATAGGCTACCAATGTTAGAAAACGCAGGTATAAGAAAATTTTTTTCAGGCCCAGAGTCATTTACGCCTGATACACAGTATTTACTTGGAGAAACACCAGAAGTTAAAAACCTTTATACCTGCTGTGGTTTCAATAGTATCGGAATTGCAAGTTCTGGGGGAGCAGGAAGAGTAACTGCAGAATGGATGATTAATGGTCATATAAATGAGGATTTATTTTCTTTAGATATAAAAAGATTTCAAAAGCTTCATTCATCTAAAAAATTTATCATGGATAGGGTTACTGAAACCTTAGGGGATTTATATGGTATGCATTGGCCTTATAAACAACATACAACTTCAAGAAATGAAAAATTATTACCTTATCACGAAGAATTAAAAAAAGCTGGTGCATGTTTTGGTGTAGCAGGAGGGTTTGAAAGACCTATGTGGTATTCCTTAAATGAAAAAAAATCAGAATATGAATATAGTTTTAACTATCAAAATTGGTATCCATCAGCAAAACACGAAACCATAAATGCTAGAAAAAATGTTGGACTTTTTGATTTTTCAACTTTTTCCAAATTTGATTTAAAAGGTGAGAAAGTTCATAGCGATCTACAAAAAATTTGTACAGCTAACATTAAAAATGGAATTGGGAAATCTACCTATACAAACATGCTAAATGAGGACGGTGGTATTGAAACAGATGTAACAGTTGTCTGTATTGATAAAAATTATTTTAGAATAGTTAGTTCAGCAGCAACTAGAGAAAGAGATAAATTTCATATTTTAAAATATTTATCTGAAGATGTTAAATTTATTGATGTTACAGATGAGATTTGCTGTCTTGGTTTATTTGGTCCTAAAAGTAGAGAAATGATTCAAAAGATTAGTGATGAGGATTATTCACCAGAGAATTTTCAATTTGGATCAGGTAAAAATGTATTGATTGAGAATATAAAAGTTTGGGCACAAAGAATATCTTATGTAGGTGAACTTGGTTTTGAATTGTATGTTGATAAAGAAAATGCATTAAAATTGTATAAAATTTTAATAAAAGAAGGTAAATATTTTGACTTATCTCATTGTGGTATGCACGCAATGGATATAATGAGAATGGAAAGTGGCTTTTTGCATTGGGGCCATGACATTTCTCCAGAGGAAAACCAGTATCAAGCTGGTTTAAGTTTTACCATTAGTTATAAAAAAAATGTTAATTTTATAGGTAAAGACGCCTTGTTAAAAATTAAAGATAAACCTTTAGAAAAAAGAATGATGATGTTTGTATTAAAAGACAGCAGACCTGGTGAACCTTTGTTGTTACATGAAGAGCCTATTTATTTAGATGATAAAATCATTGGAAGAACAACTTCAGGAAATTATTCATTCTGCTTTGATAAAAATTTATCATTTGGCTATGTTAATTCAGGAAATACAATAGATACGCTTAAAGATAAAAATTTGTTCATAGAAGTAGAGAAGATCAAATATCCAATCGAAATTCTTTCAAAACCACTAAATACTAAAGATTTTAGGCGAGCTTAGTTTTCTCTAATTTTATTGTATTTATACTTATTACCTGTTTAAATTAAGTGTGAAAAAAAACGATCAAGATACATCATTATTTAATAATGATATTGCTCAAAATAAAGATTTAGAAGTAGATAAGATTAAAACTACTAATGTAAATATTCTACTTAATAGAGTTAGATTAAATCAAAAAAGAACTTTAAAGAAAAGAATTGTTTTTTCGATTATTTTGGTTGGTTTAGTTAGTTCGTTAGCTATTTATTTTATAATTTAGTTTAAAATTTGACTTAAAAAACTTTATTGAAACAATAAAGATTTGTATTATAAACCATTTATCAATTAAGGCGGGGTAGCTCAGTTGGTTAGAGCGCGGGACTCATAAGCCCGAGGTCAGTGGTTCGATCCCACTTCCCGCTACCAAAAATTATGAAAGATATTTATATAACTTGGGAAGAATATCATAACAAGATAGAGCAATTAGCTAAAAAAGTTCATGAGGATAATTTAAAATTTAATCAGATTATTTGTATTGCAAAAGGTGGATTAAGAGTAGGTGATGTTTTTAGTAGACTTTTCAATGTCCCTTTAGCCATTTTATCTGTTGAGTCATACCATGGTGATAGTGATGATATTAAAAATCAACAAGGACAATTTACTTTTTCAAGAGACTTAGCAAAAACTACTCCAAATTTGGGTTCACATGTTTTATTGGTTGATGATTTAGCAGACTCGGGGAAAACTTTAATTAAAAGTATTAAATGGTTAGAACATTTTTATGGATTTTATTTAGAAGAAAAAATCAAAACTGCTGTTATATGGCACAAATCAACTTCAAAATTTAAACCTGATTACTCTGTAGATTATTTAAAAGATTCTCCTTGGATACATATGCCTTTTGAGAAATATGAAACTACAAATATAAAAAATTTTAAGTTTGATAAATAAATTATTTAATTAAACTATCATTAAATTGACTAGATACCCTAACGAACGTTGTACATTTACTTAATTGTTTAAGTGAAGGTGCCCCAACATAAGTACAGCTGCTTCTTACACCACCAAGTATATTTAAGATAGTATCGTTGATTTTGCCTCTGTATTTTACTCTTACTTTCCTTCCTTCACTGCTTCGATAATCTGATAGCCCACCATAATGTTTCTTATTTGCAACCTCAGAACTAGATCCGTAAAACTCTATGTATTTCTCTCCGTTGACTTTAACAATTTTACCGTTACCTTCATCATGTCCTGCAAGCATACCTCCAAGCATTACAAAATCTGCACCACCACCAAAACCTTTAGCAACATCACCAGGACATGTACACCCACCATCTGCAATTACATGTGCACCAAGTCCATGCGCTGCATCAGCACATTCGATTACTGCACTTAATTGAGGATAACCAACTCCTGTTTGAATTCTTGTTGTACAAACACTTCCAGGTCCAATTCCAACTTTAACAATATCTGCTCCGCTAAGAACCAATTCTTGAGTCATATCAGCTGTTACAACGTTACCTGCAATTATTGTTTTTGTTGGATATTTATCTCTTACTGATTTAATGAAATTAGTAAAATGCTCTGTGTAACCATTAGCAACATCAATACAAATAAATTTAAAAAAACTAAATTCTTTCAATACCTTATCCAAATTTTGAAAATCTTCTTTTTTTATACCAACGCTAAGTGCGATATTTGGAAATATTTTTTTAATATTTTTATTTTGTTTAATTTTTTTAACATCATGTTGTTTAGTTAAAGATGTGATCATTCCGAATTCATTTAATTTTTCAGCAATACTCAACTCTCCAACACCATCCATATTTGCTGCCATTATTGGAATACCTGACCATTCATTTTTGCTGTATTTGAATCTGTATGTTCTTAGAAGATTTACGTCTTTTCTACTCTTTAGTGTGCTTCTTTTAGGTCTAAAAAGTACATCTGAATAATCTAACTTAAGCTCTTCTTCAATTCTCATGGGTAATTAAGTTATAACCATAGAAATTAATTTCAAATCAATATATAGCCTGTGGATAAGTTTTTTACTTTCTAATGACCTGGAAATTCAATTAAATTCTCAACTTTATAGTTGTTTTTTATTAAATTTTCTGACCCGTCTAGATCGAATAAGTTTATTACAAATATAAATCCTGCAACTTTGCCTTTAGAAACTTCAACCAATTTTGCTGCTGCTTCTGCCGTTCCGCCAGTAGCAATAAGATCGTCTATTATTAAAACCTCATCTTTTTGATTAATAGAATCTTTGTGTACTTCAATTGTTGCAGTTCCATACTCAAGCTCAAAATCTACAGAGTGAACATCTGCTGGCAACTTATTTTTTTTTCTGAGCATAATAAATGGTTTTTTAAGGACGTATGAAACAGCAGAAGCAAAAACAAATCCTCTGGACTCTATGGCTGCAATTTTAGAAAAATTGAATTTTTTTGATCTTTCTATAATCTGATTAATTGTTTCAGCAAATGCCTTTTCATCTTTAATTAATGTAGTGATATCTCTAAATAAAATGCCTTTTTTTGGATAATCAGGAATAGATCTAATATAATCTTTTAAATTCATAATAGTTAAATATAAAAGTATAAATAAATATATTTTTAATTATGACAACAAATAAATTAGCTATAATTGGTGGCAGTGGTCTTTATGATGTTGAGGAGTTCAAAGATAGAGAATTGCTCACTTTACAAACACCATGGGGAAGTCCATCTGATCAGGTCTTAAAAACTAAATATAATGGTAAAGAAGTTTATTTTTTACCAAGACACGGAAGAGGGCATTTTGTTTCTCCTTCAAATATAAATTTTAGAGCAAATATAGATGCACTCAAACAACTAGGAGTTACGGATATTGTTTCTGTATCAGCCGTGGGTTCGCTTAAAGAATATTTACCACCTGGAAAATTTGTAATTGTAAATCAATTTATAGATAGGACTTTCGCAAGAATAAAAACTTTTTTCGATGATGAAATTGTAGCTCATGTATCAATGGCTCATCCAACTTCAAATGGATTAATGAATGCATGCGAAGAGGCAATTAAAAAATCTAACATAGATTATCAAAGAAACGGAACTTATGTTGTTATGGAAGGGCCGCAATTTTCTACATTAGCAGAATCTAATTTATATAGATCATGGAAGGCAGATGTAATTGGGATGACAAATATGCCTGAGGCAAAATTAGCAAGAGAAGCTGAAATAAGATATGCATCAGTTTCTATGGTAACTGATTTTGATTGTTGGCATCCAGATCATGAAAATGTTGATGTGCAACAAGTAATAAAAGTTTTATTAGGAAACGCAGAAAAAGCAAAAGTTATGATTAAGAATTTGATTGATAATTTTGAAGATCATATTGATCCAAAAGACCCAACAAATAATTGTTTAGACGTAGCAATAATTACTGCACCCGAAAAAAGAACTCAGAAAACAATAGATAAACTTAAAACAGTAGCGGGTAGAGTCCTTAATAAATGAAACAAATATTAATTATTTAAATAAAATTTATTAATATGAGAATAGAAGGAAAAGAATATCGAACAATATGGTACGAGGAAAATGTTGTTAAGATAATTGATCAAACTAAACTTCCACATCGTTTTATTATTAAAGAACTTAAAACAGTAAAAGATGCTATTAACGCCATTAAAGTAATGGAAGTAAGGGGCGCTCCATTAATTGGTGGAACAGCTGCTTATGGAATGGCTTTAGCAGTTAAAGAAAACAATGATCCTGAATTTATTAAAAAAAGTTCAGAAGAATTAATTCAATCAAGACCTACTGCTATAAATCTAAAATGGGCAGTAGATCGTATGATGAAAAAATTATCAGGAATAAATAGTGATCAAATTTTAGATGTAGCTTTAAAAGAAGCTAAAGAAATATGTGATGAAGATGAAAAATTTTGTGAAAGTATAGGGATTAATGGGCTTAAAATAATTGAAGATATTTATAATAAAAAAAAAGATACTGTTAACATTTTAACGCATTGTAATGCAGGCTGGTTAGCAACCATTAACTGGGGAACAGCCACATCTCCAATTTATCATGCACATAAAAAAGGTATTCCTATTCATGTATGGGTTGACGAAACAAGGCCAAGAAATCAAGGTGCAAATTTGACCTCATATGAGTTAAATGAAGAGAAAATTCCTAACACAATTATTGCTGACAACACAGGTGGTATTTTAATGCAGAGACGCGAAGTTGATATGTGTATTGTAGGAACCGATAGAACTTTATCAAACGGAGATGTTTGTAATAAAATTGGTACATATCTTAAAGCTTTAGCTGCTTACGATAATAAGGTTCCTTTTTATGTAGCACTTCCAAGTTCAACAATAGATTGGGACATTAAAAATGCGAAAGATATTCCTATTGAGGAGAGAAACTCTGAAGAATTATCTCACGTAGAAGGAGTTGATGAAAATAATGAAATTAAGAAACTTTTAATTTATCCAAGTAAAAGTAAAGCAATGAATTTAGCTTTTGATGTGACACCAGCAAAATATGTCACTGGTTTAATTACAGAAAAAGGGATTTCCGAAGCATCCTCTGAAAGCCTAAAAAAATTATTTAATAAGTAGCAATATGGAATCTTTAAGAATGGTTGAGGTTACAAGAAGTGAAGAGGTAGAAAGTTTTCATCAAGGTGTAGCAGTATTAATTAATTCATCAGGAGATATTTTAAAAGAGTGGGGAAATTCAGACTTGAATATATATCCTAGGTCAGCATTAAAACCAATTCAAACTCTAAATCTATATAAGGATGGCGTAGCAGATTCTATGAGTCTAAGTGAAGAGCAAATAGCAATTACAACAGCATCACATCATGCTGAAAAATTTCATCAAGAAATTATTTCTACTTGGTTAAAAAAAATTAATATTAACGAAGAAAACCTCTCATGTGGACATGATTGGCCTTGGAATTTAGAGGATAAATTTAAAGCAAAATTACAATATCAAAATAAAAGAAGAATTTATCATAATTGTTCAGGCAAACATTGTGGACACCTTGCAGTGTGTAAGCATAAAAACTTAACTCTAGAAAATTATAATGAAAAAACACACCCTATACAAAAAGATTTAATTCAATTAATTGAAAATTTATCTGAATTTAAAATAAAAAATATTGGAATAGATGGTTGTACACTCCCCAATCCTTTAATGCCTTTAAAAAAATTTGCATTAGCAGCATCTAGATTAACTGATAACAAAATATTAAATGAAAATACAAATATAGCAAAAAAAATTTTTAACTCATGTGTAAATTTTCCAGAAATAACTGGCGGTACAAATAGCGCCAATTGTATTTTAACAAAACTTTCCAAAAAAAAAATATTTTTTAAAAATGGTGCTGAAGGAGTATTTTTAGCTTTAATACCAGAAATGAAATCATCATTAGTAGTTAAAATTTTAGATGGAGCAGCAAGAGCAGCTGAAACTGCAATGGCAGGATTGATCTCCGAATTAAATATTATTGATGAAAATGAATTATCAAAGATTAAATTTAGTGACGTAACAAATTCTACAGGTCATAATATAGGAAAAATGAGATTTGTCCTATAGTTCAGAACAAATCAATCCATCTAGAGGTTTTGGGTGAAACCAAGTTGATTTTGGCGGCATAAATTTTTTTTTATCTGCAATTCTCATAACACTTGAAATATTTGTAGGGCAAAGCCTAAAAGCAATATTGAACTTTTTGGAATTTACTAATTTTTTTAGAAAATTTGAATCATTAATCCCTGAAATAAACTCGATTTTAATAGCATTAATTTTACTAATAATATTTTCATGGAGTATAGTTACATCTAATTTATTATTCTTTTTTTTTTGTTTTAAAGAATACCATTGATTATTCAAATACATTTCCAAATAACCTTTTTTTAAATTTTTGTAGTTATATTTAATTTTTTTAATATCAAAATTTTTACTAATAACATTGATAATTTTTTCATTACTTAACTTACTTTTTAATACTCTATTATAATCTAAGATTTTTATTTGATTGTGAGGAAAAGCAATAACCATGGGTGATATTTTTTTATTACTTTTGATCATTCCTTGTATTCTATGGTGACCATCGCAAATGTATATTTTATTTATTTTTTTAATTAAATTTTTCAAAGTATTTAAATTTTCTCTGTCAACAATCCACACTTGGTGGTTATATTTGTCTAAAGATTTAAATGAATAAATTGGCTTTAATTTTGTAATTTTATTTAAGAAATTTTGAAGATAGTTGTTGTACTTATAAGCTGTATAAATTGGACCTACTTGTGTTGAGATATTTAAGATCTGTTTCTTTCTTTCAGTAACTCTATCTTTAAATGTTTCTTCATGGCCCAAAATATTTTTATTATCATACTTATTTAAATTTACCTTACCCAGTATTCCAATTTGTTGATGGTTTTTGTTAGATATTTTGTAAATATAATAACAATCTTTTCTTTCTATAGTTATGAGTTTTTTATTCTTCATACTTTTAAAATATTTTTTTGATTGAATTAGGTTTTTACTAGTTAATATCTTTAAATAGCCAAACTTTGGATAGGATTGTAAACTTTTAAAATATTTAGGATTTGGAGTTGAAATTTTGTGTGCCAGTTTTTGTATTGGTCTTAAAGCTTTGAATGGATTTATTAAACTCAATTTGAAAATTAAGCGATTTTTGGTAGTTCTTCTAAAGCTTTATCAACACTTGCTTGATCAAATTTATCTTCAGCTAAATTTCCTTCAAAGAAATCTCCATAAGCTTTCATATCAAAATGACCATGTCCACAAAGATTAAATAGAATTGATTTTGTTTCACCGTTCTTTTTACATTCTAATGCAGCATCAACAGCACCTTTAACAGCATGAGTAGCTTCAGGTGCAGGTACTATTCCTTCTGTCCTTGCAAATGACACTCCTGCTTCGAAGCATTCTTTTTGACCATATGATTTTGCCTCTATTGCACCTATTTCTTTGAGGTGACTTACCATTGGTGCCATAGCATGATATCTCAATCCCCCAGAGTGTGTTGCTGGTGGAATAAATTGAGAGCCCAAAGTATGTGTTTTCATTAAAGGTGTTAATCTTCCAGTATCGCCAAAATCATAAACAAATTTACCTTTTGTAAGTGAAGGACAAGATTTAGGCTCACACGCTATTACTCTAGTATTTTTTCCTTCTCTAAAATTTTTACCTATAAAAGGAAATACTAATCCTGAAAAATTACTTCCACCACCAGTACAACCAACTAATATATCTGGGTAATCATCAGCCATTTCCATTTGAAGTAAAGCTTCATTACCAACAATAGTTTGGTGCATTAGAACATGATTTAAAACACTTCCAAGTGCATATTTAGTGTCAGGATTTTTTGCAGCCATCTCAACCGCCTCTGAAATAGCAATACCTAAGCTACCAGTATTATTTGGATCTTTTGCTAAAATAGCCTTTCCACTATCAGTTTCATCTGATGGACTTGCAACGCATCTTGCGCCATATGTTTGCATTACTAGTTTTCTATATGGCTTTTGTTCAAAACTAACTTTAACCATATAAACATCTAACTCTATTCCAAAAAGTTTACATGCAAATGCAAGCGATGTTCCCCACTGACCAGCACCAGTCTCAGTAGTTATTTTTTTAGTTCCTTCTTCTTTATTATAAAATGCTTGTGCAACTGCTGTATTAGGCTTGTGACTACCGGATGGACTAACTCCTTCGTACTTATAATAAATTTTTGCAGGTGTATCTAAAAATTTTTCTAATTTTCTAGCTCTATAAAGCGGAGAAGGTCTCCATTGTTTATAAATATCTCTTACTGGCTCAGGAATTTCAATTTCTCTATCCTGAGAAACTTCTTGACCAATTAAAGCCATTGGAAATAAAGGAGCTAAATCATCTGGTCCTATTGGTTTTAAAGTACCTGGGTGTAAAACTGGATCAAGTGGTTTTGGAAGATCTGCAGCAATATTATACCATGACTTAGGCATTTTACCTTCTTCAAGAAAATATTTAATAGTATCAGACATTTTTTATAATCTTAATCTTGAAGATAAAATTTAGAAATTGCAAGAATAAAATTAAATTAACTATCTTAAAGAAGCTGCAATATTTCCACCATCTACTGTTAAAACTGCGCCTGTGGTTTTTTTAGATATAGCTAAATGAAAGAAAGCTTTTGCAACATCCTCAGCCTTAACTTCATTTAAAAGTAGATTTCCTCTCATATACTCATCTGTAGAAACTTCTCTAGCTTTTGCTCTAGATTTAATCATTCCATCATTCAATAGACCACTTCTAATTCTATCAGCATTTACTCCATTTGATCTAATGCCTAGTGATCCATAATCAACTGCATATTGTTTGCATAAACTTAATAATGCAGTTTTTGGAAGCCCATAAGGTCCAAAATTTTTTCCAGGATTTACTGATTGTTTAGAAATATTAAACAGTAAGCATCCTTGTATACTTTGTTTTTTCATTATTTTAATAGTTTCTGAAGCACAATTTTGATGGGAAAAAAAATTATCTTCAAAACTTTCTCTTAAAATTTTATCATCTACTTCAGCAATAGATCCGCCAACTGCTGTTCCAGCATTTGATATCAAAATATCAATACCACCATATTGTTCACTAATTTTTTTAAAAGCATTTTTTACACTTTTTTTATTTCTGACATCACAATGCAAACATAAATCTTTGATTTTATTTTGCATTTCATTTACTTTTTTAGCATCGTAATCAAGCAATACAATTTCAGCACCATAACTTTTAAAAAGTTTATAAGTAGCTGAACCAATAGCTCCAAATCCACCAGTTATAACAACAACATTTCCTTGAAGAATTTTTTTAGCTTTTTTAATTTTAGCCTGTTCCAGAGACCAATATTCAACATCAAATAAATCTTTTTCAGATATGAACTTATATTTTGTTGTTTCTTCAACTGATGAAATTACTCTAGCATTTGTTTCAGTTAGATCTCCAGCTATTTTAGAAGCATTAAAACTATCACCCACACTAAATAAGCCAACGTTTTGAACTAATATTACTCTTGGAGAAGTATCCAGCATTGTTTTTTTACTTTTAACCTTTTTCTTATTAGTGTTGAAATACTTCACATATTTTTTTCTATAATCTTTAAAACTTTTTTTTGCTATTTTTTTAAAATCTTCAATATTTGAATTTTGTTTTGGTGTAATTACTAGTGGAAATGGTTTAACTCTTATTACATGATCTGGAGTAGCCGTTCCAATACTTGAATATCTTTTTACGTCTTTTCCATTAATAAAATAATTTAATTTTTTATTTGATCTATAATTAAGTATAAATTTTTGATTTTGATTTTCTGATAGCAAACCTCTTAAAATTGGAGCAATTTCATATGGCTTAAACTTTGGATTGTAATTTTTTATTTGCTTTATTTTTTTTCTTTTTAATTTTCTGATGGTTTTTTCAGCTATAGAAACATATTTAATCATCAAGTCATAAGATTTTTTAGCATCATTATCAAAAGTAAATATTCCATGGTTTAAAAGTATTAAGCAATTGATATTTGGATTCTTTTTATAAACTTCGTTAATTTTTTGTGCCAAAGCAAATCCAGGCATTACATAAGGTACAATACTGACATTATTTCCAAATATTTTTTTACAAAGATCTTTACCATTTGGCCTATTTGTTACATCCATAATCGCATCAGAGTGGGTGTGATCAACAAATTTGAAAGGTAAAAAGGCATGTAAAAAAGTTTCAACAGATGGGTTAGGCGACTTAATATCAATCAAGTTTCTTTTTTGATATGCAACCATATCTTCATCACTTAAATATTTTTTATTTTTAAGGGCTAAAAGTGGATTTAATTTTACAGCAGGTAAACCAGCTGGTTCTATTTCAGCCATGTCCCACCCGCTTCCTTTTACACAGAGCACATCATAATGTTTACCATCAATATCTTTAATTGATGTTTTTACAGAAGTATTTCCACCTCCATGTAGAACGAGCTCTCTATTTCTTCCTAATAATCTGGTTGTATAAACTCTTAAAGCCATGTCTTTTGAATGACCAAGTTTTGTATACTTTTTGATGTATTTTTTAGCTTCTAAATTTGACCAATTGTTTTTCACAGTTACAACCTCAGCGAAGTATTATAATAGTTTTTTGTTTGAAAGAAGCAAAAAATTTGATTAGTAAGGTTTCATCAAGCATATTATGACGAAAGTTGGTGAACATATTACCCTAGATATAATTGGAACTACTAAAGAGTACGATCCTTCTATATTTGAAAAAGTAATTCATGATATTGCAAAAGCTGCAAAAGTAACCATCTTAAATATATCTAAATATAAATTCGAACCCCAGGGTTTTACAATTCTTGCTTTGCTAGCTGAAAGCCATATTAGTTTTCATACTTTTCCAGAAAAAGGTATTATTAGCTTTGATTTCTTTACATGCGGAAAAGTAAGTCCCTCTGTCGCGATAGATATTATTAAAAAAGAGTTTGAACATACAAGAATAGTTAAAAAGGAATTCAATAGAGATACTAAATCTCTTTATCATGACATTTATAGTTCACCAGGATTACAAAAATCATATGTAGTAAATGATGTTTTAGAAGATTTTAAATCTAAAGTAGGTCAACATATAGAAATTTTAGATTTAGAGCAATTTGGTAAATCTTTATTTATTGATGGTGAAATACAAGTTGCTGCTACAGATGAACATTTATACAGTTCTACTTTCGTTGGCTCTGGTTTAAATTTAAACAAAGATAATGAAAGAGCTGCTATCATAGGTGGTGGTGATGGTGGAGTAGCAAGAGAATGTATTTCAAAAAATTTTAACTTTATAGATTGGTACGAACTCGATCCTGAAGTTGTAGATGTTTGTAATAAACACCTTGGTGATATCGGAAAAAAAGCAACTGAAAAAAATTCTGTAAAATGTGTTTGGGGTGATGCTTTTGAAAGTATTAAATCTGTAAATGATGATACTTACGATCATATATTTGTAGATCTTAATGATGATCAATTTTGCATAGATTTAGCTGCAAAAAATATGGACTCATTAGTCAGAATATTAAAACCAAAGGGAGTTATTACAGCTCAAGTAGGGAGTCAGGACAAAAAACCACAACAGGTTGAAAATTGGCTGAATGTTTTTAACCAAAATTTTGGAAACGCAAAATTAGCAAGAGTTTACATACCAAGCTTTGATTGCTCTTGGAATTTTTCTTCATCAATTAATCATTAATTTTTCTTTTTTATTATTTAAATTTGTGAAATAATTCTTCTTAATTAAAGGAGAAAATAATGAATATATTCAAAAAAACTATTTTAACAGTTCTTGCTTCTTTATTTATCATTGGAAATGTTTCTGCTGAGAAAATAAAAATTGGAACTGAAGGCGCTTACCCTCCATGGAATTCAAAAGATGCTTCAGGAAATCTTATTGGTTTTGAGGTTGAACTTGCTCAAGAACTTTGTGCGATCATGAAATATGAGTGCACTATTGTAGAACAAGATTGGGATGGAATGATACCTGCTTTAGTAATGAGAAAATTTGATGCGATTATGGCTGGTATGTCTATTACCGCAGAAAGACAAAAAACAATTACTTTTTCACAAGGTTATGCTGATGAAGTAGCGTCTCTTGCGGTAATGAAAGGTTCAAGTTTAGAGGGCATGGATACACCAGAAGGTATTAATTTATCATTGGGTGGATCTGATGTTAAAAAAGCTCTTAAAACTTTAACAGACGCACTTGCGGGTAAAACTGTTTGTACTCAAACAGGAACAATTCACCAAAACTTTTTAGAGTCAGGTGATGTGGGAAGTATAAATGTAAGAACTTATAAAACTCAAGATGAAGTTAATCTAGATTTAACATCTGGAAGATGTGATGTTGCTTTAGCAGCAGCAGTGGCATTTACTGATTATGCAGACAAATCTGGTAAACCAGTAGTATTAGTTGGACCAACTTTTTCAGGTGGTGCATTTGGTAATGGTGTAGGTGTTGGTATTAGACAAGCTAGCGATAGTGCTATAGGAAAAAGAGATGCCAAAATCTTAAAAGACTTCAATAAAGCAATTAACAAAGCTAGAAAACAAGGAATTATTAGCAAACTTGCTATTAAGCACTTTGGCTTCGACGCTTCTATGTAATTCATTTCAGATCTGGCGACTATAATATATAGTCGCCAATCTATATGGAACTTCTCGCATTTGGTAAAACAGGTTGGGGTGACGAGTTATTTTACGCAACCCTGATGACAATTGCTGTATCGATTACAGCAATGTTGGTTGGTTTCTTTTTTGCATTAATATTTACGCCTTTAAAACTTTCAAAATATAAAACTTTAAATTTAGTTGGTAATTTTTATACCACAGTTATTCGTGGAGTACCTGAACTATTAGTTATTTATCTTTTCTTCTTTGGGGGAAGTGGTGCAATAATGTATGTAGCTTCTATCTTTGGTTATTATGAATATATAGAAATTAATGCATTTATTACTGGTTCAATGGCTATTGGAATTATTTCTGGAGCTTATTCAACAGAAGTATTTCGAGGCGCAATTCAATCAATAGATAAAGGTCAATTTGAAGCTGCAAAGGTACTTGGAATAAATAAGTTTGGGCAATTTTATAAAATAATACTACCCCAGATGTTAAGATTAGCTATTCCAAATTTAAGCAATGTTTGGCAAATAACTTTAAAAGATACCTCTCTTATCTCAGTTACGGGTTTGGTTGAAATAATGAGACAGTCTTATATTGCGGCAGGATCTACTAGAGATCCATTATTCTTCTATTCATTTGCAGCAGTTTTATATTTGATGCTTACTTATGTGAGCATGAAATTAATCAACAAGTTAGAAGTTAGGTATAGCAAGGGGTATTAATGGATTTTGATTTAATGATCAATAGTTTCCCTAAACTTTTAGGAGCAACAGTAGTTACTTTAAAATTATTATCTGCATCATTATTCTTTGGATTATTCTTAGGTCTTTTTTTTGCAATTTTAAGATTAAATAAAAATATTTTTATTAATAAATTTGCTTATGGCTATTCATATATATTTAGAGGAACACCATTATTGGTTCAGATTTTCATAATTTATTTTGGGTTAGGACAAATCGAATATTTAAGAACAACATTTCTATGGGTAATTTTAAAAGAACCTTATTGGTGTGCAATAATAGCATTCACATTAAACACTGGCGCATATACCTCAGAAATTTTAAGATCAGCATTTCAAACAATAAAACCAGGCATTATTGAAGCTGGAAAGAGTTTAGGTATATCAAATAAGATTATTTTTTACAAAATTCAAATTCCAATTGCCATTAGACAATCACTTCCTGCATACGGAAATGAAATTATATTGATGATGAAAGGAACTTCTTTAGCAAGTACGGTAACTTTAATGGATTTGACGGGTGTTGCTAAATATATAATTTCAACAACTTTTAAACCAATCGAAGTATTTATTGTTGCTGGTGGAATTTATTTGTTCATGACTTTTATCATTCATAATGTGATTAAATATTTAGAGAAAAAGTATAGCTTTCAACAATAAATATGTTTTTATCTGATAGACAAATTAAAGATTATCAAAATGATGGTGTTATAATAATTAAGGATTTATTTAAAGATTGGATTGAGCCACTTAGAAAAGGATTCCAAAAAGTTTTAGACAATCCAAGTAAACATGGTAGAGAAAATGTAACTGATGACAATGGAAGATTTTTTGAGGATTATTGTAATTGGGAAAGAATAGAAGAATTCAAGGATTGTTTATATAATTCACCTGGAGCTCAAATAGTTGCAGAGGCAACTAATTCTAAATTTACTCAAATTTTTCATGATCACATTTTTATAAAGGATCCAGGTACTCATAAAGAGACACCATGGCATCAAGATATGCCTTATTACTGTGTTGATGGTAACGATACCGGAAGTTTTTGGATACCATTAGATGAAGTTGATCAGAAAAATAATCTTAAATTAATTCTAGGTTCTCACAAATGGTCAAAGTTAATTAGACCCATAAAATGGTCAAATAATAAATCTTGGTATGATGATGATAGTTCTTTTATGGATTTACCTCCTTCAAAAGAATTTGAAAAAAATATTTTAATTCCAGAACTAAGTTTAGGGGATGCTGTTTTATTTAATTTTAAAATTGTACATGGTTCAACAGGAAACAATAACTCAAAATCACGAAGAGCATTTTCGATGCGATTTATAGGAGATGATGTGAAATATATTGAAAGAGGTGGGCCAACCTCACCTCCATTTGATGGAATTAATTTAAAAACAGGGGATTTGATGAGAGATGATTGGTTTCCTAAAGTTTTTAGTAGCTAGTATATTCTTTAATTTCTTTAATGCTTGAACCAGTGTGATTATTCATTTCTAATTTAATTTTTGCTCTATCATCATTTAAAAAATGAACATCTCTAGATAATTTTATAAATTTATCACCGAAGTCCTTATTTTTTTCACAATCTCTTTTGTCATCTTCTATAACCCACAACTTGGCATTAATTTCTTTTAAATCTTGGAATAATTTATTTAGTTTATCATCAGATTTAACATTTTTTTCCAATTGATCTTTAAGAATCGAATGTTCATTCGATATAAATTTTAGTTTTTTAGGATCTTTAATTTTTTCTTTTTTAATTTCTAAGATTGAAATTTTGTCTAAAAGCTCGCCTACAGATATTTCTACTATAATTTTATTCATTAAATTTTATACTATGTTAAATTGTTAAAAATATGTCTAATATTTTAATCATTAAACATGGATCTTTGGGGGATATAGCTCAAGCTTGTGGTGCAATTCAAGATATTTCTGAGAATCATAAAGGAGATGAAATTTATTTGCTCACAACTAAACCATACTTTGATTTGTTTAAAAAAAATCCACATATTTCTGACGTTATTTTAGATAAGCGATTATCAAGACTAAACCTAATTTATTTATATTCATTAATGAAAAAGATAAAAAAATATAATTTTTCTAAAGTTTATGATCTACAGAACTCAAGTAGAACAGCTTTTTATAAAAAAATTTTATTTCCAAAAGCAAATAAAGATACTTGGTCATCTACTGATACAACATTACCTGAAGGAACCACAAAACAAGATTTTGATAAAGACTCTGTTCTATCTAGATTTGAATATCAATTAAAAAATTCAGGCATAAATACAAATCATACTTTGAAACCTGATTTTTCATGGAGCACAACTGACATATCTCAAATAAAAAATCACCATCGATTAGATAAATATATTCTCCTTTTTCCATTTTGTTCGCCTCATTTAACTTCAAAGAAATGGCCTTATTATAATGAGTTAATTTCTATGATTAATGAAAAATCAGAAAATAAATTTAAAGTAGTAATTGCACCTGGACCGAGTGAAATTATAGATGCATCAAATATTAATGCACTTTGCGTTTTAGATAATGGTAAAGCTTTAGATATTTCTCAGTTAGCAACATTAATTAAAGATAGCTCATTTGTTATTGCAAACGATACTGGACCAGCACATATGACAGCTCATTTAGGTTCAAAAGGAATTGCTTTATTTGGATCTCACACAACTCCTTTTAAAGTAAGTATTGAAAGAGAAAATTTTAAAGCAATACAAGCTCCTGAATTATCCAAACTATCAGCAGAAAAAGTTTTTGAAAGACTTTCTGAAATTATTTCTTAATTTTTTCTAATACTTTTAAGAATATAGGGACTGTGAAAAGTATGAAAAGTAGTCTTATGATATGGTGAAAAGCAACAAAGTCTGGGTCTAAATCAAAAGCAATTGCTATAACTGCCACCTCATAAATCCCTCCAGGACTAAAAGATAAGATTAGAGTTAAAATATTTGTCTCAACAAAGAATGTTGCAACATAGGCTGCAGCTAAACCTAATACTACCAAAATAGTAGTAGCTACAATACTATGAAGAGAATTATTAGCTATCTCTTTAACAGTTTTTTCTGCAAATCTACATCCAACTGAAGAGCCAAGTATTAGTAGACAAAAATTTACTGTTTCATCTGGTAATTTGTATGAGGCTATATCTGTAATTTGTAACAAACCACTCGCAAATAATGTCCCAGATAGTAAAGCTGCTGGAATTCTAATTTTATCAAAAACAAAAATAAAAAAAAAGGATGCAATAATAAGTAAAATTAAATTTAAATGATTTTGAGCAAAATAATTGAAGTCGTCATTTAACAAAACATTGTTGTCAGTATTATTAACTATAATAAATGGAATGACAGTTATTATGATAATTAATCTAATTAAGTGAGAAGTTGCAACTTGAGATAAATCTGTTTTTTCATTTTCTGCTAAAATCATTAAAGGACCCAGTGCGCCAGGAGCTGCTGAAAATATTGAGGCTTTTTCTCCATAACTTGGAAATTTTTGGAGATATTTAGCGACAACTAAAATACAAATTATTATGTAGATTAACATAATTAATGAAGTCCAAATCCAACCAAGCATTTGATTAAATAGATTTTGGTCTATGTAATTTCCAATATGCAAACCCAAAATTATCAAGATAAAACTTAATACAATTTTTGGCATAATGATTTTAAGACCTGATAAAGCAGCAATTGAGGTAACAATCATAGGTCCTAAAAACCAAGCTAGTGGAATATTAAAATAGTCAGCAATAATTGCGCTAGGAAAAGAAATTATCAGTACAGAAATAAATTTAATTGAAAATACTTGTTTAACATTTTCAAGATAAGATTTGATTTGATATTTAATCATTCATTAAGCTTCTATCATCTACTATGTAAAAGATAAGAAAAAATATATTAGTAAATAAAGTGAATATTTAATTTTTAAAATTAATAAAATTCTAAGTTTTTATTAATATTATTTTTGAGAATATGCTTTCAATTAAAAGTTGTGTTACTTAATTAGAGGTTGAATAAAGATTAAGACTATAATTAACTTACATTTTTAAATTAGAGAGGAGTAAATAATGAAAAACTTAAAAAAAATAGTTTCAGTATTGTTCTCAGCAATCCTATTATTCTCAGCAACAACTACAAGCTCATTAGCAATTGACAAATTGCACTTTGTAATTGGTGGTGGTGCTGGTGGTGGTTGGGATGGAACCGCTAGAGGTACTGGAGAAGCTTTAACAAAAGCTGGAATGTTAAGTAGTGCATCATTTGAAAATATGTCAGGTGGTGGTGGTGGTAAAGCTTTAGCTTACATGATCAATACTAAACCTGCTAATACAGTTTTAGTTCAATCAACACCATTAGTATTAAGATCAATTACTAGACACAAAGGTTACGTAAAAGGAAGTGGAACTTTATCTTATAAAGATGTAGTGCCAATAGCTGGTGTAATTGGTGACTACGGTGCTATCGCAGTTGCAAAAAGCTCATCTTTTAAAAATTTTAAAGATGTAGTTGATGCATATAAAAAAGATCCAAATTCAGTTAAAATGGCCGGAGGATCAGTAAGAGGAAGTATGGACCATTTAATTGGTGCTTTAGCTTTTCAAGCTGCAGGTGCAGATCCGAATGCTGTTCAATACATTCCTTATGATGCTGGTGGAAAAGCTTTAGCTGGACTTTTATCTGGAGAAACTCAAATCATATCAACTGGTTTAGGTGAATTGATGGGTGCAAGAGACCAAGTAAGAATTATTGGTATCACTGCGCCTTCAAGAGTTTCTGATGCACCAGATGCACCAACTCTTAAAGAACAAGGATATGATGTACAATTCGTTAACTGGAGAGGTTTTTTTGGCCCTCCAGGTATGAGCAATGCTGATAGATCAGCTATTGCAAAAATGCTGGGCGATGTACAAAAAACTCCTGAATGGGAAACTGTCAGAGCAAGAAATGCTTGGGTTAATATTTACAACCCAGAAGGCAAGTTTGTTTCTTTCTTAGAAAAACAAACTCAAGAAATGACAGCTCTTATGAAAAAACTAGGAGTGATATAATCCTTAGGATTATTTAAAATTAGAGCAGTGAATATAAATACTACAAAAATTATATCACTGCTCTTTTTTATTTTTTCAGCATTTTATTTATATACTGCTTACCAAATTCAAGTTTTTGCATTTGATGAAAATGCACCATTTAATGCACGAACTTTTCCAATTTATTTAGGTTATGCAGGATTATTCTTTTCTGGATTAAAACTTATTTTACCAGACACAAATACTATTAAAGTTGATCATAAAAACTTAGAATACAAAAAAACAGGTATACTTATACTGATTGCAATTATTTATGGAGCCACAATTTTAAAAGTTGGTTATTTTTTAACTACTTCTTTATTTTTATTTGCTTCATATTATTTCTTAGGAGAACGAAGATGGATTTTGATGTTTTTATTATCTTTTCCATTTGTTGCTGCATTTATGTATCTCCTTCATGGTATTCTTGATATTTATTTGAGAGATCCATTCTTACAGTTAATTGGAGTTATGGGATGATTGAAGGAATATTAATTGGATTAACAACTGCACTTACGTTTCAAAATATATTAATGGTTATGGTTGGTTGTTTTTTTGGAACAATCATTGGAATGCTTCCTGGTCTTGGTCCAATGACAGCAATCGCATTAATGATACCAATTACTTATGGTTTTGATCCTGCAACAGGATTAATTTTGATGGCTGGAGTTTATTATGGAGCAGTATTTGGTGGTTCTACTTCTTCTATATTATTAAATGCACCTGGTGTTCCTGGAACTGTTGCAACTTCATTTGATGGTTATCCTATGGCACAACAAGGTAAAGCGGGTAAAGCTTTAGCGATTGCAGCCTGGAGTTCGTTTGCAGGTGGAACTTTATCTGCAATTTATTTATTGTTTATGGCACCAAGTTTATCAAAAGTAAGTTTGTCTTTTAGGTCACCAGACTATTTTGCTTTAATGATTTTAGGTTTAACTGCAATTGCTGCTTTTTCATCTAAAGGACAATTTTTAAAAGCAATGATGATGGTAGTACTTGGATTGATGTTGGCATCTGTCGGCCAAGATAGTTTGTCTGATATCACAAGATTTACATTTAATAATATGAACTTAACTGACGGAATTAGTTTCGTACTAGTTGTGATGGCAACCTTTGCAATGAGTGAAGCTTTGACAATTATTTTAAAAAGAAACGATCCAACTGATGCTGCTAAACAAGTTTCATTAACAGAACTTGGTTCAATTAGAATTAATAAAGAAGAACGTACAAAAATGTATAAAACAATACCAAGATCATCAGTGATTGGTTTTTTAATTGGTGTTCTCCCAGGAGCTGGTGCAACTATTGCTTCATTTTTAGCTTATGGAATGGAACGAAACGTTGTCAGTGATGAAGAAAAAGAAAAATTTGGTAAAGGGAGTGTAAATGGCTTATCTGCACCAGAAACTGCAAATAATGCTGCTTGTTCAGGTTCTTTCGTTCCAATGCTTACTTTAGGAATTCCTGGAAGTGGAACTACAGCTGTAATGCTAGGTGCTCTTTTAGGTTTTGGTGTTCAGCCTGGTCCTAGACTTTATATGACTAATCCAGAGATTTTTTGGTCAATAATTATGTCTATGTATATTGGAATGGTAATTCTTCTTATATTAAACTTACCACTCATTCCTTATATAGCTAGAATTCTTGCTGTTCCTAAAAATTATTTAATTCCTCTTATTTTATTTTTCTCTGTTACTGGGATTTATGTAATGTCATTTAATAATTTTGATATTTATTTAATGATTGGGATTGCTGTAGTTGCAACTTTTTTAAGATTATATGATTTTCCAATGCCACCTTTAATATTAGCTTTTGTTTTAGGTGGATTGATGGAAGAAAACTTGAGACGATCTTTATTATTAAGCAATGGTTCGTGGGAATTTTTGTGGGACAGAACATTAACTGCATGCATCCTAGCAACTACAATTTTAATTGTGATTTGGCATATTTACAAAACCTTTAAGAAGAAAAATTAAGATTTAATATCTATTCGTTTTCTAATAATTTCTTTATCAAGTTTCATTTCACGATATGACATGATTAAAACACCTAAAAATATAACACTAGCACCAATCCAAGTGAAGAGGTCAGGTGTTTCACTAAAAACATAGTAGCCTATTAAAGAAGCGAAGACTAAACTTAGAAATGAGTATGGTTGTGTCATACTAACATCTACTAATTTGTATGCGTGATTAATGCAAAGATGTAACAATGTACCAAATAAACCTGCAAAAAATAAATAAATCAAAGTTTGAAAACTAGGTGTTTGCCAATAAAACAACGCAATAATGAAACTAAAAATTGTCATATACGTGTATCCATAAGATAAAATCGTAATCGAACTATCGTCTTTTGCGATAGTTTTTGTAATTATAATCACTATTGACCACATAAAAGACGATGCCAGTGCCATATAAACTCCAAGAGAAATTTCAATTATTCCTGGTCTTAAAATTATTAACATTCCTATAAATCCTAAAACTAGTGCAAAACTCCTGTAAATGTAAATTTTTTCTCCTAGAAATAAAACTGCCAGTATTGTTACTATGAAAGGAACCACAAAAGATATTGCTGTAGCTTTTTCAATTGGCATCATTACTAAAGCTGAAAAATATAACAGCATTGAAGGTAAATTTAAAACCGCTCTTAAAAAATGTTTTTTATGATGATTGGTTTTAAAAACTGTAAATTTAGATTTTAACATATACGGAAAAATAATCAGTAAACCAAATAAAAATCTAAAAAATCCAGCAACATAAACATTAACTTCCTCTTGTGCTAATTTTAAAAAGGTTAACATTAATGTTCCACAAAAAACTGAGATAATAATTAAAAAAATTGCTAATTTATTGTTTGAAATCAATTGAGTATCTTTTTGTATTCTTCAATTATTTTTGACCATTGAAATTTATTCACAAATTCTTTTGCATTTTTTCCAAGCTCTAAATATTTTTTATTTTCCAACATTGAATTAATTGATGAATAAATATCATCGAGGCTATTTCCATCACATATTAAACCAGTCTTTTCATGATTAATTGCATCTGCAGCTCCACCATCTTTACCACCAATCGATGGAACACCGTATTGTGCAGCCTCAACATACGCTATGCCAAAACCTTCAACTGATTTTTTATAGATTATAGATGGCATTACAAAGATATCTGATTTTGAAATTAAAGCATTTTTTAAATCATTACTAATATCTTTAAAAAACATAACTTGTGCTTCAAGATCTAGCTCTTTTACTAGATTTTTAATATTTTCTTCCTCTTCTCCATATCCAACACAAATGTAAACAATGTCAGGATATATTTGTTTCAAATTTCTCAAAGCCATAACTATTTTTTCATGATTTTTACGCTTATCAAATCTCGAAACTGTAATTAGTCTTGGATTTTTAACTTTAAGTATACTTTCAACTTTATCTAAAGTTTTTTTATTTAATTCTTCAGCAGGATCCACACCTGGATTTATTACAATTACTTTATTTGCATTAACACCAAGTTCTATCGCTAGATCTTTTGTAAACTGAGAATTTGCTATAACTTTTTCAACATTATTTAAAACGCTAACCACTCTATTATTTTGACTAGAACCTTTAGGATGGTTGATTTCTTTACTATGAATTAAACAGTATTTTTTCTTAGAAGTTTTAATAAGCTCTAAACTTTTCCAATGATCAGCAATAATTCCATCTATTTTATTTTCTTTGATATATTCATTAATTAATTGTGCTTTTCTATATTTTCTAAGTAGTTTAATTCCTCCAACTCTTTCGATCGAAAAAGAGGCTTGCTCATCAAATTCTTTATGACCTTCTATATGATCTGCAAAAACTTTTATCATGAAGTTTTTAGATAGTTCTCTTGAAAGACCCCACATTAGATTTTGCATACCACCAAGCTCAGGTGGGAATGATCTAGTTACAATTAGATACATTAATCATACTTCCATTTAATACCACAGCCCGCACTGGGTATTTGATCTTTAGGACCTTTTCCAGTTTCAGCTATTTGTCTCATAGCTGTTAGCAGATCACTTTCTCCGTCTTTAACTGGAATAAACTTTTTAAGTTCTCTTAATCGTCCTCTGTATTGAAGTTCTAGATTTTTATTGTAGCCAAAGAAATCTGGAGTACATACAGCATCATATGCTTTAGCAATTTCTTGAGTTTCATCATGTAAGTAAGGAAAATTGAAATGATTTTCATTTGAAAACTTGATCATGTTATCAAATGAGTCGTCTGGATAATTAATAAAGTCATTTGAGCAGATAGCAACTGAGTTAATACCAATTTTTTTCAATTCACTACAATCTTCAACTAATTCTTTTGTAATTGCTTTTACATATGGACAATGATTGCAAATGAACATTATCAAAGTTCCATTTTCACCCATGATATCATTTAAAGAAAGAATTTTATTATCAGTAGATTTTAATTCAAATGGAATAGCTTTTTGACCAAAATCACATATTGGAGTTTGTATAGGCATAATGTAAAATATATAGATTATGTTTTATGATTTAAAAGATAAAAAACCAAAAAACTCTGGCGAAAATTGGGTAGCTCCTAATGCCACAATAATTGGAGATGTTACTTTAGAAAAAAATACAAGTATTTGGTTTAATGCTGTACTTAGAGGAGATATTGAAAATATTCATATTGGTGAAGGATCCAATGTACAAGATGGAAGTGTTTTGCACACTGACCCAGGCTGCCCACTAAAAGTAGGAAAAAATGTTACTGTTGGCCATTTAGTTATGCTTCATGGATGTACTATTGGAGACAACAGTTTAATTGGAATTGGAGCTGTTATCTTAAATAAAGCTAACATTGGAAAAAATTGTATTATCGGAGCTAAAACTCTAATTACAGAAAATAAAGTTATACCGGATAACTCTTTGGTTGTAGGCTCTCCAGGTAAAGTTATTAGAGAAGTTTCAGAGGAAGAAAAAAAAGCAGTGTTTGAAAATACGAAACATTACCAAGATAATTGGAAAAAATACTCTAAATCAATATTTTAAATGAAAATATTTTTATTCTTAATATTGTTATTTTTTTCATTATTTAATTATTCTCAAGCTGATATTAAAGAACCAGGAAAAATTAATAGTCTGAAGTGTGCAGTAGGTGCGCTAGATGCTTACTTTGAGCTTAAAGAATACCTAGAAAAAAAACCAAAACTTAAAGGAGTGGTGTATTTAGCATGCGATACTTCAAGCGGAGAATATTCGTGGACTTGGCAATCCTCTAAAAACATTGAAAAAGCTCACACAAAAGCTTTTAAAAATTGCACTAAACATTCTAAAAAGCGCGGTACAGGGGAATGTTTCCTTTTTTCGGAAAATCAAAACATAGTTTGGCAATTATCTGAAAGAAGAATGGCAATGCTTAAAAAAACATTGGCAAAAAAACAAAACAATGAAACTGCAGAAGAAGATATAGCTTTTACATTTGATGGACGTTGGAACGTAAAATCAAGCGAAAATGATTTTATAAAATATAAAAATCAAAAAAAGGAACTTAAATTTAAAAAGAAAGAAGACGAGATTCCAGGACGTTATTTATTTGATCAGGAAGATGTGACAGATGATTATCAAATTCATGCTATATATATTTTAGCTGCCGACTCTAAAGATAAGCAATTTGATGTAAAAGGAATAATCGAAAAAGTTGTTTTTAAGGCCAACAAAAATATGAAAAAGAAAACAAAAGGAAAAGAATTAAGATTAGATTTAACTAAAGATGGTAAACTTGATGTAAGTTTTTTGAGAGTTGATAGGACAAAAAAACAAATAAATGCTGATGATGCAGCTACATATCTAACAGGAATGGCAGTTAAAAATGGGTTTTACCATCCCAAAAAAATTTATACCATTTTTTATCAGGACAAATATAGAGATGAAAGAGGACAAGTTGGGCAAGCAATGCTATTTGGAGACAAAGGAAATGTTGAAATTATATCTGGTGTTACATACTTGGGTCACGGTACTCAAGACTCGTGGAAGCATCATCTTCATGAAATATTTCATGCCCTAGGTTTTGTGCAGTTATGTGCCCCTGGTGCAGTAACAGAAAAAAATAGTAGATGGGGAAAAAATGATCACTTAAAATATAGTGGAGATATCATGAGTGATATGGGGGGTGATGCAAACAATATTGATAAAAAAAATACTGAATATTACGGTCATTCTAATTCAAATTGTCCAATGGATTTAAAGAAAAGTGTATACTTAACCCCAACAGAATTAGACCCTCAGTTACTTCCTTATTTAAAAGGTTGTGTAACAACAAGAAGATTAAGTAAATATAGTCACGAAAATTCATTGAATTGTTTAGATAAATTAGAATTTTAGGAGGAAAATATGCCATCAGGTTATGTGATAGCTCAATTAAAAATAACTAATCCTGAAAATTATAAAGAGTATGTTGAAAAAGTTAATCCACTTGTAAAAAAATTTGGTGGAGAATTTTTGGTAAGAGCTGGTGAATTTCAAATTTTTGATGGCGAAACAAATTTTCCTAGAATTATTATTCTTAAATTTCCTACATATGAAAAAGCATTAGAATGGTACAATTCTGAAGAATACAAACCAATAAAACAAATAAGATTAGATAATTCTGAGGGTACAAATATAATTATTAAAGGTATTTGAAATAATAATTTATTTAATTAAATAATAGATCGTTCACTGAATAAATAATCAATCCAATTATTGCTATAAATAAAATTAAAAAAGAAATTTGTCCACTTAACTTTGATTTAATTTTGGTTTTACCCTCTTTAAATTTTTTAAAATGAATGCTGCCAAATCTCATTACAGCTAAACCTAAAATTATAAGAAATGCTGTGAATATATATCCAGTAACCATCTATGGAATTAGCCAAGTATCTTTATTATTTTCCAAATTAAATTTTGCTCTTCGATGACCTTTAGCTGCTAAATAAAGCCATTCTATGGATTTAATTTTACACTGAATAACAGTAAAATTCTTATAACCTTCTTCACTTTGCTCTTTTGTATAATCAAAATTGTCTAATTCTGGTTTTAGTCCAGAGGTTGGTAGATCTGATTCAGTTCCTGGGCCATTATCAACTAAATAACATTTTCTAGATATATGCTGGGTTTTAGACCAAGATTCTTTAGTAATTTCGTTGTTATGATTAATAATACATTCCACTTTTAATCTAACCTGTATTTTTTCATCCTTATCATAAAATAACAGCGCAGCATTTTTATTAGCTTTTAATTTTTCAATTTTATCTGAGCGTATGTCGCTATGGAATTGAATGAGATTATTTGATTGATCTGATTTTCTAAGAACTACAATTCTACCATCTAAATCATTCTGATTACCACAGATAAATACTGGTATTCTAAATGGGGAACTTCTATCTGTCACTGCATTATCTAGCATTGACCAAATCTTTTTTTTTATTTCGGAAAAATCCTCATAATATGAGGGTTGCATATCACTTCCTAAATCGTCTTATTAAACTTGAGGTATCCCATCTATTACCACCCATTTCTTGGACTTCACCATAGTATTTATCAACCAATTCAGTAACAGGAAGAAGTGAGCCATTATTTTTTGCCTCATCCATCGCAATTTTTAAATCCTTTCTCATCCAATCTACAGCAAATCCAAAATCAAATTGATCGTCAATCATTGTTTTATATCTATTTTCCATTTGCCATGATTGTGCTGCTCCTTTAGAGATGACTTCAATAACGTCCTCCATTTTAAGTCCAGCTTTCATTCCAAAATTAATTCCTTCAGACAATGCTTGAACTAAACCTGCAATACAAATTTGATTTACCATTTTAGCTAACTGACCACTGCCAGCTGATCCTAGTAATTTCATTTTTTTACTATAACAATCAATTTTATCTTTAGCTTTGTCAAAGTCCGCTTGATCGCCACCTATCATTACAGTCAGAGCTCCATTTTCTGCACCAGCTTGTCCTCCAGACACTGGAGCATCTAAAGAACCAAATCCATTTTTTTTTGCGTATTCATGGATCTCTCTTGCTATAGTTGCTGAAGCAGTGGTGTTATCTATGTACACAGCACCTTTTTGAATATTTTTAAAAGCACCATTTTCTCCAAACGTTACCTCTCTTAAGTCGTTATCATTACCAACACATGTAAAAATATATTCAGCACCTTTTGCTGCTTCAGCAGGTGATTCTGCCATTTTACCTTTATATTCACCAATCCATTTTTCAGCTTTTGATTTTGTTCTATTAAAAACAGTTACATTGTGTCCGGCTTTTGATATATAACCAGCCATTGGGTAGCCCATAACCCCAAGACCTATGAAAGCAACATTACAAGTCATAATTTTTTTCTATGTTTAAAAGTTTAAGTTTAAAAGTAATTGTATTTGGATTTATTTTTACATTTTTTTCAAGTTTTGGACAGAGTTTTTTTCTTGGCTTATTTAATTCTAGTATTAGAGACGCCTTATCAATTACACATGGACAATTTGGCTCAATTTATGCATCAGCCACTTTATTAAGTAGTATTGTTTTAGTTTGGATTGGAAAAAAAATTGATGATGTAAATATATTAAAGTTTGCATCTTATGTAATAATTTTTTTATCAGCTTCCTGCTTTATATTTTCAAAGATTTCATCTGTTATTTTTTTATTTATAGGAATTTTTTTAATGCGTTTATCTGGACAAGGTTTATCAAGTCACACAGCAACAACAACCATATCTCGTTTTTTTGAAAAAAATAGAGGTAGGGCTTTAAGTACAGGTTGGTTAGGATTGTCATTGGCTGAATTTATAATGCCGGTTTTAATTGTTTTTTTATTAACTTTTATAGAATGGAGAGATATTTGGGTCTCAATATCTATTTTAGTTATACTTATTTTACCTATTTCAACTTTTCTTTTAGTTAAAGACGTAAAGCTTGATACGAGAGAAAAATTTAAAACAGAAGAGAATTATAAAGAAATTAAACAATGGAAAAGAATAGAAGTTTTAAAAGATTATAGATTTTACATCATTTGTATGACGATGTTAGCAATGCCATGGATTGCAACAGGATCTTTTGTTTATCAGTCTTTTATATCTTCTTCTAAAGGGTGGGGACCTTATGTGATTGCACAATCATTTATGGCTTACTCTATTTTATCAGTGATTACTCTTTTTATATCTGGTTTTTTAATTGACAAATTTTCAAGTAGAAAATTATTAATCTATATGAATATCCCACTTCTTTTTGGCACTATAGTTCTCTACTATTTTAATGCACCGCTGTCTTCTTTTATATTTTTTGGTTTAGTGGGGGTAACCAATGGTTTGGCAAACGTACTTGGTTCCTCAACTTGGGCTGAGATTTATGGTGTTAAATATATTGGATCTATAAAGGCCTTAACAACTGCACTAATGGTATTTTCAACAGCTTTTGGTACAGCTTTATTTGGATTTTTGATTGATATTGGTTTTTCAATTGAACAGATAGCCGTTGTTTCAGGTACTTATATCTTTGGCTCAATTATTCTTCTTTATTTAGTTAAAAATAAGCTAAATCCAAATTATTTATAAAATAGATCTTGATTTTTAAAGACTCACTGTGTAGATACTGCGCATGGCAAGAGTTACCGTAGAAGACTGTATAGATAAAGTAGAGAGCCCTTACGAATTAGTACTAGTTGCTAAAGAAAGAGCTACTCAACTTAATGCAGGAATAGAACCAACAATTGATAGAGATAACGACAAAAATACGGTTATTTCATTAAGAGAAATTGCAGAAGAAAAAATTAAAGTTTCAGATTTAACTGACAGCGCTGTTTATAAACTTAGAAAACATGTTGAGCAAGTTGACGATACTGCTGAGGATGACGAAGAAATAGGTGATGATTTTGAAAATCTATATAAAGGTGAAATATCAAAAAGTGGTACCCCAATTTTACCATCTAAAAGAGCAAGGAAAACTCCAGAAAAAATTCAAGTAACAAAAGAAGATTTGGCTGAGCTATCTGAAACAGCTACAGCGGAACTTGATAATTCAGTAGGAGAAGAAACTATGAATGAGCAAGGGGAAGTTTCTTTAGATGAAGTATCAGAATCAGAAAACCAAGAAGCGGATGTAACTTCAGAAGATACAGAAGCTTCAAACTCTTAAAAAAATAATATAAAGTCATATCATGAATAGGAAAGTATCAGTTGCTCCTATGATGGATTGTACAGATCGTCATGAACGATATTTTCTTAGATTAATATCCAAAAATACTCTTCTTTATACTGAGATGATAGTCGATGAAGCTATAAATAGAGGAGATAAGAAAAAGTTATTAGAATTTAATATTAACGAGAAACCTGTAGCACTTCAATTAGGAGGCTCTTCTCCAAAACTTTTAGCTGAAGCCACTAAAATAGGCGAAGATTTTGGTTATGATGAAATTAATCTAAACTTAGGTTGTCCTAGTAAAAAAGTTGAAAAAAATAGATTTGGTGCTTGTTTGATGAAAGAACCAAATTTGGTTGCTGATTGTTTAAGTAAAATGCAATCAGTTACAAAACTGCAAGTAACTATAAAAACAAGAATTGGTTACGATGATGTAGAAGATTATGAAAATTTACATAGTTTTATTTCTACCCTAAAAACAACTGGAGTTAAAACTTTTATCATTCATGCAAGAAAAGCAATGTTGGGTAAGTTTACACCTAAGCAAAATTTAAATATTCCACCTTTAAAATATGAATATGTTTATAAATTAAAAGAAGATTTTCCTAATGAAGAGATTATTATCAATGGAGGAATAACTTCTGTAGATGAAATAAAACCTCATTTAGAAAAAACAGATGGTGTAATGATTGGAAGAGCTGCGTATCATACTCCTTATTTATTGGCAGATATTGAAAGAGAAATATTTAACAATGATAATGTTCCAAGCAGACAAGATGTAATTGAGCAACTTATTCCTTATGTTAAAGAAGAATTAAAAAAAGGAACAAGGTTAAATCAAATCATGAGACACACTCTTGGTTTATTTCATGGACAAACTGGAGCAAGTTATTGGAAAAGATATTTAAGTGAAAACATGTGTGTAAGAGATGCTGATGTTAAAAAAATAGACCACATAATGGATAAAATTAAATATAATAATGTAGATACTAGAGAAGGGCAGTCTGCTTAATTCAATTTTAATAAACGAATACAGTTATATTATTTTATTAATGGCTTTAACAGCTATACCAGTAGGTTTTGTTGCTGGATTATTCGGTATCGGCGGAGGATTGATAACTGTTCCTTTTTTATATTTTATTTTTGGCTCTTTAGAAATTGATCCTCGATATGTTATGCACCTTGCTGTAGGAACTTCCTTTGCAATTATAATACCAACATCTACAGTTTCAGTTTTAACACATCATAAATTTAAAGCAGTTGATTTTGATATTGTTAAGAATTACGGCTTGTTTGTTGTACTAGGTGTTATTGTTGGTACTGTTTTTGCAGCTTCTTTAAAAACCAAGTCTTTGGTTTTATTCTTTTCTATAATGATCTTATTTTTAGGAATTTACTTATTATTAATAAAAGAAAAGAAACAAAACATAATTGTTAAAATGAAATTACATCTAAAAGTAATTCTTGGTTTTCTTGTTGGGTTTATATCTGCTCCTATGGGCATAGGAGGAGCTGTAATGAATGTTCCTATTCTAAAGTTTTTTGGTTATTCAATAAATAAAGCAATAGGAAGCGCAGCAGCTATAGGATTTTTAATTGCTTTATTTGGAGCAATAGGTTTTTTAATTTCAGGAAATTATTTAAATTCAAGTCTTCCACTAAGTATTGGTTTTATAAATCTGCCTGCTTTTTTAATTTTTATACCGATTACAACTTTCATGGCAAGGATAGGAGCTAAAACAGTTCATAGTATCGATAAAAATAAAATTAGTAAGTTTTTTGGAATTTTTCTTTTAGTGGTGTCGATTAAATTTTTTTACGAATATTTAAAATTATAATAAGCAAAAAAAAAGAGGTGACTTCAGTCTCCCTCCATCACCTCACTAATCCAAACTAAGTGATTCTTTAAATATTTATGAACACTTATTAGTTGAAAATGTTATTTATCAACTAATTTAAAATCGTACAATCTTAAGTTGTATTTACTCTTAAATAAAAACTCAAATTAGCCACACATAATATTTAGTGTTATTATTCTAATTGATACTTTTAAAAATGGTTTCAATAAAAAACATTAATAAAAATATTAAAAAAAATTTATTTGATCCAATCGACAAAACAAAACAAAAGTTTTCCTCAATTTTAGAAGATTTTAAAAAAAACAAAGTCAAAAAAGATTTAGCATTACAAAAACAATTAGAAAAAGAAAAAAAAAGAGAATCAATTTTAGAAAAAAAACTAGCAAAAAAAGCTAAACAAGATGAGCTCAAAGCAGAAAGAAAAAAAATCCTTTTTCAAAAAAAATTAATCATTGAAAATGAAAAACAAGAAAAAAAGAATGAAGAAAAAAGACAAAAAATAGAAGCTCAAAGAATTAAAATAGAACAGAAAAAAATTAAAGACGAAGAAACAAGAAAACTTAGAGAGGAAGCAAGAAAGCTTAAGCAAGAAGATTTAAGGCTGAAGATGTTAGAGAGACAAAGAATTAGAGAAGAAAATATTAAAATTAAAGAAGAGGAATTAAAAAATAAAGAGATAGAGGCTCAAAAAAGAAGAGATGAAAAAGAAAAGGAAAGACAAGAGAAATTAAGATTAAAAGAAATTGAAAGTAAAAATAGACTTGAGGAAGAACAAAGATTGAGAGAGGCAGCTAGAAAGCTGAAATATGAGCAAGAAAAACTTAAAGAAATGGAGCAAAGATTAAGAGATCTAGAAAACGAAAGACAGCAAGAAATTCAAAAACAGATTTTACAAGAGGAAGCTGAGCAAAGAGCCAAGGAAGAAGAATTAAGAATTAAAGAAAAAGAACTTAAAGAAGCAGAACGTGAGAGAATAAATCGAGAAAATGAAAGACGTCAAAGAGAAAGAGAATTGAAAATAGAGGAGGAAAGACAAAAAAGAATTGAAGAAGAAAATGAAAGAATTCGACTAGCTGAAATAGCTCAAAAAGAGAGAATTGAAGAGGAAAATAGGCGAATGAGAGAATGGGAAAAAAAATTTGATGAAGAACAACGGCTAAAAGAAGAGGAATTGGTTAGAAAGTTTTATAGCGATGAAATTCCTGAACAAGAAAACAATCAGGATGGCGATAATTTAGAAACTAAAGCTGATAACGATAATTTAGAAAATAAAAATGATGAAGATAATTTAAAAAATTAAATCTTCTGATCATATTCACCAACTTTACCCGTTTTTTGCAACAAATTATCAATAAAATCAAAGATTTTTTTCTTTCTTTCATCTGATGTTGGGCTTTCAGTAACAATTACTAAAGATGGTTTGTTTGAAGAAGCTCTTATAAGCCCCCAAGAACCATCTTCAAATGAAAACCTAACTCCATTAATAGTTAAAATATCATTTATAACTTGGCCATCTATTTCAGTTTTGTTTTCTTGTAAATTTTTAATTTGTCTAACTAGTTCTTCAACAACAATATATTTTTCTTCATCTTTGCAAAAAGGTGCCATTGTTGGTGTTTGAAATGTACTAGGTAACTCCCTCATAATTTCACTCATTTTTTTATTTTGATTTTCTAATAAGTGGCATACTTGAATTGCTGAATTGATACCATCATCATAACCAAAACCTAATGGTTGATTAAAGAAAAAATGACCACTTTTTTCAAAGCCTGCTAATGCTTTTTCAGTGTTTACTTTCCTTTTAATGTGAGAATGACCTGTTTTCCAATAAATTGTTTCACAATTGTTTTCAATTAATTTTGCATCTTTTGAATACAAACCTGTTGATTTTACATCTACAACAAATTTAGAATTTTTATGTTTATTTGATAGATTTCTAGCTATCAGAAGACCTATTTTATCTGAAAATATTTCATTACCCTTATCGTCAATAACTCCAACTCTATCTCCATCACCATCAAATCCAAAACCTATATCAGCATTGTTTTCTTTAACTGCTCTAGCTATTTCATGAAGCATTTCTAGATCTTCTGGATTTGGATTGTATTTAGGAAAATTCCAATCTAGATTACAATCTAACTCAATTACTTCACAACCAATACCTCTTAAAATATCTGGAGCAAAAACACCCGCTGTTCCATTCCCACAAGCTGCCACAGCTTTAATTTTTTTCTTAATTTTATTTTTACTAATTAAGTCATCCTTATAAATTTTATCAAAATCATTTATTTGTTTTTCACTACCTTCACCTTTTGTGAACTTTTCGTTTAAAGTAATTTCTTTTAATTCTTTCATTTCTTCAGGTGCATGAGTTAGCCCTTTTTTGATTCCCATTTTCACACCAGTCCAACCATTTTCATTATGACTTGCTGTAACCATAGCGACCGCATCTGCATCTAAATTAAATTGCGCAAAATAAACCATTGGAGATAATGACAAACCGATATCTTCTATATTGCATCCTGTAGATATTAATCCTTTTTTAAGAGCTGTTTTTATTTCCTCACTATAAGAGCGATAATCATGTCCTACTATGATTCTTGGATTTTCCTTTTTAGTATGAATTTTTATTTGCGTTCCTAGCCCTTTACCCAGATTCTCTATCCCAGATTGGTTTATATCTTTCTCATACAACCAACGAGCGTCATATTCTCTAAAACCATAGGGATCTATTTTTATATTTTGGCTCATTAGTTAGTTTCTTACTGTTTATTATGTTAATTTCTTGAAAAATTTTTTATTTTTTTGTTGATTATTATATTGTCGCGTTCTATAAATGTTCTATTGTTTAAATGATTATATAGTATATTTACAATAAGCGCCTACAACATATAGTTGTTTTCGTACTAATAACAAAATATATTAAACTTTTATGAATAAGATTCTTTCTCAGGCCCTCAAAAAAGCTGTCTCTGAATATAGCCCAGAAGTTAAAGAAGTTTCTAAAATAAATAAACCTGATCTTTTCTCGTTAAATAATGAAACTGAATTATTTCAAAATGAAAAAGGTATCATAATTAAAATTGATCGTTCGAAAGACACAAATCTAACTGATTTTGGTAAAGCAACTTTAAAAGACAGATATTTAGGTTTGAACGAATCTTATCAAGATTTATTTGCAAGAGTAGCAAGTACATATGCAGATGATAATTTACATGCTCAAAGAATTTATAATTACATAAGCAACCTTTGGTTCATGCCAGCAACACCAGTTTTGTCAAATGGTGGTACAAAAAGAGGATTACCAATTTCATGTTTTTTAAATGAAGCATCTGATAGCTTAGGAGGTATTCTTGATTTATGGAGTGAGAATGTTTGGTTAGCAGCGAAGGGTGGAGGAATTGGAAGTTACTGGGGTAACCTAAGATCTATAGGTGAAAAAATAGGAAGAGTTGGAAAAACTTCTGGAATAATTCCTTTTATAAAAGTTATGGACTCTTTGACTATGGCTATCAGCCAAGGATCATTAAGAAGAGGTTCTGCAGCATGTTATCTTCCAATAGATCATCCTGAGATAGAAGAGTTTATTGAAATGAGAAGACCTACTGGTGGTGATCCAAATAGAAAAGCATTAAATTTACATCATGGCGTTTTAGTTTCAGATGCGTTTATGAGAGCCGTAGAAACTGATGAACAATGGGCATTGAAGAGTCCAGCAGACGGCAGTATTCAACAAACTATTTCAGCAAGAAATTTATGGATAAGATTATTAACTGCAAGAATTGAAACTGGTGAACCGTATATAATTTATATTGATACTGTTAACAGACAAATTCCTCAACATCATAAGTTAGCAAATCTTACTGTTAAAACTTCTAACTTATGTAGCGAAATAACTTTACCAACAGGAATTGATAAAGATGGAAGAGATAGAACAGCAGTATGTTGTTTGTCTTCGTTAAATTTAGAAAAATATGATGAGTGGAAAGATGATCCAGACATGATTAGTGATGTGATGAGATTTTTAGATAATGTTTTATCTGATTTCATTAATAAAGCACCAGATCAATTTAAAGATGCGAAATATTCAGCTGAAAGAGAAAGAAGTGTTGGATTAGGTGTAATGGGCTTTCATTCATTTTTACAAAAAAATAGAATTCCACTTGAGTCTGTAATGGCAAAGTCATGGAATAAAAAAATATTTAAAAATATTCACGAAAAAGTTAATCAAGCTTCTAAAGATTTAGCTGAAGAAAGAGGCGCTTGTCCAGATGCAGCTGAGTATGGTTACAAAGAAAGATTTTCAAATAAAACAGCAATTGCTCCAACAGCTTCAATCTCAATTATTTGTGGAGGTGCTTCACCTGGAGTAGAACCTATTGCTGCAAACAGCTATACACACAAAACTCTTTCAGGATCTTTTAATGTTAGAAATAGATATTTAGAAGAAATTCTTCAGTCGCATGGTAAAAATGATGATGAAACATGGTCTACAATTACTACTAATCAGGGCTCAGTTAATCATCTGGATTTCTTAACTGATCTTGAAAAAGACGTATTTAAAACTGCATTTGAGCTTAACCAAAATTGGATAATTGAATTAAGTGGTGACAGAACTCCATTTATTTCTCAGGCACAGTCAGTAAATTTATTTTTGCCAGCGGATGTTCATAAGAAAGAACTACACAAAATTCATTTTGATGCCTGGAAGAAAGGTTTAAAGAGCCTTTATTACTGTAGATCAAAATCAATTCAAAGAGCTGAAAATATTAATGATGCTAAATCAACTGATATTACGGCTAATGTTTATAAATCTAAAAATCAACCATCTAACGAAGAGCCAGAGTACGAGGAGTGTCTATCATGTCAGTAGCAGAAAAAATAAATAAAGAAATTATTCAACCAAAAAAAATGGGATTACTAGTTGAAAACCCTGTTTATAAACCTTTTAGATATCCTTGGTGCTATGATGCTTGGTTAACTCAGCAAAGAATTCATTGGTTACCTGAAGAAGTTCCTCTTGGAGATGATGTTAGAGACTGGCAAAAAAATCTTTCACAACCAGAAAAAAATCTACTCACTCAAATTTTTAGGTTTTTTACTCAAGCTGATGTAGAGGTTAACAATTGTTATTTAAGACATTACACAACTGTATTTAAACCAACAGAGGTATTAATGATGATGACAGCATTTGCTGCAATGGAAACAGTCCATGTAGCTGCTTATTCTCATTTATTGGATACCATTGGTATGCCAGAGTCAGAATATTCAGCTTTCATGAAATACAAAGAGATGAAAGACAAGTATGATTACATGCAGGGTTTCAACGTAAATTCCAAAGAGGATATTGCTAAGACAGTTGCAGTGTTTAGTGCTTTTACAGAAGGATTACAGTTATTTGCAAGTTTTGCTATTTTGTTAAATTTTCCAAGACACAATAAAATGAAAGGAATGGGACAGATAGTTACTTGGTCTGTAAGAGATGAAACACTTCATTGCAATTCTATGATCAGAATTTTTAAGGAGTTTATAAAAGAAAATCCTGAAATTTGGACACCTAAACTTAAAAAAGAACTTTATGAAGCTTGTAGAACAATTGTTGAGCATGAAGATGCCTTTATCGATTTAGCTTTTGAAATGGGTCCGATGGAAGGTTTAACTGCGCAAGAAGTTAAAGGTTATATCAGGTTCATTGCGAATAGACGACTTATTCAATTAGGATTAGAACCAATTTATGACGTTCAAAAAAACCCACTAACTTGGCTTGATACAATGCTTAATGCAGTTGAGCATATGAATTTCTTCGAAGGTAGAGCAACCGAATATTCTAAAGCATCAACCCAGGGAACTTGGGCAGAAGCTTTTAGTTAAAAAAATTATCTTTGATTTAACTGCATCACTTTTCGATGCTTGTTACCTTTGTAACTAGCTAAAGGTCTAATTAGTTTGTTTGCAGCATGTTGTTCCATTATGTGAGCGGACCAACCTGTTATTCTTGAAATTACAAATATTGGGGTAAAAAAATCAGTTTCAAATCCCATTAAATGATAAGTAGGTCCTGTAGGATAGTCTACATTAGGATATATATTTTTTTCTTTTATCATTACCCTTTCAACAATATCGTAAATTTTCTCGAATTTTTTATCTTTCTTAATTTTTGCAACTTTTGCAAAATACTTTCTCATGGTTGGAACTCTAGAATCACCTGATTTATAAACTCTATGTCCAAATCCCATTACCACTTCTTTATTTTTTAATGCGTTATTTATCCATTTTAAGGCATTTTCAGGCTTTTTAATTTTATTCATCATATGCATCACTTCTTCATTAGCTCCACCGTGAAGAGGCCCTTTTAAACTAGCAATTGCTCCTGTTATTGCGCCATGTATGTCAGACAAACTGCTTGTAATTGTTCTAGCTGTGAATGTTGAAACATTAAAACTATGCTCAGCATATAAAATTAAAGAAACATCGAATGCTTTAACAATTTCTTTTTGAGGAACTTTTCCAAAACACATATAGAAAAAGTTTTCAGCAAAAGTTAAGTTTTTCTTTGGTTTGATTATTTTTTTTCCTTTTCTAATTCTATAAAAAGCTGCCAACGCGGTTGGAGTTTTTGCAAAAATTCTTAATGCTTTTCTCATATTAGCCTCAGGAGAAGAGTCGGTCGTTTCTTTGTCCTCTAATCCCATAACACTTACTGCTGTCCTTGCCACATCCATAGGGTGTGATTTTTTTGGCATGTGTCTAATTATTTCATATAAATTTTTAGTTAATTCTCTGTTATTTCTCTCTTCTTTTTCAAATTTTCTAAGCTGAATTGTATTTGGAAGATCTTTGTTGAGTATTAAATAAGCAACTTCCTCAAATCTACAATATTCACATAAATCTTGAGCAGCATATCCTCTATAAGTAAGAGAATTTATTTCTGGCATTACTTTTGAAACTTCAGTTTCATCTACCACAATACCTAGTAAGCCTTTTTTAATATCATCACTCATTATTCATGTCCTTTCGTACTAAAATTATAAATTTTTTCGTCTAATGAATTATATTTTTCATAATCGACTAATTCGTAAAGTCTTTTCCTAGTTTGCATCTTATCAATAACATTGTTTTGGTGTCCATTTGCATAAATGTCTCTTAATCCATCTTCGACATTTTTCATTGCTAATCTTTGTGAGGTTACTGGATAAATAACTATATTATACCCAAAATTTTCTAATTCTTTGTAATTAAACAATTTCGATTTACCAAATTCAGTCATATTAGCTAACAAGTAACCAGACAATTCTTTACGAACTTTTTCAAAATCTTTTTCATCTTCAAGCGCTTCTGGGAAAATAATTTCAGCACCAGCATCAATGTAGGCTTTGCATCTTTCAATCATTTTATCTAAACCTTCAACACTTTTAGCATCTGAGCGTGCAATAATTTTAAAATTTTGATCTTTTTTAGCAGCAACACATTCTTTAATTTTTTTAACCATAGAATCAGTTGAAATAAGTTCTTTATTATCAAGATGCCCACATCTTTTTCTTTCAATCTGATCCTCTAAGTGGACACCTGTTATTCCAAATTCTTCAAATGTTTCTATGGTTTCTTTACAAGATTTAAATCCTGTATCGATATCAACTATTGTTGGAAGATTAGTTACTCTCGAAATTAGATAAGATCTTGTGCTAACATCTTGTAGAGTTGTTAAGCCAATATCGGGAAAACCAAGATCATTAGCCATTACTCCACCAGATACATAAACTGCATCATATCCAATTTCTTCTATAAGCTTTGCTGTCAAAGGATTGTATGCACCTGGAACTCTTAATATTTTATTTGATTTTAATTTTTGATCAAAATCTAATCTTTTTTGACTCGGTTCTTTTTCTACAAAGTGCATTAAAAAATTCCTTTTTTATTATTTTGTTTCAATTTACTTTTTTTTACTACAATATTTAATTTATCAAGTTGACCAGATTTTAGGTTTTTTAAGTTTTGCACTGCTTTTAAAAAACGTTTACTTTCACTTTTATCTAAAATTCCCTCCGTCAAAGTCAAAAACTTATTTATATAATTCTGTCTCTTAAATGGTCTCGCTCCATATGGATGTGCATCAGCTCTATCTAATTCCTCAATTATTTTTTTTCCATTATTAAGTGTTACAACCACTTTAGCACCAAATGCTTTATTTTTTGGATTTGGGTCATGATATTTTTTTGTCCATTTTTTATCTTCATATGTTTTTATCGATTTCCAAATTTTTATTGTACTTTTTTTGTTAGCTCTAGCTTTTGTATAAGATTTAACATGATGCCAGTCCCCATCTTCTAAAGCTACAGCAAATATATACATTATAGAATGATCTAGTGTTTCTCTGCTAGCATTTGGATCCATTTTTTGAGGGTCATTAGCGCCTGTTCCAATAACATAATGCGTATGATGACTAGTAAAAATATCAATTTTTTTAATAACATTTAAATTAGGGATTTTTGTTTTTAGCTTTTTAGCCAGATCTATTAATGCCTGAGATTGGTATTCAGCAGAATATTCTTTTGTGTATGTTTCCAGAATAGCTTTTTTGCTTTCACCTTTTTTTGGTAATGGAACTTTGTATTTTGCTTTTTTACCATCTAGTATTCTTGCTATTACACTATCTTCGCCTTCATAAATTGGACTAGGAGCTCCTTCACCTCGCATAACTCTATCCACTGCTTCGATTGCAAGTTTACCAGCATGTGCGGGGGCATAAGCTTTCCAGCTAGAAATCTCACCTTTTCTTGATTGTCTAGTTGAAATTGTAGTATGTAAAGCTTGTTGAATAGCCTGATAAATAGTTTCAATATTTAATTTTAACATTGTTCCTAATCCAGCGGCCACACTAGGTCCCAAATGAGCAATGTGATCAACTTTATGCTTATGTAAGCAAATTCCTTTAACTAAGTTAACTTGAACTTCGTAAGCAGTAATTATACCTCTTAGTAAATCTAATCCGCTTTTTTTATTTTGTTGCGCAACACTTATAAGTGGAGGTATGTTGTCACCAGGATGACTATAATCTGCAGCTAAAAAGGTATCATGAAAATCTAATTCTCTAACTGCGGTTCCATTAGACCATGCTGCCCATTCGCAATCAAATTTTAACTTTGAGTTTACACCAAATATAGTAGCACCATTTTTTCTTGAATGTTTTAAAGCCATCTCTCTAGATGAGATCACAGGTTTTCTATTTAATGAAGCAATAGCAACTGAGGCGTTATCAATTATTCTATTGATAACCATTTCAATAGCATCTTTATTTAATTTAGCATTATCACTTGCTATCTCAGCTATTTTCCAAGCAAGCTGTTTCTTTTTTGGAAGATTGATTTTTGACGGATATACTTTAACTGTATGTAATAACAATTTAACTCCTAATTTGTGATTTTGTTTTAATAGTTAAAATAAATTAATCAATATTAAAGATACTCAGATATTATTTTCTCAATACCTACAAAGTCTTTTATTATGTGATTATGATAAATTTCATCAGATCTTTTTTCTGTATATCCATATTTAAGTAAAATTATTGGAATTTCAGCAGCCTTAGCAGCGTTAGCATCTGTCTCACTATCACCAATCATAATAGATTTATTTTTATCACCATCTAAAATTTCTATAGTTGTCGTTAAATGTCTGGGGTCTGGTTTGCAATATTCAAAAGTATTATATCCTGCAACATATTCAAAATAATCATAAATTCCAATTTTTTTTAATAGATCAACAGCCAAATGTTCAGTTTTATTAGTGCATACTGCCATAGAGATATTTTCATTTTTACACCAATTTAAAAATTCATTTACGCCATTAATTAATTTACTTTCATGTAAAATATTTTTTCCATAATAAGATAAAAATTCTTCAGTCATTTCATTTTGAATTTTTTCATCAAACCATTTCCATTGACCATTAGCCTTTGCCATCATAGCTTTTGCACCTTTTCCAACAGCATTTTTTAGCTCTCCCAAAGTTTTAGTTGGGTAACCAAATTTTTTCATTACATGATTATGGGCACGTATCAAATCTGGAGCGGTATCCACTAAAGTGCCATCTAAATCAAATAAAACCGTAAATTTTTGTTTCATATTAAAAGTATTTTAAAGAAATAAATTGTGAATTAATCAAGACTTATTCTTAATGTAAATCATTTCTAAATGGAAGTTATAAATCAAAATAAACTTAGAAAAAAATTTATAAAATCAGGAGTAAAAATGTTTGGTCCTGAAACTATTTTTTTTTCAAAAGATACAAAAATTGGAAATAATGTGACTATAGAACCTTATGTTGTTATTGGCCCTAAGGTTAAAATTGGGAATAACGTAATTATAAAATCTTTTTCTCATTTAGAGTCTTGTAAAATTGAAAATAAAGTTGAGATTGGTCCATATGCAAGGATAAGACCCAATACAGTATTAAAAGAAGAGTCAAAAGTTGGTAATTTTGTAGAAATTAAAAAAAGCATAGTAGGTAAAAAATCTAAAATTAATCATTTATCTTATGTTGGGGATAGTGTGTTAGGAAAATCTGTAAACATTGGTGCAGGAACAATAACATGCAATTATGATGGAATAAAAAAAAGCAAGACAAATATTAAGGACAAAGTTTTTATAGGTTCTAATTCTTCACTTGTTGCTCCAGTAACAATTGAAAAAGAAAGTATAGTAGGAGCAGGGTCAGTTATAACCAAAAATGTTCAAAAAAAAAGTTTGGCTTTAACAAGATCGCCACAATTAGAAGTTAAAAATTATAAAAGAAAGAAAAAATAATAGATGTGTGGAATAATCGGAATATCTAGTAATAAACCTGTATCATCTAACATAATTAACTCTTTAAAAAAATTAGAGTATAGAGGTTATGACTCTGCTGGTATAGCTACACTTTCTGATGGAGAAATTAACGAGGTTAAGTTACAGGGCAGGGTAGATAATTTAGAAAATAATTTTGATTTAAAAAATTTGAGAGGGAATATAGGGATTGGACATGTTAGATGGGCTACTCACGGAATTCCTAATAGTGTGAATGCTCACCCACATTCATCTCATAATGTTTCGGTTGTTCATAATGGAATTATTGAAAACTCCACAATATTAAAAAAACATTTAATTAATAAAGGTCATAATTTTAAATCCCAGACAGATTCAGAGGTAATTGTTCATTTGATAACCGAACATTTGAAAACCTCAGAATTAGAAGAAGCTATTACAAAAACATTAAAACAGCTTCATGGTAGTTTTGCCCTTGGAATTGTGTTTAAAGATATGCCGGATTTAATAGTTGGTGCTCGTAGAGGATCTCCTTTAGCTGTTGGTTATGGTCCAAATGAAAACTATTTAGGATCAGATTCTTATGCTTTGAAATCAATGACAAATAAAATTACTTATCTTGACGATGGTGAGTTTTGTATTGTTAAAAAAGATCAAGTTCTTTTTTTTAATGAGGGAGGAAAAAAAGTTAATAAAAAAATATTAGAATTATCATCAGATGAAGCAAATTATGATAAAGGTGATTTTAAACATTTTATGGCAAAAGAAATTGAAGAGCAGCCAAAAACAATTAAAACTGGAATAAAAGAGTACATAGATAATGTAAATAAAGATATCAATATCTTAAATTTTCCATGGAAAATAGAGGACATCAAATCAATAACCTTGATTGGATGTGGAACAGCATATCATTCTTGCTTAATGGCAAAATATTGGTTTGAAGAACTTACAACTTTAGATGTTAGTATAGATATAGCATCAGAATTTAGATATAGAAAAAATAGATTTAAAAAAAACACTCTATATGTTTTCGTTTCACAATCTGGAGAAACAGCTGACACTTTTGCAGCTTTAGATCTTTGTAATAAAAACAACATGAAAACTTGTGCAGTTGTTAATGTAATTGAAAGCTCAATAGCAAGAGATTCTAATTTTGTATTACCAATTCATTGCGGACCTGAAATTGGAGTGGCATCAACAAAAGCTTTCCTAGGTCAAATACTTGTTTTATACATTTTAGCTTTAAAACTAGGATCATTGAGAAAAGAAATTGAAAAAAAAGAATATCACGAAAAAATTAAATATTTAAAAGATTTACCAAATTTAATAGAAAAAACATTGCTTCATGACAATGATATTCAGGCTATATCCTCAACATTTAATGAAGCCAAAGGTTCAATGTTTTTAGGCAGAGGTTTTTCATATCCTATAGCTTTAGAAGGGGCACTTAAGCTTAAGGAACTTTCTTATGTTCATGCTGAGGGTTATCCTGCTGGTGAAATGAAGCATGGACCATTAGCTTTAATTGAAGAAGGTATGCCAGTGGTGGTTTTGGCTCCAAGGGATAATTATTATAAAAAAACAATTTCAAATATGCAGGAAGTTATTGCTAGAGGAGCAAAGGTATTATTGATAACCAATAAAAGTAAAGATGAAGTTGTATCTGAAAATATTTGGGAGACTATTGAAGTCGAGAATACAAATGATGACTTGCTTCCATTCCTATTGACTATTCCTCTTCAAAAACTTGCGTATTATTCAGCTCTTAAAA
>CACDLV010000006.1 GCA_902553675.1 uncultured Pelagibacteraceae bacterium
CTCTGTGAAAACTTTCCATTAAGTATTCTCCTGCAGGTTGGCAATTTACCAATAAAGGAATGTTGTGCCCAAGTTTTTGCCAATCAGAAAGATCAAATTTAATTCCCATATGTTTTGCAATAGCACTTAGATGAGCTGTACAATTACTAGATCCACCAATAGCACTTGCAACAACTACTGCATTTTCAAAAGCTTTACGTGTCATAATTTTTGATGGGGTTAAATCTTCATGAACCATTCCAACGATTCTTTTTCCTGTTTCGTAAGAAATTTGTTCTCTTTCTCTATAAGGAGCTGGAATAACAGCACCCCCTGGTAAAGACATACCTAACGCTTCAGCAACAGAGTTCATTGAAGAAGCTGTTCCCATTGTATTACAATGACCGGCACTTGGTGCAGACGATGCAACCATATCCATAAATTCTTCGTATTTAATTTCTCCTTTGGCTAACATCTTTCTTGCTTCCCAAACTACCATTCCTGAACCAGCTAATTTTCCTTTATAAACTCCATCTAACATTGGACCGCCTGATAAAACTATTGCAGGAATGTTTACTGTAGCAGCTGCCATTAAAGCTGCCGGAGTAGTTTTATCACATCCTGTTGTTAAGATAACTCCATCAATTGGGTATCCATACAAAACTTCAACTAGTGACAAGTAGGAAAGGTTTCTATCCAACATTGCTGTCGGTCTTTTTCCAGTTTCTTGAATTGGGTGAGTAGGAAATTCCATTGGTATGCCACCTGCTCTTCTAATTCCATCTTTTATTCTTTTGCTCAAAGACATGAAATGTCTATTGCATGGAGATAGATCACTGCCAGATTGCGCTATCCCTATAATTGGATTACCAGATTGTAATTCTTTTCTTGTAAGACCATAATTTAAATACCTTTCTAGATATAAGGCCGTCATGTCAGGGTTTTTTGGATTATTGAACCACTGTTGACTTCGGAAACTCTTTTTTCTTTTTTTAGGCATAATTTAAATAATGGTTTGTTTAAATTATTGGTTATATAATAAATTTATGAATAATCTAATAGTTTTAAACAAGAATGACAATGTGGGCGTTAGCCAATTTATTATTCCTGAAAAAACTAAAATTGAAGGTCATGAGATCAGCACTATTGATCCAATCCCTTTTGGACACAAAGTTTGTTTAAAAACTATTAAAAAAGGTGATCCAATCATAAAATATGATCAAATTATTGGATTTGCTTTAGATGATATTAAGCCTGGACAACATGTTCATTCTCATAATTTAGAATTTAGAGAATTTAAAAGAGATTTTAAAGTTACAGATAAAAAACATATTGTTGATGAGAAAGCAGATATTTTCTTTAATGGAATTTTAAGAGATAATGGACAGGTTGCTACTAGAAATTACATTGGAATTGTAAGTACTGTAAATTGCTCAGCAACTGTCACTAAAATGATAGTTGAGAAGATTAAATATTCCGACATTTTAAAAGATTACCCAAACATTGATGGCATAGTGCCAATTACTCACTCAACAGGATGTGGAATGAATACTGAAAGTGAAGGAATGCAAATTTTCCAAAGAACTATAGATGGCTTTAAAAATCATCCTAATTTTTCTCATGTTTTTGTTATTGGTTTAGGATGTGAGTGTGCTCAAGTCAGTTTATTTAACGAATCTTTAAAGAAACATAACCGAATTCATTTTCTAACAATACAAGATGAAGGTGGTACTAAAAAAATAGTCGAAAAAGTGTTATCTCAAATAAAAAATTTGCTTTCAGAAGCTAATAATGTTCAAAGAACTTCACAACCGGTAAGTCATCTAACTTTAGCTCTTCAATGTGGTGGTTCAGATGGATATTCAGGAATAACCGCAAATCCTGCACTAGGAGTTGCAGCAGATCTCTTGGTTAGAAAAGGTGGAAGTTCAATTTTATCCGAAACTCCAGAGATTTATGGAGCCGAACATTTATTAATTAATAGAGCAAGCTCACAACAAACTGCTGATAAACTTATTAAACGAATTGAATGGTGGAAACATTATACTTCAATCAATAACAGTTCGATGGACAACAACCCTGCACCAGGAAATAAAAAAGGTGGTCTAACAACTATACTAGAGAAATCCTTAGGTGCTGTTGCAAAAGGAGGAAACTCAATCCTTCAAGATGTATTGCATTATGCTGAACCTTTAAAAAATAAAGGTTTTAATTTTATGGATTCTCCTGGTTATGATCCTGTATCTGTAACTGGTCAAGTTGCATCAGGTGCAAATGTTATTTGTTTTACGACAGGACGTGGGTCTTGCTTTGGTTGTAAACCAGTTCCAAGTTTAAAACTTTCAACAAACTCAGCGATGTTTGAAAGAATGTCAGAAGATATGGATATTAATTGTGGGACAATTGCTGAAGGAAAAGAAAAAGTTGAAGAAGTTGGTCAAAAAATATTTGAATTAGTTGTAAATACTGCTTCAGGAAATAAATCAAAAAGTGAAATCAACGGCTACGGTGACGAGGAGTTTAATCCTTGGCAAGTTGGCGTTGTAATGTAATTAATATTTCCTGTGCCTAAACAAACATCCTTGATAAATGTAATTTTATTAGCTGCTAGTGGTTTTTTCATGTTCGTTTGTATGGACTCTATGGCAAAATACCTTGGGACAGTTATGCCAATTACCCAAGCAATTTGGGGAAGATTTTTCTTCCACTTAATTTCTTTAATTATATTTTTTTTAATTTTTAAACCAAAAGTAAATTTAAAAAAAAATTTTAAAGTTCAAATAATAAGATCAACTTTAATGGTTACCGCAACTTCGTTTATGTTTTATTCTTTACAAAAATTTGATTTAGTAGATATTTATGTTGTATTCTTCACGGCTCCATTAATTGTTTCATTACTTTCAGCATACTTTTTAAAAGATATATTAACACCCAAGGGTATAATTTTGATGTTGCTAAGTTTTGGATCGATTATTTACTCATTAGGACCAAGTATGAGAATATTTAGTGTTGATTTAATTTTTCCAATAGTTCCGCCAATTTGCTGGGCTTTATATCAATTTTTTACAAAACTACTATCGGGTGATAAAGATCCTTTTGCTGCAATTTTTTATACCTCTATTCTGGGTGCAATTATTTTTAGTGTATTTATATTTTTTAATTGGGTTCCATTGGAAAAAAATATCTTCTGGCTATATCTAATATTACTTGGTGCGGCAGGTTTTGTAAGTCATTCTTTGATTATTTATGCTATTCAGCTGTCTAATTTATCTTTTGTAACAAATTTTCAATATTCTCAATTGGTTTGGTCAACAATTATAAATTTTTTAATTTTTGGTGTACCCTTCGATTATAATAAAATTGTTGGTGTAATAGGAATTATAGTTTTTGGTATAATGTTTATTCGAACAGAAGGAACTAAGAAAAGTTAATTGATGAGATAATTATGAAAAATATTGGTTTTATTGGTGTTGGGTATATGGGCTATGGAATAGCTAAAAATATTTTAAAACATAAAAATAAACTTTTTGTCATTGCTAACAAAAATAGAAAACCAATTGAGAAAATTGTTAGCGATGGAGCTGAAGAAGTAAAATCTTTCGAAGATTTTTCTAGTAAAAATTTAGATGCGATGTTTATGTGTGTTACCAACACTCCTATAGCAAAATTAATTTCTGAAAAAATATCTGATATTTTAGATAGTAAAACTTTAATTATTGATATCACTACTCATAATAAAACGGGCTCAATAGAAACAGAAGCAATATTCAATGCAAAAAAAATAAATTATGTTGAATGTCCTGTAATGGGGGGTCCAGTTCAAGCAGAGGAAGGTATTTTAGGAGGAATTGTTGGAGCATCAAATGATAACTTTAAAATTGCTGAACCATACTTTAAGTTTTTCTGTAAAGAATATTTTCATTTTGGACCTGTTGGCATGGGTGCAAAATCAAAACTATTAAATAATTTTTTATCCCTTGGAAATGCTGCATTAGTTAATCATTTAGCAAAAAGTGCAACAGAAATGGGTTTGGATTTAAAAAAAGTTTTTGATGTTGCAAAACTTGGTTCTGGAAATTCTGCAGCACTTAATAGAGTTTTTAATAATCTGTTAAAAGGTGATTTTACTGGATTTAAATTTACGGCAAGTAATTCCGTAAAAGATTTAACTTATATTCAAGACTTGTTAAAAGATTTTCCCGAAGCTGAAAAAGTTGCTGAAGTAAATAAAAATTATTTTCAAAAAGCTGTTGATGACGGTTATGGTGAAAATTTTATTAGTGAATTAATTAATAAAAAATAATTTTAAGAAGCAATTTTAGTTACCGGGAATCTACTAAAGCACTAGGTTGTATTCAATAAATATATTTACTCAAAATTTAAATAAATAAATTGAAATTGTATAAATTATAATTACCTTTTTTTATAGAAGGAGGTTTATGTTAATACTTTCACCACCTGATACTTAGCTGAAGAGCTTTATATTTCAAAAATATAACGAACAATAAAATCCTCTCGGATTTAAATGCCAAAGAGGCGAAACAAGGGAGCTCTTTAGGTATACACTTAAAGAGCGAACCCTTTAAAAACTAATTTATAGATTTTAATATTTCTAATGGAAGTGGTGCTTCTGGGTATTTTTTTTGACACAACTTTTCATAGTTTTCACAAAAACTCATGATAGTTTTTTGAACTTCTTTTTTATTTTTATTTGAAAGATTAAGTTCTTTAATTAACTCACTGCAACTTTTTTCTAATTCTTTTATTTGTTTTCCTGAAAAAAATTCTCCTGTTTCTATTTCCCAATAAGTGTCTTCAAGCTCATCATCAGTTAGATCATTTAATTTTTTTTGTAATAATTTAATAGTCTCGTCCTCTGTTGCCTTATCTCTCATGGGAGAATCCTTAAGTTTTCCAAGGCATTTATCTCTTAATCCATCAATGAAATGAAAATAAGGTTTACCCTCTGAAAAATCTCTAAAATGGTTTGTGTTAAAATATTTATCAATAGCTGTTTCTGTTGAAACCTTCTCTTTACCCTTAATTATAGCTACCTGAACATAAACTTCCTGGCTAATATATTCTTCAATATAATCTTTAACTTTTTGAGGTATCATTCTTAATTAATAACTAATGTTCTTCTCTGTACCTGCTGTGACAAGCCTTACAATTACTCCACATAAATTTAGTTAGTGTGCCTCGAATATCATCTGCATCCTCGATTACTGATGCAAGCTTTATCATATCATCAGAAGCTTTTTGCATTAATGCATTGAAGTCGTCTTTTTCATCCCAAATTGTTAGTAAAGCTTCAGTGTCAAAACCTTCTTGAGTATTTTCGGGAAATAGATCGATCAAAACTTTATAATTTTCACTTATTTCTATCATAAGTTTTTTTGCTTTTTCAAAATCTCCTTTTGATGAAAAAGCTTGAACTCTTTTGGCTGTACTATAGTTTTTACTAAACAATGCTTGTCTACTTTTAATGATTTCTTCAACTGTTAACTCAGCATTACTAGATGAGACGAAAAATACGCTTAAAACTGATAATAAAATAATTTTAATAAATTTAGTAATGTGGTTTAATAAATCATGCATGTAACAAATACTATAACGGAGTATGGTATTATCTCAAAGGTGTTACATTGGCTCAGCGCAATTATTCTTTTTATACAAATACCTTTAGGGTTTTATCTAGTTGATTTAGATTTTGGTGAACAACGAATAACCATTGAAGATATGCACGTTACACTAGGTTTAACTGTTTTTTATATAATAATAATAAGGTTAATAAATAATATACTTAATCCAACTCCAAAATTAGATCCAAGTATTTTTAAAGGACAAAAGTTTCTAGCAAAGATGAACCATGTTCTTTTATACATTACTATTTTAACAATAACAATTTCAGGAATATTAAAAAAATTATTTAACGGGGAAACATTGACAATATTATTTAGAGAAATTCAAATTAATGAAAATTTTGATTTAGCAGATCTATTTTATGAAATTCATATTCTTTCAAATTATATCCTTATTGGTTTAATAGTACTTCATATAACCGCTGTTATTATTCACAAACTATTTTTTGGGGATAATTTATTAAAAAGAATACTTTAATCTTAATGACAAGCAATTCCAAATTTTTTTAATCTCCAATAATTATAAGGCCAAGGAGTTAAAAAACCTACTATCAACATTATTGGGACCACCCACCAAGTTAATATTGCACCACCAGTTAAAACATAGTCAGTCAAATTCATCATGATTTCCATGCTAATCATTGAAATTAAACTCATGCCATAAGCAGTTTTGAATGCGTTAACAAAATTAAAATTTTGTGTCATTAAAATTATTGTTTCTAAAATAATACTTGTGATCAATCCGTTAATGATTGCCAAAATCATTATTCCTAAAACTGGAAAAGGAATTTGAGTTAATTGAAAAAATAATATTGTTCCAAAATCTCCAATTGCACAACCAAGTACACACCATGCTGTATTTTTTGCACTTCTTTTCCAGGTATTTCCACAAGACCAATGAAATGTAGAGGAATTCATTAATATTTGATATTAATGATAAATGATTTTTAGACAAGTTTTCGATAACAAATCATCAACTTATACTTATTTAATTGCGTCGGCAAAAGGTCGCGAAGCAGTCATAATTGATCCAGTAATTGAAAATGTTGAAAATTACATTGAATTACTAAACGAGTTAGATTTAAAACTAGTTAAGGTAATAGATACCCATATTCATGCTGACCATGTAACTGGTGCAAGTAAACTCAAGCATGTAACAAATTGCTCTACACTTATGGGGGAACACACACCTGCTGATGCTGTAGAAATTAAAGTAAAAGATGATGAAATAATAAAAATTGGCCAAATAGAAATCAAAGCGATGTATACACCTGGTCATACTTCAGACAGTTACAGCTTCTTAATGAATAACTATTTGTTTTCAGGTGATACTCTTTTAATTAATGGCACCGGTAGAACAGATTTTCAAAATGGAAGTTCAAAAGATGCTTATAATTCGATCTTTAATAGGTTGTTAAGATTACCTGAGGAAACAATTTTGTATCCTGGTCATGATTATAACGGCAAAGTATCTAGCACAATTGGTAATGAAAAAAAATTTAATCCAAGATTGCAGGTTAGAAATGTTGATGAATATGTTGAACTTATGTCAAACCTAAATTTAGCAAAACCAAAATTAATAGATATCAATGTAAGTAGAAATATAAAATTAGGTGCTAATTAAATACTACAAATATTAAAAACCAATAAGAAACTAATCCAGCTGAAATTGTTGCAATAATATTTTTTGAGAAATAACCTACAATTACAGCAACTAATGCTCCAAAAATTTTAGGATCATTCATTTCTATAAAAGTTCCAAAATCATTTATAAATATTCCTGGAAATATTATTGCTGGGAATACTGCAGAAGGAACATATTCTAGCACTGCTTTAATTTTGTCTCCCAACATATCCCTGCTAATTAAAGCTATCATAGTCATTCTAGTAAGGTAGGTTAATATTCCAGCAAAAATAATTGATGTAAGGGTCATTTTTTTAACCTCAACAATAGTGCAGCTACAAATAAAGCAATTATCGGTGAAATAATTATGTAAGATTTAAATGGAGCATCAAAAAATAATAGTGAACTCAAACCACAAGTAATCATTACAATTACATGATCTAATTTTTTTAAATCCTGAACAACAATTGCTATAAATGTTAAAGGAATTGCAAATTTTAAGCCAAGTTCTTCTGGAACAAATGAACCTAAAACAATACCTGATAATGTTGCTATCTGCCAACAAACCCACATTGTACAACCTGTGCCAATTAAATGATAATGTAAAAATTTTTCACTTCTATTTTTTTTGAAAAACTTATTAGACTCTGCAAAGCCTTGATCTACAACAACATAAGAAATAAATAATTTTTTTATAAAAGATAATTTTTCTAAATATTCAGATAAAACAGCTCCATATAATAGATGTCTAGAATTTATAATTCCAACAGATGCGACGGCAACTAAACTAGATGCACCTCCTGATAACAACTGCAAAAATACTATTTGTGAAGCTCCGCCAAAAATTATGAAAGACATTGCATAGACTAAATAAGGGTGAAATCCAAGCTCAACACCGATTGCTCCACAAATTATTCCAAATGGAATTACTGAAAGCATATGTGGAGAAATATCTAACATCCCTCGAGTGAATAATTGTTTTTTAGTAAACATTTGCTTGTTTTATTAAAAACAAACTATGTGATCAATATGAATCGGTCTTTTAATTCCAAACTTTTCGTCAGCTTCATGTTGATGTTCATGATGAGAATGAACAAATACCGGTATTAACAAATCGCTACTAGTTTTTAAGGTATAAATAAAGTTGGTTCCTCTAAATTTTCTATCAACTACCTCTAATTTTAGATTGCTTTTATCGTCGTGCTGAAGATCCTCTGGCTGTAATAATAATTGCACATTTGATCCTTTTGGATAATGCTTAATAAAATTCCCATTAATTGTTCCAAGATCTCTATTTTCTAATGAATTTTCTCCAGTTACTTTTGCTGGAATTAAAATTCCACGATTTAAAAAATTTACTACTTCGACTGAGTTTGGAAAATGATAGACATTATAAGGGTCGTCAAACTGTTTTATTTGACCATCTAATATAATTGCGCATTTATGACCTAAATAAAAAGCTTCATAAGAGTCATGAGTAACGATTATTGTTGTAATTTTTAATTTACTTAAAATTTTTTTTAATCTTACTTGAATTTCTTCTTTAAAACTTTGATCAACATTTGATAACGGTTCATCTAATAACAAAAGATCAGGTTGTGTTAGTAAAGATCTTGCAAGAGAAGCTCTTTGGGCCTCTCCAGCACTTATTTCATGAGGATATTTTTTAAGTATTTTTGAAATATCTAGTAAATCAATAATCTCTTTAAAAGTTAGTTTTTTTTTCTTTTTTATTTTATTTCTCTCAGTGCCTAATAATATATTCTTTTCAACAGTGTAATGCGGAAATAAGCTGTTATCTTGAAAAGCTAAAGATACATTTCTATCTTCAGGCTCAACATGTTTATTTTTAGAAGACATTAATTTTCCATTTAATCTAATTGAGCCTTTCTCAATATTCTCCAAACCAGCTATTGTTCTAAGGATTGTTGTTTTTCCAATTCCTGAGGGACCTAAAATACACAAAGTTTCTCCTTCATTTTCAATTGCAAATGAAGCATTCTCAACTTTGGTTTTTCCACCAATTATAAAGTCAACACCTTTAATTTCTAAAAAATTATTTTTCATTTTTCTCTAAGAATATATTTAGATGTAAATATAATAAATATAGTTGCAATTAAAATTAAAAATAATGATGGAACTGCTGCAGCTTCTAATAAATCTTCAGATGCAGATATATAAGCAGTTGTTGCAAAAGTTTCAAAATTAAATGGTCTTAAAATAAGGGTTATTGGTAACTCTCTTATTATTTCTAAAGAAATCAATATAGCTACAAATAAAAGAGAATTTCTTAAGAAAGGAACGTGAATATTCATGAAGGTTTTCTTTTTGGAATAACCAAGTAGATATGAACTTTCATCAACTGAAATATTTATTTTTTCATAGCCTGATTTAATTCCATTAAATGCTAATGAATAAAATCTTACAAAATAAACTATAACAAGACCAAGAACAGAACCAATAAAGATTTTTTTAATAGAGAAAAATCCTAAAGTTTTAACAACGTTATCATCAAACCAAGCAACAAAAGTAATAAATGCTACAGCTAAAATAACACCTGGAATAGCATAACCTGATATAGATATAGTTGATAAAAAATTTAAAACTTTATTTCTTGAAACTCTATTTCCATAATTTGAAATTAAAGAAAATAAAATCAGGACTATGCTAGATAAAATCACCAAATAAATTGTATTTAAAGTAAGTGAAATTATATCAATATCAAAAAGATTTTCTGGAAATTTAATTGTCCAATATAACATTTGGCTTAAAGGAAATAAAAAACTTAAAAAGAAAACAATAAAACAAAATAAAAATGCAAAAATAGATTTTTTTCCAGATAACGTAATTTTTTCTTTTTGTTTAAATCCACCTTTTGAATTAAAATGATATTTAGCTTTTTTTCTTGAAAAATTTTCAAGTATAAAACATGCAAATATAAATATTAGTAAGAAAAATGATAATCTATTTGAAAAAGCTAAATCATCAAATGTAATCCAAGAATTATAAATTCCAGTCGTTAAAGTGTTTATTGAAAAAAAATCTACTGCACCAAATTCTGCTAATGTCTCCATCGCAACAAGAGATAACCCAGCGACTATAGCTGGCCTAGCAGCTGGCAATATCAAAGAAAATAAAGATTTAAATTTTGAAAAACCTAAACTTCTTCCTAAATCAATTAAGTTTTGAGATTGATATAAAAATGATGCTCTAGAAAGAATATATACATAAGCGTATAATGAAAATGAAAGGGAAAGTACTGCTCCAAGAAGGCCATCGAACTTTGGGATATGTTTATTATATTCCCCTTCTCCAAATAAATTTGTCAAGATTGTGAAAGCTGTCCCATAATTTTCAAAAAAGGCTGTCAAAGAATATGCATAAATGTAAGGTGGAACAGCAAAAGAAAGTATAAGAGCCCATTTAAAGAAATCACTAAAAGGAAATTTATAAAATGAAACCAAGTATGCAGATGTAGTACCTATTATAAATGTGAAGATTAAGACACAGAATAGCAGTGTGAAAGAATTAAAAATATATTCAAATAAAAAAGTATCTTTTAATACTTGATAATAATTTGAGGTCTCTTCAAAAAAACTAAAAAAAACTGTAACAATTGGAATTAATACACCTATAGACACCAATAAAGAGGATAGAAACCAGATATTTAAATTCTTTAACATTAAGGGTCTTATAATATAAAAAAATTTTTTTAATATGATTTTACTTTGATGCAGAAAGATACTTTAGTGTATTTTCTGGTGTTGTTTCTATATATGGGTCATCATCTGAGCCTGAATTATTAATTCCAGGCTCTTGCCACCATTTTTCAACAATACCGTCATTAATAACTGCCATATATCTCCAACTTCTTTGGCCAAATCCATCATGGTCTTTGGAGATTAACATTCCCATATATTTTGTAAAAAGTCCTGATCCATCTGGTATTACTTTAACATTAGAAATACCCATTTTTTTTGCCCAAGCATTCATCACGTATGAGTCATTTACTGAACAACAATAAATTTCGTCAATGCCAAGTTTTTTTAATTCATCAGCATTTTTTTCAAATCCAGGTAATTGTTGAGAAGAGCATGTTGGTGTAAATGCGCCAGGTAAACTAAATAAAATTACTCTTTTATTTTTAAAAAAATCATCAGTAGACTTATTTGTCCACTTCCCACCAATTGCACATGCAATTTCATTATCCGAAGTATCACCTTCTCTAATTCTAAAAGTTACTTGAGGTATTTTAAATCCTTCTATCATATTTTTTTTAATGCCCACGACAATTTTTAGGAAAGGGTAAAGATCCTAAAGGAGAGTGACGTGGGCACTGTCTAAAAAGAAATATATCATCATTTAAAAGGAGTGAGGATGTCTAGAGCCTCGTCTTTTTCAATCTCAGATAATTTTCTATTATTTATTTTTCTTTTAATCTTTTCACACTCTGATGAGCATGGTTCACATGTTATCTGACCCTCAAGTGAACCGCTCATATCAGAAGAATTACTTAAATCAAAATTAAATAAATTCTTTTTCACTATGTGTTACTTCCAACCAGCAGCTGTCATAACTTCTAATGCAGCAGCTTGATTCTTTCCATAAGTTGAAACTTTAGTTACTAAATCTTGTTTAAAATCTAGCCCTAAATTATTTACTACTAATGGATTTGGAGAAACACCACCTATCATTGGAAACTCAAACGTATTATTTGTAAAATGTTCTTGAGATTCTGCTGATAATAAAAAGTCAACAAGTGCAATAGCATTTGCTTTGTTAGGCGCACCTTTAACAAGAGCAGCACAACTAATATTCATGTGTGTGCCTCTACCTTGTTGGTTAGGGAAAAACGCTTTAACTTTTTTTGCAGCCGCTTGTTGTTCAGCACCTTTTTTACCTGAAAGCATAAGTGCTAAATAATAAGTGTTAGCTACAGCAATATCAGCTTCGCCTGCTGCTACTGCCATGATTTGAGCTCTATCGTTTCCTTTTGGCTCTCTTGCCATATTAGAAACAACACCTTTTGCCCAATCGGCTGTGGCTTTTTTTCCATTATTTGCAATTAATGAAGCTACAAGTGATTTATTATAAATGTTACTAGATTTTCTTATTACTAGTCTACCTTTCCATTTTGGATCAGCTAAACCTTCATAAGTTAAACCTGACAACTCAGCACCACTAACTCTTTCAGGTGAGTAATAAATAATTCTTGCTCTTTTTGCTACTCCAACCCATTTGTTAGTTCTGAAGTTTTTTGGAACAGATGCTTTAATTGTTGCAGATGATAAACCACCTTGAAGCAAACCTTTCGCATCCATAGCACCACATCTTCCAGCATCCGCAGTAATATAAAGATCGGCTGAAGAATCTGCTCCTTCTTCGGCTATTCTTTTTTCTAAAGCTCCTGATTTTCCATTAATTAAATTTACTTTAATTCCTGTAGCTGCTGTAAATTTTCCATACATTTCAGCATCAGCTTTATAATGCCTTGCATTAAATACATTTACCTCATTCGCAATCGCAAAAGTTGATACAAATAAAGATGTAATTAATGCTAAAATTGATAATTTTCTCATTAAACTCCTTAAATTATTACGTTATTTTTGAGAATGAGAACTATTCTCAATGAGAATGATTATCAATCGCAATAGTGTCGCAGATTAAAATTTATTAATAATTTAGGGGGTTTTGGCTATTTTTTCTATTTCCAGTCGCCAATTTTACTGAATAGGAAATTTCTGAAAGCTTGAACTCTAGCTGTATTTTTTAAGGATTGTGGGTAGACAAAATGAGCTTCTGTTATTGGCCCCTCTACTTTTGGAAGTACTTTAATGACATTGTTTGAGTTTGAAACTAAATATTCTGGAAGTGCTGCTAATCCAACACCAGACTCAACTGCTAACAATAATCCCATTACACTATTTACTTTCATTATTGTTTTTCTTTTCTTTCCATCATGCATTCCAATTTTTAGTGCCCAATCTGGATTATAAACTGGTGAAGGAGCACCTTTTCCAAAAGAGATAAATTTATGTTTATTTAAGTCACTTATTGTTTTTGGCATTCCATTTTTTTCTAGGTACTTATTTGATCCATAAATATAGTACTTAATATCTACTAATTTTTTCTGAATATAATTTAGCTGTTTAGGTCTTCTCATGAAAATTCCAATATCAGCTTGTCGAGTGCTCAAATCTAGTTCCTTATCATCAAAAACTAATTCAATCTCAATTTCAGGGTTAAGTCTCATAAATTCTTGAATTCTTGGAGTTAACCAGTGTGTTCCAAAACTTCTAACCGTCGTAATTGTTAATTTACCTGTTGGTTTATTTTTTTGATCCCCCAATGAAGTTTCAACTTCTTTAAGTTTGCTAATTACTTCATGAGCTGTTTTAAATACATATTCACCATTTTCTGTAAGAGTTAACCCTCTTGCATGTCTTTCAAACAATTGTACTTTTAAATCTTGTTCCAATGATTGAATTTGCCTACTAATAGCTGATTGGCTAAGATTTAAATTAACAGTGGCATTCGTAAAGCTTCCAGCTTCAGCCACAGCATGAAAAATTTTTAATTTATCCCAGTCCATTATTTATTTAAATCAACTAATACTCTTCCAGCGATTTCTCCTTTTAAAATTTTTGGGTAAGTTTCAATTAATTCTTCTAAACTAACTGTTAAAACAGATTTTTCCAATATATCGAAATCAATTAGTTTTGAGACTTCTCCCCAAATGAAACCCCTTCTTCTAATACTGCAATTAGCTGAATCCATGCCCCAAACTTTAATACCCCTTAACATAAAAGGTAATAAATTTGTATTAAGTTCATTGCTATTTGCATTTCCGCAAACTGCTATTATTCCATTTGATTTTGTTTGAGCTATTGCATTTGCCAGAATTTTACCACCAACAGTATCAACTACTCCATCCCACAAGCCTTTGTCTATTGGTCTTGGATCTTTATCAAATTCAGCCCTATTTATAATGTTTTTTGCACCTAATGATTTTAAATAATCTGATTTTGTATCTTTTCCAGTAACAGCAGAAACATTGTATCCCATTTTAGTTAAAGCCATAACTGCTACACTACCAACTCCTCCTGTTGCACCTGTTACTAAAACATCATTAACTTTTTCACCTAACAAAATACTTTCTCTTGCTTGAATTGCAAAGGCGCTCATTAATGAAGTGAAGCCAGCTGTACCTAAAATCATAGCTTGTTTGCTTGTTAAGCTATCAGGTTTTTTAACCAGAAAATCTGCATTTACTTTTGCAATTTGTGAATAACCACCAAAAAATATTTCTCCTACTCTAAATCCAGTTAAGATTACTTCATCTCCTTCTTTAAATTTTGAATTTTCACTTTCAATAACTTTTCCTGAAAAATCTATTCCTGGAATATGCGGAAACTCTTTAACTAGACGTCCACCATTTTTTAAAATCATTCCATCCTTAAAATTAAGATCAGAATAATCTACTTTTACTGTTACGTCCCCATGCTTTAAAAAACTTTTATCAATAGATTTGATATCAAGTGAGAAGTTTTCACCTTCTTGATTAAGAATCAGTGCTTTAAATTGGTCAGACACACTAGTCTTTTAACTCAGTGCTGATAAATCGTAAATATCTATTTTGATAACTAAGGTCTTCTTTAAATTGACCTAAGTAAAAATTAGTTACTGTTGTTGCTTGTTCTTTTTTTATACCCCTCATAGTCATACACTGATGGGTTGAATCTATTGTAACAGCTACACCCTTTGCTTGAAGAGCTTCCATTAAAGAGTTTGCTATCTGAACAGTTAATCTTTCTTGTGTCTGTAATCTTTTTGAAAATATTTCAACTACTCTTGCAATTTTACTTAATCCCACAACTCTTTCATTTGGTATATAGGCAACATGAGCTTTTCCTATAATTGGAGCCATATGATGTTCACAGTGACTTTGTACCGAAATATTCTTTTGAACAACCATATCGCTGTAACCCTCGACATCACCAAAAGTTTTATCTAATACTTTTTTTGCATCCTCATTGTAACCTTGAAAATATTCTTTAAACGCTTTTACAACTCTTTTAGGAGTTTCTAACAACCCCTCTCTTTTAGGATCTTCTCCCATCCATGATAAAATGGTTCTGATAGCTTCTTCAGCTTCTTTATCTGAAACCTGCTTTGTGTCTAAATTTTTGTTATCAGTGTCTTTTACTAATTTCATAGCGGTTTTTTATACAGTAATTACTTCAATTTAAAAATATTTAATATATTTTGATATGTGCTACATAATCACCCTTTATGTTCAAAAAAAGAGAAAATATCTATGATATTGAAGAAGGAAGCCTTCTTTCGCCTAAATTTGATAATGATGGTTTGATACCAGTCATTACAATGTGCTCAAAAACTAAAGATATTTTGATGCATGGATACATGAATGTGGAAGCTCTTAAAAAGACAATTGAAACTAAAGAAGCACATTATTTTAGTAGATCGAGAAAAACTATTTGGCACAAAGGTAAAACAAGTGGATTTATCCAAAAAGTAACTGAAATAAGAATTGATGATGATCAAGACTCGATATGGTTAACTGTTGATATTGGTGATGGCGCTAGCTGTCATGTTGGTTACAGATCATGTTTTTATAGATCTATACCAATGGGACCAATAGAAAATGGAAGAAAAATTGAAATGAAATTTTTAGAGAAAGAAAAAAAATTTGATCCAGAAAAAATTTATGCAGGACAACCAAACCCTACAAAAATCTAAAAATGGAAATCCAAATTATTAGACATTTTGGACCTTCAATAGCAAAAACAAAAATACCTCAAAAAATTGTTGATCAACTAAATTCTTATATAGATCAAATAGTTATCGATGAACAAAAATCAAATAAATTAAATATGGGTTTAGATTTAGCAGGTGATGTAACTCAAGAATTTAAACTTGAGAAAGAATTTATGAGCAACAGTGGATGGTTAAATTTTTTAGCTACTGTAACAAATGAATGGATAAAAACTCAAACTGGTGAGAAAATAACTAAATTTGAAATGATTGAATCTTGGGTAGTAAGACAATTTAAAAACGAATATAATCCAATTCACTGGCATGGTGGTCATATTTCAGGAGCTGGATTTTTAAAACTACCAAAAACATTTGGAACTCATGTTCAAGATAAAAAAGATAAGAATTATGTGGGTGGTACATTAAATTTTATTCATGGAAGTAAACAGTTTATGTCTAACTCAAAATTAAAAATAATACCTGAAATTGGAGATTTTTATTTTTTTCCAAACTATTTAATGCATACTGTTTATCCTTTCAAAGGCACTGATGATGAAAGACGATCAATTTCATTTAATGCAAATATAGATAATAAAATTTATAATACAGGTTAGTTTTTTAATATAAATTGAAATAAAATTAAAAATATATGGCTGAAGAAGAAATAAAATATCAAGTAATTCGTAATTTTGGTCCCTCAGTTTTTAAAGTTGAAATTCCTAAATCAATTATAGATAAATTAAACTTATATATAGATCAAATTATTAAGGATGAGAGAAAACAAAATGAACTAAATTATGGAAACAAATTAGTAGGAGATGTTACTCAAGAATTTTTATTAGAAAAAGAAATAATGAATAAAAGTGGATGGCTAAATTTTTTATCTATATCTACTCAAAAATGGATTGAACTTGAAACTGGAAAAAAAATAACAAAATTTAATTTAAATACATCGTGGATAGTGAGACAATTTCAAAATGAGTATAATCCAACACATTGGCACACTGGTCATATTTCAGGTGCTGGCTTTTTAAAGGTGCCAAAAAGCTTAGGAAAGCATAGGCAAAAATTTAAAGATACTAAATATACTGGGGGAAATTTACAGTTAATACATGGTTCAAAAATGTTTCTATGTGAATCCACTCTTAATATAAAACCAAAAGTTGGGGATTTTTATTTTTTTCCAAATTATTTAATGCATACAGTTTTTCCATTCAGTGATACTGAAGAGGAAAGAAGATCTATTTCTTTCAATGCAACTATTGATGAAAATATTTATAATGTATATGGAAAAAATTAAAATTCAAAAAAATGTTTTAGGTGAAGACCTTGAAGAATGTTCAAATGAGCCATTAACTGGTTGGTTTCGTGATGGTTGTTGTAACACTGATGAAAATGACCATGGTGTACATACAGTTTGTGCAAAAGTAACTACTGAGTTTTTGGAATGGTTAAAAGAAGCTGGAAACGATTTGATTACTCCACATCCGGAATTTGGTTTTCCAGGATTAAAAGATGGTGATGGTTGGTGCGTGTGTGCTAGTTGGTACGCTAAAGCTGTCGAGGCAGGAAAAGGTTGTCCAATATTCCTTAAAAGGACACATAAAAATACTCTCAAACATCTTCCTATTGAAACATTAAAGAAATTTGCAATAGACTTATCTTAATTACATATTTCCATATCTTGGACCACCACTACCTTCTGGTGTAACCCAAGTTATATTTTGAGAAGGTTCTTTAATATCACATGTTTTACAATGGATGCAATTTTGAGAATTAATTACAAATTTATTTATATCATTTTCTTTTTGAATTTCATAAACCCCTGCTGGGCAATATCTTTGAGCAGGTTCATTAAATCTTTCTAAAGTATAATTAATTGGTAAATCAGGATCTTTAAGTTTTAAATGAACTGGTTGATTGTCTGCATGATTAGTTCCTGTTAAATAAACTGAACTTGTTTTATCAAAAGTTATTACATTGTCATATTTTGGATAATCTATTTTAGGCATCTGGTTTGCAGGTTTTAATGTTTCATGATCAGCATGTTTATGTTTAAGCGTAAAAGGGAGTTTTCCTCTAAATAAAATTTGATCTATTCCTGTAAAAATAATTCCTAAAATTAATCCCCAACTAAAACTAGGTTTTACATTCCTGGCTTCATAAAGCTCTTTATATAACCAACTATTTTTAAATTTATTTTCATAAATTGATAAATCTTTTTTTTCTTTTAAATGTTCATTAATAGTTTCAGCTGCAATCATCCCACTTTTCATCGCTGTATGAGAGCCCTTAATTTTTGGCATATTCAAAGTTCCAGCATCACAACCAACTAGTAAAGCTCCAGGCATAAACATTTTTGGCAAACTTTGAAATCCACCTTCAATTAAGGCTCTTGCACCGTAAGAAATTCTTTTTCCACCTTCTATTATTTTTTTTATTGCTGGATGAGTTTTAAATCTCTGAAATTCATCATAAGGAGATAAGTAAGGATTTTTGTAATCTAAACCAATTACGTAACCTAGAAAAATTTGTTTATTTTCCGCGTGATACATAAAACTACCGCCATATGTATTGTTATCTAATGGCCATCCAGCAGTATGCATAACTAAGCCCTCCTCGTGATTTTTATCATCTATTTCCCAAATTTCCTTAAAACCAATTCCATATTGTTGAGGATCTTTACCTTTATTTAATTCAAAGTTTTCAATCAATTGTTTTCCTAAATGACCTCTACACCCTTCTGCAAAAACAGTTACTTTACCTAAAAGCTCAATACCTGGTTCAAAACTATCTTTTTTATTACCATTTTTATCTATACCCATATCTTGAGTTGCAACACCTTTAACAGATCCATCTTCGTTATATAAAATTTCACTTGCTGGAAATCCTGGAAAAATCTCTACACCCAGTGTTTCAGCTTGTTCAGCAAGCCATCTACACAAATTTGCTAAACTGATAATATAATTTTTATGATTTTGTTGTACAGCAGGTAGTAGCCAAGTTGGCCAACTTAAAGATTTGGTTTTTCCTAAAAATAAAAATTTTTCTTTAGTTACTTTTGTTTTAATTGGAGAATTTAATTCTCTCCAGTTTGGCAACAGTTCATCTAGTGCACGTGTTTCAAATACATTACCACTTAAAATATGAGCTCCAATTTCTGATGCTTTTTCTAATAAACAAACATTTAAATTTGCATCTAGTTGTTTTAACTTTATTGCGGTTGATAATCCTGATGGTCCTCCACCTATAATTACAACATCATATTCCATCGATTCTCTAGACATACTCTAGTTTTTAACTGTAAGGATTATTTTTGTATAGTGTTTAATTTGTTCAGCTCTTCCATGAACTGAGGCAGTGCCTCAAATAAATCAGCTTCAAGTCCATAATCTGCAACACTAAAAATTGGCGCTTCTCCATCTTTATTAATTGCAACTATAACTTTACTTTCCTTCATTCCTGCTAAGTGCTGAATAGCACCTGAAATTCCAACAGCGATATATAGATCTGGCACCACTACTTTTCCTGTTTGTCCTACTTGATGGTCGTTACTTATGTATCCAGCGTCTACTGCCGCTCTTGACGCTCCAATTGCTGCACCTAGTTTATCAGCAATTTCTGTAATTAATCTAAAATTGTCTCCACTTTGCATTCCTCTGCCACCTGATACAACAATTCTTGCTGTTCCAAGTTCAGGTCGATCAGATTTAATTTCTTCTCTTTTAATAAATTTTGTTTTTGAAAACTCTTCACTAGGATCCACTTTTTCGATTGGAGCTGATCCACCTATGCTCTCACATGGATCGAATGAAGTAGGTCTGATTGTTACACATTTTTTATCATCATTACTTTTAATTGTTGCAAAAGCATTACCTGCATAAATTGGTCTTAAAAAAGTGTCTGGTGATATTACTTTAATAATGTCGCTTACTTGCGATGTATCAAGATGAGCAGCAATTCGTGGCATCAAATTTTTTCCAAACGTATTTGCCGAACAAACAATGTGAGAATAATTTTCTGCAAGTTTAACAATCACTGGAGTAAAATTTTCTGCTGTGAAGTGTTCATAGTGAACTCCTTCCACAGTCAATACTTTTTTAACTACTGGTAGTTCAGATAATTGTTTTGCAGCATCTGCAGAGTTTTGACCAATAATTACAGCATGAACATCTGAATCAATTTGAGATGCTGCTGTAGCTGCATTTAGAGTAAATGATCTTAACTCTTTGTTGTTGTGCTCTGCTATAAGTAAAACTGCCATTAAATTACCTTCGCCTCATTTTTTAATTTTTGAACTAATTCTGCAACGTTTGCTACTTTTATACCTGCTTTTCTTTTTGGAGGTTCCTCTACTTTTAATTGTTCTAATCTTGGTGATACATCTACACCTAAGTCAGAAGCAACAATTTCCTCTATAGGTTTTTTCTTAGCCTTCATTATATTTGGTAGTGATGCATATCTTGGTTCGTTCAGCCTAAGATCACAAGTTACAATAGCTGGAACATTTATTTCAATTGTTTCTAGACCTTCATCTATTTCTCTAGTTACTTCTAATTTATTATCTTTTATATCAATCTTTGAGGCAAATGTTGCTTGTGGCCAATTTAATAAAGCGCTCAACATTTGGCCTGTTTGATTACAATCATCATCAATTGCTTGTTTACCCATAAATACTAAATCTGGTTTTTCTTTATCTACAATTTTTTGTAAAATTTTTGAAACAGCGAGTGGTTCTAATATTCCATCCACTTTTACATGGATACCTCTATCCGCTCCTACAGCTAAAGCTTTCCTAACTGTCTCTTGAGCTTTTTCTTCTCCAACAGTTATTGCAACTACTTCTTTAGCTTTGCCTCCCTCTTTAATCTTTACAGCCTCTTCTATTGCATTGTCATCAGGAGGATTAGTTGACATTTTAACATTGTCAGTAACTACACCAGTTCCATCTTCCTTAACTCTGATTTGAACGTTGTAATCAATAACTCTTTTTACAGCTACTAAAATTTTCATTAAGCTCTCAATAATTTATTTTCAGAATCGTAAGGACTCTCATCCATGACGGTAGCGTCGTACATTTCACCTAATATATCAACCTGTAATTTGTCGCCCACATTTGAACAATCTGGTTTAACCATCGCGAGTGCTATTGATTTATCCAATCTAAACCCAAATTCACCTCCGGTTGCTCTTCCAACAACTTTTCCGTCTTTAAAAATAGGGTTATTTCCAAGCACATCTGCATCTTTAGTATTATGAACTTCTAAAGTAACTAATTTATTATCAAAACCTTTTTCTCTCCATTTATTAAGTGCCTCCAAACCAATAAAGTTCCCTTTATTTGGATGAACAAATCTATCAAGACCAGACTCGTATGGTGAGTATTCAATTGATAATTCTGTACCAACCAGTTTATATGATTTCTCAACTCTTAAACTATTCATTGCTCTAATTCCAAAAGGTTTAATTCCTAAATCTTTTCCCGCTTCCATTAATTTGTCAAAAATATGGTTTTGATATTCAATTGGATGATGTAGTTCCCAACCTAGCTCACCCACAAAGTTTACTCTCATTGCATTTACTGGAGCGTATCCAACATTAACATTTTTTGCAGTTAGCCATTTGAAATTCTCATTAGAAAAATCATCTTTTGAAACCTTTTGCATTAATTGTCTAGCTTTTGGACCAGCTACAACCAAAACTCCTATACTGTTAGTTAGATCCTCAAAAATTACAGATCCATCATCTGGCATCCATTTTTGTATCCAATCATGGTCCAATCTTAAATTTGCTCCAGCAGAAACTAAATAATAACTATTTTCTGCTTCTTTCATTATGGTAAATTCTGAATGCACTCCACCTTTAGTGTTCAAAGCATGACATAAATTTATCCTTCCAATTTTTTTTGGAAGTTTATTTGCGACTAAATAATCTAAAAATTCCTCTGCTTTGGGTCCCTTAATTCTACATTTTGCAAACGCAGTCATATCTAAAAGACCTACATTTTCTTTTACATTTTGACATTCTTTTTTAATTGCATCAAACCATTTTGATCTTCTAAATGACCAATCATCTTTTTGCTCCATTCCGTCTATTGCAAAAAAATTAGGTCTTTCCCATCCAAATTTCTGACCAAAAACTGCTCCTAAATTTTTCATTCGTTCATAACAAGGAGCTGTTCTTAATGGTCTTGCCGCTGGCCTTTCTTCATCTGGATAGTGAACAATAAATACATGGCTATATGCTTCTTCATTTTTTACTTTCAAATAAGATTTAGTTGCATAGTTACCGTAACGTCTTGGTTCAACTCCTAACATGTCAATTGTAGGTTCACCATCAACGATCCACTCGGCTAGTTGCCAACCTGCACCACCTGCTGCTGTTATTCCAAAACTATGTCCTTCATTAATCCAAAAATTCTTAAGTCCCCATGCAGGACCAACAATTGGATTACCATCAGGAGTATAACAGATTGCTCCATTATAAACTTTTTTTACTCCAACTTCTCCAAATGCAGGAACTCTATGAATTGCTCCTTCTATATGTGGGGCTAATCTGTCTAAGTCTTCTTGAAATAATTCATATTCAGAATTTTTTGATGGCCCCTCTACATAACAAGCTGGTGCACCATCTTCATAAGGACCTAAAATTAATCCTCCAGCTTCTTCTCTCATATACCATCTGCTATCACTATCTCTTAAGACTCCCATTTCTGGTAATCCATCTTTTTTTCTTTTTTGAATTGCAGGATGCGGTTCTGTAACAATGTATTGATGTTCAACAGGTATTACTGGAATATCTAATCCTACCATTTCACCTGTTTGTCTCGCAAAATTTCCAGAACAAGAAATAACATGTTCGCACTCTATTGATCCTTTATCTGTTTCCACAATCCATCCATCTTTAGTTTGCCTCATTGATAGGACAGTTGTGTTTCTATAAATTTCTGCTCCTCTATTTCTTGCACCTGTTGCTAATGCTTGTGTTAAATCTGCTGGTTGAATATATCCATCTTCAGGGTGTTGTATTGCGCCAACTAAATCATCTGTATGACATAATGGCCAAATTTCTTTTACTTGTTCTGGTTTTAAAAATTTAACATCTACTCCGATAGTTCGAGCTACACCTGCATATTGATGGTATTCATCCATTCTATCTTTTGTACTTGCTAGACGAATATTTGAAACAACACTAAAGCCAACATTTTTTCCAGTTTCTTCCTCTAATGTTTTGTAAAGATTAACTGCATATTTATGAAGTTGTCCAACTGAATAACTCATATTAAATAGAGGCAACAAACCTGCTGCATGCCAAGTAGATCCCGAAGTTAACTCTTTTCTTTCAACTAAAACAACATCAGACCAGCCCTTTTTTGCTAAATGATAAAGAGCACTTACCCCTACAACTCCTCCACCAACTACTACAACTTTAGTTTTTGTTTTCATTCAGGGATTCCTACTAAATTTTTAATTGTTACGAAACAAAAATGTATATCTGTAAATCAAATTGAGCTTCCAAGAGGGATTGGGCTGGATACCATTGTGGTCAACCAACAGTCTTTTAAAGTTCCCTCTAAGGTGTACTTTTCAACTTGCCAATTGAATTTGTGATAAATTTTGTCCTTATCAAGAATGATAACTTCAAATTGAGCCCATTTGTCACTACTTCCAAGTTCAGTTATTGTGTGACTTAGGTGGTTAATCATCATCCCGTAAGAGTCGCTTTTTATCATCATCTTAAAGTTGCTTAATGGTCCTGTTACTCTCTTATTATTTGGGTGAGCAAATTTCCAAGTTTGTTCTATACCGCTATCTTTATATTCAAGATCATTTTGTTGAAGCCCACTCAATTGAATTTTAATAACTTCTTTCGGGCTTATAGTGCTATTGGGGCTTAATAATTCAGCGTAAGAAAATGAAATAAGGAAAAAAAATAAAATTACAGCATTAAAGATTGTTAGCGGTTTTTCTAACATCATTTAAAAAATCTTGTCTCTTTGTATCACTAACAAATGGTACTGCAAAATATCTTCTATAGACAATGTTATATATGCCACACATATGAAATACTCCTCTTTTTAATCTTCTAATTGGTAAATTTAAAAAAAAAGTTGTAATTGCTAATCTTGGTGAACCATATGTGCAGAATATTATAGCTTTTTTATCTCTTAAGTTTCCAATTGGATAACCGTAATTTCCAACCAACTGTTTAAATTTAAACGCCCAAGGTGGGGCTAAAACTTTATCTATCCAACCCTCAACTATCGCTGGCATCCTAAAATTCCAAATTGGAGCAATTAAAACAATTGTATCACTTTCTTCGATTCTTTTTCTATGATCTAAAACTTCTTGATCAGGTTCCTCTCCAGCAAAAACAGGATCAAATTTCTCTTTATATAAGTCAACAACATCAACTTGATTTCCATTTACTTTTGATTGTTTAACAAATTCATCTCGAATTGCTGCATTAAATGAATTGTCATTGTAGTGTCCATACACTAAGAAAATTTTTTTCATTATATAAAATTTTTATTCAGTAGTTTTGTATTTACTATTATTAATTATAAATACAAATACAATTGGAAGAATTAAAGTTAAAAGTGTTACAACTATCAATAAAATTCCAAGCTCTGAATAATCTGCTGTGGTTTCTATTTCGCCAGAAACCTTATCCTTAACTTCTCTTGTTACAGTAAATATTTGATTTAAATATTTTGTTCCTAACGCACTTGCTGATAATGCTAGATTTGTAAAAGATGCGAAAACTGCAAAAAAAGTTGCTTTTAAATGAGCTGGAGCATTTTTTGCTATCCAAGCTAGTAGAGGAATCATTGATACTTGACCAAGTGGAGACTCTAATGCAGTATTAATTAATGCAATAAACTTAGCATCTACTACTCCACCAGTTAACGAGGCTGTCCAGTTATGAAAACCATAATACATTCCAACACTTGGTAAAAACAAAATCGCACCCGCAATACTTAAAACAACAATTATTTTTGCTATTGAATTGTTTGCCATAAAAGGTCTTAATAAAACAATACCAGCTAATGTTAAAATTGATGCCAGTAGTGATAGAATTGAAAAAAACTGCTCATTAAATCCTAGTTCATCAATTTCGAACCATGTTAAACCAGGGCCAGGACCTGGCATGGCTCTAAATACAAAAATAATTACTGCTGTACCTACAATTGTTAATCGTAGTTCCTGAGGTAATTCCTTAATAAGTTTAAACATTAAAAACAAAATGATTATAACTGAGCCTATAAAAACAATTTCTTGTGCAAATGGAACTTTAAAGGAACCAATAGACAATGTGAAAATAACAAAAACTAAACTACCTCCTAGTATCCACCAATTTATTTTCGTTTTTTCGTTACCTCTTTCATCTTTAAATTCTAGACCTTTAGATTTTAAAGTTTGTATTTTTTTATGTCTTAAATAATTGGCTAAAATTACACCTAGAATAGAAACTAAAGGTATTACAAGAGCATAAATGTAGATAGTTCCGTATAAATCTATCTTATCGGCCTGCTGTAGGCTTTCCACGTCCCTAAACAAAATTACATTAACTAATGCAACAAGTACTGTACCGCCAATAATGGCAAACCTTCCAAGTGTCTGCATTGTTGTATGCATTATTTTTATTTGATCTTTAGAATAATCATTTCCTGTTTCATCAACCAAAGGAACTGCCTCAACTGTCATAGCATCGGCTACGACGTCCTGAACCACATAACCAACTGGAGCTAAAATCACGCTTATCACAAACCATGTTTCTACCGAAAATACATGGGACATGTCTTCAGTATGAATAATCAATCCATACATAATTAGTAAGCTAAGAGCTATCAATGAAGCTCCAAAGTAGACCATATAATTTTTTCTCTCCCAGATTAGATCTACTAAATGTCCTAATGGCATTTTTAATGCCCAAGGAATTCCAGCCCAAAAACCTAGGCCTGCTAAAAATGCTGCTGATAAATTTAAATAATCTTTAACAAAAAATGTACCAACAATACCTGTTAAACCAGAAATACCTGCAGCCATATAAACCATTAATGGAGGTAGATAAGTCCATTTAAATTGACGACCCAAATCTAAAAATGTGCTGTCTAAAAATTTAACTATTTTGCTCATTAGTCACTTAAAACTGGAAAAGCTTGCCTAACTTTTAAAAAATATTTTTGATATTCCATTTTAGTACATTTGTTTTCAATATACTTAATATCATTTTTTTCCATCAATTCTTTTGCCTTTTCGTCTCGTATTCCGAGCTGTAACCATAAAACTTTAGCACCAATTTTAACTGCATCTTCTGCAATAGCATAAACTTCTTTTGATGGTCTAAAAACATCTACAATATCAACCTGATCATTAATATCAGAGATTTTAGCAAAAACTTCTTCTCCTAAAATTTTTTGACCCTCAGCTCTAGGATTGACAGGATAAACTTTAAATCCATATTTTTGCATATATTTCATTACTATAGTTGATGCTTTTGTTGGATCGTTACTAACTCCTACCATTGCAATTGATTTATATTTAGAAAGAACTTCTTTGATATCACTCATTTTTTATTTTTAATTTGTTCTTCACAAAATATTTTAGCTTCAGGAACTGTCATTGGTTTTTCTAGTTTTTGGCTACCAGCAATACATGCATCTATTGCTCTTTTTTGATTATGATCTTTAAAATTATAAATTACAAACATTCCAACAATAATAAAAAGAACTATTAAAACATTCTTTATCATTATTTATTTTTCCATTTTGGTTTTCGTTTTTCGAGGAATGCAGAAATTCCTTCTTTTGCATCCATTGCCATCATATTTAGGGTCATCATTTTACTTGTATAAGCGTAAGCTTTACTTAATGGCATTTCTAATTGTTTGTAAAAAGCTTGCTTTCCAATTTTTATTGTTAAATTAGATTTAGAAGCAATTTTATTTGCTACTTTAAACACTTCATTGTTTAATTTGGCTTTTGAAAAATTATCATTTATCAACCCAATTTCTTTTGCATAATTTGCGTTGATAGGTTCTCCAGTTAGCAACATTTTCATCATAGGTTTTCGATTTATCTTTCTACTGACAGCAACCATAGGTGTACTACAAAACAAACCAATATTTACCCCAGGAGTAGCAAATAATGCGTCTTTAGTACTATAAGCTAAATCACAACTTGCAACCAATTGACAGCCAGCTGCAAATGCAGCTCCATGAACTTTAGCAATTACAGGTTTTCTACCTTCAACAATTTGAAGCATTACTTTTGAACAAAGATTAAATAATTTTAAATATTTATCTCTCTTTTTTAAACCTCTAACTTCTTTTAAATTGTGTCCAGCACTAAATCCTTTACCGGCACCCTCTAATATTATTACTTTAACTTTTTTATCAGCATCTAATCTTTTTAATACCTTTAATAAATCTGAAAGATTTTTGAATGATAAAGAGTTATAAGTTTTTGGTTCATCAATAATAATTGATGAAACTTCGTTGTTATTTTTTTTAATTTTAATGTTACTAGTCATTTAATCAGTTAATCCATCGGATCTAGCCTGATTTCTTTCTATATGAATTGGTAAAACTTTGCCATAAATAGCTTTAGAATGTTCTGGAGTGTTTACTCTCCATGGATCTAAAACATAAGCTGGAATACACATATATCTTGATTTTTGACCTTCAACTGTTGTTACCCTGTGCAAAGTAAATCTTCCTTTAAATATTTGTAAATCTCCTGGCTCTAATTTCAATTGTCTCACTCTAGTTCTGTCTCCTGCTATAACTTTTTGAACTTCTTCGAAATTTTCATTTCCTGGCTCTCTAATATTTGGACAGTACTCAAAAACTCCTCCTTTCTCAGGTTTTTGTATCATTAAACTAAGTGTAAATTCACAACTATCAAAATGCCATGGGAGTACTCCATCTGGTTTCATAACATTATATGCATGACATGCTAAAGGATCTGCCCATCTGTAAATAGGAGAAATACCTAAACAAGCAGATACAAATTTTAAAAGTTCTTCAGTTTCGTATAGATATTTCATTTCGGAATTTTTTGAAAAACAATCTGAATTTAAATATCCATTGTATCTATTCATAAAAGTTCTTTTTGGATGATCTTTTGGTAATGAAGGATCATCCTTTGCATACAAGTATGCATTTATACTCTCTTTGGACATATAAACTTCGTCTAATTGTTTTTCTAACTCAGAATTCATTACCTTAAGTGATTTAGGCAAAATAAAATTTGGAATTGTTGAACAACTATGTTGATCAAGTTCTTCTTTACATGTTTTAACTAAATTTTTAATTATTGGTGAATTTAAATCGTGTATTGGATATTTTTCTAAATCTACAATAGTCTTAAGTCTACCGTTCATTTAACTTTATTTTAACTTTCCCTCTTCTCTCATTTTTGCTCTTATCTTGGTTGCTGATATTTTTTGAGTTTCTTCATCCAAAACTATTTCCTCAATCTTATATCCAACTCCCCTACCATAACAAATATTTGTAATATTAGGTACTAACATAATTTTAAATTGTCCTTTAAATTCAGGATTTAATCTGTCTTCAATGTTTTTTTTTACTGTTTCAAAATCAAAAGGATTATCATCAACACCTTGCACATCTCTAATTTGAATACAAACTTGTCCAGTTTTTTTAATAATTTCTTTAAACAAAGTATAATGTCCATCGTGAAAAGGTTGCCATCTTCCTAGCATTTGTGCTGTTGGTTTTTTGTTATCCCATTGGTGTGTCATTTTTTATCTCCTCTATTATTTTTGGTGCCCAATTTTTTGCATCCTGAGTTGTTACATGAAAATCAAAATTTTTAGGATTAACAAACATTTGATTTGTGTCTTCAAATCTTCCTTCTTTAATTGTATCGACCCACACTCTAAAATCTGCAGGAAACAAGCTTCTTGCTTCAGGTGTTGGTGCAATGAAATCTGCGATTACATAATGACCTTCTGCTTTTAATTTTAAAGCTGCTTGAGCCATTCTTTTTGCTTGTCTTACCCTTCCTTCCTCTGAAAAATCCCAATCGTTTGCAGCTTTTCTTACTTCGTCTGCATTTAGTCTTTTTGCATTTAAGAGTGGTGCCATTTCATTTGCTAGAGTTGTTTTACCAGCTCCAGGTAAACCCATTACTAAAATAATTTTCATTAAATATCTTCTAACGGATGATGGGACATTAATTCAAGTCCATTTTCACCAACAAGATACTGTTGTTCAAGTTTTACACCTTCTTTGCCACCAACTTTGCCAATATAACTTTCAACAGTTATAGTCATATTTTTTTGAAAAATTCCTCCACGCTCACCTCCATCTGTAGGATATCTAATTGCAGGCCACTCATCACATAAACCAATTCCATGAACCATTACTGAATATCTGTTTGGATAATATTCCTCAGGTAATACCCAAGATTTTTCTGTAAATTCCTCAAAAGTCATTCCGTCTTTTATTAATCTGGAATTAAAATCTATTTGCTCCATAGCCATTGAATATAATTTTTTTTGTTCATCATTAAATTTATTTCCTACAACAAAAGCTCTGGAAATATCTGCGCAGTATCCATAAGGACCAACCATATCGGTATCAAAAGCAACTATTTCTCCTTGTTGAATAACTTTATTACTACTTTCTTGCATCCATGGATTCGTTCTTTGACCAGAAGATAAAATCCTACACTCAATCCATTCACCTCCATTTTCAATATTTGTTTTATGTAAAATTGACCACAATTCATCTTCTGTCATTCCCGGTTTGAGATCAGATCTCATTTTAGATACACCTTTTTCTGCAACTTCTATTGCTGCTTTCATACAAGTTAATTCATCATGTGATTTAATTACTCTTGCTTGTTCTAAAATTAATTTTGCATCTACAACTTCAATACCTTCTTTATTTAAAGCTGCAACCGCAGGACCATTTAAAACATCAATTGCAATTTTTTTTGATTTAAAATAATTTTTTGATAAATCTTTAACTTCATTTATCCATTTTAACAATTGATTATCTGCTTGGTCTCCATTACTAAAATAATCCCATGTGATTGCTGGTCTTATTTCGTCAATTAGATTTAAATGCTTCGATAATATTTCACAATTAAAATACTCATAAAGAATAGTTGGTCCATTGACTGGTACAAAACAATATCTTGTTAAGTTATGCATATTATAGACACTCATATTCACAGTATCTAATGCATAACGAACATTCACCGGATCAAATAAAATACAAGCTTCTAAATTGTTTTTTACTAATTCTTTTCTAACCCTGTCTAAACGATATGATCTTAACTTATCAAAATCAATCTCGTCTTCTCTCAATCTTTTTTTAGAAATAAAATTTTGTATTGGTTTTATCTCAGGAGCTATTTTTCTACTAAACCTCATAATACCCTATACAATCCTAACCATGCGTTAACATCTTTGCTTGCAATGTAGTCGGATTTAAAAAATTCTACTTCTTCCCACTTCTTGCTATCTTTGAGTATATCAATTTTTTTATCAAAACCATACTCTTCGTGAATTCCTTCATTAATCGTGAAGCAAATTAAACCTCGGGGTTTTGTTATTCTTATAAATTCATCTAATGCATTTGGTTTTACATGCCCAAAAGTAAATGTTCCAACACACATAACTCCACCATAAAAATTGTTCTCAACTTCTATTGGTTTGTTTAAATCAACCTTTACTAATTTTTGATAAAGATCTTTTGGTACAGTGTCTAATAAAGTTTGAGATAAATCGGCTCCATGAAAGTTTTTAAAACTATATTTTTTAAGCTCCAATCCGACTAAACCTGTTCCACATCCAGCATCAAAAATTAAAGTATCTTTATTTTTCTCATATTTGTTAAATGTTTCTGCGGTTTCTTTAGGTCCTGTATAGTTCCAATCAACCATGTCTTTATTGTATTTATCTTTGTCTCCCCACTCATCGTAGTACTTCATAACTTCATCAGTAGTTTTAAGTTTATAAATTGGAATTTTGTTTCCTACGTCTTTTTGAGCCATTAGCTTCTCATTTTTTGACCACTTGGATCATAAAGTGGTTCTTTAATAATTGAACAATTAAATAAATCTCCATTTATCTCTACTTGAATTTTATTTTCAGAATTAATGTTTTTTTGATCAACAAAAGTAAAAGCTACACTTTTATTTACAAAATGAGCAAAACCACCTGAAGTTACATAACCAATACTTTGATCTCCATTCATAACAGCTTCATTATTTGTTACATCAATATCATTTGTTTCAACAATTAATGGTATGAGTTTATTTGAAGAATTTTCCTTTTGTGCACTTTCTTTACCAATAAACTCTTTATCCCAATTAATAAAAGCATCTAAACCTGTCTCCTTTGCTGTAAAATCTGGTCTATAATCTAAAGTCCAAGCTCCCCAATTTTTCTCTAACCTCATTGACATTAATGCTCTTCCACCAAATGGTTTAATGTTAAATTCTTTTCCAGCTTCCATTAATTCTTCATAAAGTTTTAATTGATAGTGAGGTGCTACATAAATTTCATAACCTAGTTCGCCTGTAAATGAAATTCTATTTATGATTGCTGGAACTCCCCCAACAAACATTCTTCTAGAATCTCTAAATTTAAATTTTTCATTTGAAACATCGTCTCTTACAATTTTTTCTAAAACTTTCCTTGAGTTAGGTCCTGCGATAGACAAACCATGATAATCATCAGATCTATTAGAATAACTTAAATTAAATTTATCTAAATGACTCTCAAACCAACGTCTATGCATTTCTTGAGCAGCTCCAGAACCAAACACCATGAATTCATTTTCATCTAAACAAGCCACAGTTAAATCACCACATAACTTTCCTCTATATGACAACATTGGGGATAAAGATATTGTTCCTGGCTTTGGAAGTCTTCCAGCCAATATGTGATCTAAAAATTTTCTAGCATCAGGACCTTTGAATTCATGTTTTGAAAAGTTGGCAACTTCTATTAAACCAACATTTTCTCTTACATTAATAACTTCTTTTGAAACATAGTCATGTGATCTTGATCTTTTAATAGTAGGCTCTTCATGTGCATCTTTTTTATTATTTGCAAACCACAAAACATTTTCCAATCCAAAGCTATCTCCCATAACAGCACCTTGATTTACAAAACGATCATACAGCGCAGTAGTTTTTTGTTTTCTTCCCTTTGGTAAAGTTTCGTTTGGAAAAGTCATAATAAATCTTCGCTCATAATTTTCTGAGGATTTTATTGTTCCATATTGAGGTGATGCATAATCTCCAAATCTTGCAACATCCATTGCCCAAACATCTATTGATGGTTCTCCGTCAATAATCCATTCTGCTATACATTTTCCAACACCACCACCTTGACAAAATCCAGCCATAACACCAACAGCAACCCAATAATTTTTCATTCCAGGTACTGGACCAATAAGAGGACTTCCGTCTGGACCAAAAGTAAAAGGACCATTAACTATATTTTTTATACCTGCACGCTCTAAAGCTGGCATTCTTTCAAAACCAATTGCTAATCTATCTTCTATATTATCTAACTTTGGCTCAAGTAACTCATGGCCAAAATTCATTGGTGTACCCTCTACTCTCCAAGGTGTTGATTTTGGCTCATAGGTTCCAAGCAACATTCCTTTTCCCTCTTGTCTAAAGTAAATATTTCCCTCAAAATCTGTTCCTATAGGTAGTCTTTGATCGCCCATTGCTTCGATTTCAGGAATAGGTTCAGTGATTAAATAATGGTGCTCCATTGGTTGAACAGGAAGGTTAAGCCCAGCTAATTGCCCAACTTCTCTTGCCCATAAACCACCAGCGTTAATTACTATTTCAGAATTAATATTTCCTTTTTCAGTAAAGACATCCCAAGTCCCGTCTTCTTTTTGTTTAGTATCTTTAACAATAGTGTGCGTGTAATATTTTCCACCATGAACTTTTGCAGCTTTTGCAAAAGCATAAGTAACTCCTGATGGATCAACTTCACCATCAATAGGATCCCATAATGCTAGCAAGTATCTAGATGGATCAATTAAAGGATGTTTCTTTTTTACTTCCTCTAGAGAAATAAACTCTTGATCAAGTCCCATGTATCTTGCTTTTGATCTTTCTCTTTTTAAATATTCAGCCCACACTTCGTTTGATGCTAAATAAAATCCTCCACTAGGTTTAAATCCAGTTGAGTGACCAGATTCTTTTTCTATCTCTTTATACAAGCCTATCGTATAAGCCATCATCCTAGAAATATTTGGATCTGAAGATATTACATGAACATTTCCTGCTGCATGCCAAGACGAACCAGAAGTAAGCTCGTTTCTTTCAAGCAATATACAATCCTTTAATCCAAATTTAGATAAATGATAAAGAATAGAGCACCCTACAACACCACCTCCTATGATTACTACCTTCGCATGCTTTTCCATTAGTATTTAATTTCCTTGTTTACTTTTTTAAGAGATTTATCTGTACCATGATGGAAATGTTTGCTCATATCAGGCATATATTTCATTGAAATTGGTTTTTTTCCAATTGCAACTGACATTTCTCTTACGTGATGTGCTTCTGCTCCACAACATATACCAATAAAATTTATTTTATTCTGAACACAATCTTTTGCAAACTCTGCCATTTCAAATCTGTTACATAACAAATTATCTAAAGCTACTGGGAATGCATTTCCCCCTGGAATACAATTGCAACCATGATCAGTTATATTTAGAAAACCAGGTTCTGCCTCTGTTGTTCTGTATGGTACTGGAAGTCCAGCAACGTGACATGAAACTTTTTCTCTAACTTTTTTTAAAAGTTTCATTGTCATTTCAGGACCTCGATAACAATTTAAACCAACTACATCTGCACCTAAATCTTCCATCATTTTGCAAGCATCTTCAGCGGTATGACCTTCTCTAGTTTTGTCCCCTCTAGGAATTGCAAAATTACAAACTGCAATAAGTCCAGCATCTTTAATTGCTTTTAATGCTATCTTCATTTCTTCAGTCCAATTTATTGTTTCTGCAATTACAAAATCAACACCAGCTTCTTTCGCCCAAGCTATCTGTTCTTCATACATTTGTTGACATTGTTTATGAGTATTAGCATCACCAGGATCAAATACGTTTGTATTAGCTACATCTCCACAAACCATTAAATCTAAATCTTTAAATTCATTCGCAGCGTGTTTCGCTATCTTAAGAGCATTTTTTTGTAGTGGCTCTAACATATCTTCTTTACCAATAATTCTCAGTTTTTCTCTATGACCATAATAAGTAAATGCTTGAACAACATCTGATCCAGCTCTAATAAATTCTCTATGTAACTGAGTTACTACCTCAGGATGTTCTAAAACTACTTCTGGAACAAATGGACCTGCTGAAAGATAACCTCTTCTTTCCATTGCAAAAAGATATCCTTCTGCACACATAATAGGACCTTCATTTAATCTAGTAATAAGATCTTTTTTCATAATTTATCCTTTCATTTCATTATATTGTTTGCAACCCATTTGTGGAAATGATGGGTGGGATTATCCATCACAGGTGAAAAATTTCCCCCATTATAAGATGGTGATTTTCTCCCATCTTGCATTCCCTCAATTATATTTAAATCTTCACTTTGAACTCCTTGCCAAAGTTCAAAGTTTTGTTTTCTAAGTGATTTAAATTTTTTCGAATTTGCTGCTTCATCACCAACATAATAAATTTCCATATGTTCTTTTGTATATTCATTATTTACTGGTTCTAGCCAGTAAGCATAAAAATGATCTTTATGAATTCCAAGCATAACATTCGGGAAAAGAGCAACGTACTCTGCAATATGTTCTTGATCTTTTGGCCAATTTGGAAATGTTGGAAATTTTAAGTTACTTTTAAACTTTGGATTATATACTATAGTACCTTGGCCAGCGAAACGGTTAGGTAATCCTTGAATATGATAATGATCATCAATTTTTGAGTATGAGTTTAATCCAGGATGAACCCAGGGTAGATGATAACTTTCACAATAATTTTCTATTGCAAATTTCCAGTTACACTTAGCATTTAAATTAAAATAACCATAATCTTTTGAATAAACAATTAAATCTCTATCTTTAGTCGGCCAGAATTTTTTCCACCTATCACTCAGAGGTTTAATATATTTTTCAAAATTAATTTCATTTTTGTTTAAATTTATAAAAATTAAATCTAACCAAACATGAGATCTAACTTCCTTAAGCCCACTTTTTGATTTACTAAATTTATTACAATTATGTTTATTCATTCCACCAATATGTGGTGTGGCTATTAACTTTCCACTCATATCGTAGGACCAAGAGTGATAAGGGCATCTTATTACATTCTTAATTTTACATTTTTCTTGAAGAATTTTGTATCCTCTATGACTACAAACATTATGAAAAACTTTTATTTTATTATTTTTATCTCTTAAAATAATTAATGGAATTCCCAAAAGGTCAAATGGTTGAGCATCTCCAATATTCGGTATAGAGCTGCCAACACCAATTACTACCCATTTATTTTCAAAAATTTTTTTTCTCTCAATGGATAAATAATCTAGATCAGTATAGCACTCATTTGGTAATCCATGAGCTTTATGAATATTTTTATTTACTACTTTTAATTTTTTTAAATCGAGTATTTGAGATAACTTTTTCATTTCAACTTTTATTAAACCTCCTTGTCTAAGTTGGAATTAATTAAAGCTAAATTTTTACGACTCTCTTATAATGATTTGTTGAAATACAGTTTTACAATTTAATATATAAACAAATTCTTTGAAAAAAAAATTTGCAGAAAATTTCATTGAAAAACTTTATCTCTTTAATAATCGCATTTAAAGACAATTTGACTTCAACTAATAGTTGAAAGATATTTGCAATATCTTTATTGATATGTTGTAGTGTTTTAACAAAAATTAACTACGGAGATATAATGAAAAAACTAAAAACAATTCTAATTTCCGCACTTTTAGCATTTGGTATGACTTCTTTTGCAAATGCTTGTGGAAAATTAGTTATAGCCGAACAAAACTGGGCATCTGCCGAGTTAATGGCAAACGTTGATAAAATCATTCTCGAAGAAGGATATGGATGTGACGTAGAGTTAGTACCTGGTGCTACTATGCCTACATTTACCTCGATGAATGATAAAGGAACACCTGACATGAACCCTGAACAATGGGCGAATGCAGTTTACACTCCTCTAAAAAAAGCGGTGAGTGAGAAAAGATTGATTATTGCAAATAAAGCCCCAATTACAGGGCTTGGAGAAGGTTGGTGGTTGAATCCAGCAGCGCTAGAAAAGCACCCAGAACTTAAAGGAATGACAGCTGTTCAAATTTTAGAACGTCCAGATTTATTTCCTGACAAAGAGGACCCATCAAAAGGTGCTTTCATGGGATGCCCAGCAGGTTGGGGATGCCAATTAGCTAATGCAAATTTATACAGAGCATTTGAAATGGAAAAAAAAGGTTGGAAACTTATTGATCCAGGTTCAGCTGCAGGTTTAGATGGTTCGATTGCTAAAGCATCAGATTCTAATGAGCCGTGGTTTGGTTATTATTGGAATCCTACATCAATGGTTGGAAAATATAATTTACAGCCAGTTGATTTTGGTGTTCCTTTTGCAGGTAGAGATAATTGGGATAATTGTATTACTCTTGCAGAACAAGATTGTGCAAATCCACAACCAACAGCTTGGACAAAATCAGAGGTTAACTCAATTGTAACCGCTAACTTTGCTAAAACTGGTGGAGATGATGTTCTTAAATATGTTAAAAGCAGAACTTTTCCAGGTACAGTAATGAATGGTATGTTAGTTTATATGGCTGACAACCAAGCAAAAGGTTCTGATGCTGCAGTTGAGTTTTTAATTAAGCATGAAGATATTTGGACTAAGTGGGTATCTTCTGAAGCTGCAAAAAAAATCAAAAAAAGTTTATAATTAACTTTTAATTACGAGCCTATTTAATATAGGCTCGTGAAGTTAAATATTTATGGAATTTTTTACTGAATTTCCAGAACTTGGAAGAAGATCCCAAATGGAGCTAAGAAAAGGTATAGACTTAGCTTTTAGAAATTTTTCAAAAGAATATGGAGACAGCATAGAGGCATTTTTTGATCCATTATTATTTTTTTTAGTATCATTAGAGAAATTATTATTATCAACACCATGGATAATAATTATTGGAATAATTTGTGGATTAGCCTGGTTAGGTTCAAGAAGTTGGAAATTAGTTGTAGGAAGTGCAATTGCTTTTTTATTAATTGGTTATTTTGGAATGTGGGAAGACTGTATGGCAACAGTTGCTATTATTACTGTATGCACAATCATTTGTATTGTTGTTGGTATCCCAATAGGAATTGTGATGGCTAGGTCTTCTAGAGCTGAAAAAGCAATACTTCCTGTATTGGATATGATGCAAACAATTCCTAGTTTTGTTTATTTGATTCCAATTTTGATGTTGTTAGGAATTGGAAAAGTACCAGGATTAATTGCAGTTTGTGTATACGCGGTACCTCCAATTATTAGATTAACTAATTTAGGTATTAGAGAAGTAGACAAAGAGACTTTAGAAGCTAGTGAAGCTTTTGGAGCAACCACAGCTCAAAAATTAAAATCTGTTCAAATCCCACTTGCTTTACCTACTGTTTTTGCTGGAGTGAACCAAACCATAATGATGGCTCTAGCTATGGTGGTTATTGCCTCTATGATAGGCGTAAAAGGCCTTGGTGTTCCAATATTAAGAGCTGTTTCTAACCAATATTTAGCTCTTGGTATGATGAATGGATTAGCAATAGTAGCTCTCGCAATTGTATTCGATAGGGTAACTCAAGAATATGGAAGAAGGATCCAAAAGCACAGAGGTCAGATAAAATAGTTGATACTTTGCTGCATCGAATTTTCTAGACTCATATTTCAAAATAAATAAAGATCTCGAGTATGAATTTTTCATTGGAAATAGGACCTAAAACAGAAGTTGATACGGTTCCGGCATTGTCTGACATTTATATCACAATGCTACCAGGGGGTGATTATAAAGAAACTGCTGACAAAGCAATAGAGCTTGTAAAAAAAGGATTTAATCCTGTACCTCATTTTCCTGCTAGATCAATGTATGATGAAAAAGAACTGAAAGATTACGTTTCTAGATGCAAAGATGGAGGAGTGAAGCAAGCCTTGATCATCGGAGGTGGAAGAGAACCAGCAGGTAAATTTGATAGTTCATTTCAACTTTTAGAGACAGGTTATTTTGAAAAAATGAAAATAGGAATTGCTGGACATCCGGAGGGGAGTCCTGATATATCCGATTCAGATTTAGAAAAAGCTATGATAGATAAAAAGCCTTACGCTGATTATATTGTAACACAGTGGTTGCTAGATCCTCAGCCTATTATAGATTTTATTTCTAAGCAAAGCGTACCAGTGCATGTGGGAATTACTGGGCCATTAAAAATATCTAGCTTAATAAAGTTTGCTAATATTGTAGGGGCAAAAAATTCCATAAACTTTCTTAAATCTAATTTTACAAAAGCATTAGATTTATTGAAACCTAAAGACCCTAATGATTTAATTGGGAAAGTTAAATCGTATACTGATAACTTCCACATTTATACATTCGGCGGCTTGAAGGAAACTAACAAGTGGTTGAAGGAGAATAGTTATGTCTAAAGAATTTGACTATACTAAAGTAAAACATGCTACTTCTGTTGATCAGTCAGATAGAGAAGTACCATACAATTTAAGACAAAGTGGGCCAACTAAAGTTGAATTATTAATTTCAACAAGAGTAAGAAAATCACCTTATTGGCATTTATCAATGCAGGCAGGTTGTTGGAGAGCAACTGTATACAATCGTATTTATCATCCAAGAGGTTATGTAAAACCTGAGGATGGTGGAGCAATGGTTGAATACGATGCAATTGTTAACCATGTAACAATGTGGAATGTAGCTGTTGAAAGACAAATAAGAGTAAAAGGTCCGGATGCAGAAAAATTTACTGACTACGTAATAACTAGAGATGCAACAAAAATTTCTCCTATGAGAGCAAGATATGTAATCTTGTGTAATGCTTATGGAGGAGTTTTAAATGATCCAATTCTTTTAAGAATTTCAGATGATGAATTTTGGTTTTCGTTATCAGATTCTGATATTGGAATGTATTTACAAGGTGTAAATGCAGACGGAAGATTTAATTGTACAATTGAAGAAATTGATGCATGTCCAGTACAAATTCAAGGTCCTAAATCAAAAGCTTTAATGAAAGATCTTTGTGGAGATCAAGTTGATTTTGATAATATGCCTTTCTATGGATTAGCAGAAGCAACAATTGGCGGAAGAAGTTGCGTAATTTCTCAATCTGGTTTTTCAGGAGAAGCTGGATACGAGATATACTTAAGAAATGCAACTTTATATGCTGAAGATATGTGGAATGCAGTATTAGATGCAGGAAAAAAACATAACTTGATGGTTATTGCGCCTGCGCACCATAGAAGAATACAAGCAGGTATTCTTTCTTGGGGACAAGACATGGATCAACAACATAATCCTTTCCAATGTAATTTAGGTTATCAAGTTTCATTATCCGGTAAAGGTGAATGGAATAAAAAAGCTGATTATGTTGGTAAAGCTGCTTTGGAGAAAATGGGAGCAGAAATAAAAGCTGGGAAAAAACCTTATAAACTTCAATTAGTTGGAATGGAGTTGGGTGGTAAGCCTATTGATGATTATGCGCCTGACTTTTGGTTGGTATCACCAGCAAGCGGTGGGGATCCAGTTGGATTTATTACTTCACCATGGTGGCACCCGGAGAAGAAAACTAATATAGCAATGGGATATGTTCCGTTTGACGGAACTTTAAACCCTAATGGATTTCCAAAAGGTAAAGTTGGAACTAAGTTTAAAGTTCATCTTCCTGAAAAATATTCGGACACTCCAGGAACACCTGTAGATGCTGTGGTTGTAGATATTCCATTCAAAGAGTCTTTCAACGCAAATACAAGAGAAGTTGTAAAAGGCTAAAATTTACTAAGGGGGAGCTAATTTCAGCTCCCCTTTTAAATTCTAATGACCAAAAGTTTTCTAATAGCAGTTTGCATTATCATTGCGATTGCTTTAATAATATTTCCATTGGTTGTTTCTTACAAAGCACAAAAAAATAAAAAAAAATAATGCTCACAGAAATTTTTAGAATCATCATCAGTATTCTCAGATTAGATAAAAGTTTTTTTAAAGATAAGAAAAATTTTGGACAAGCATCAATTTACTTTGCTATTTTATTAATTTTGATTGGTGCATTAATTAGTATAATACCGAATAGCTCATTTTTAATATACATGGGATCTTATTTTGAGCTTGGATTAATAAAAGGACCATCACTAAGAGCAATTATAATAACTTCTTTGGTTATGTGGTTTATTAAAACAACTTATCTCTTTTTTGTTGGTACAATTTTATTTCCAAGTACAAAAACTAACTGTAGTTATAGAAAAATTTTAATTTTAGTTGCTTATTGTCAAGTGCCCCTTTTTTTAAATCTAATTATAATAAATCCAGTACTTTTATTTTTAGCTATCATAACTTACTTTTGGTACAATGTATCTTTAATAATAGGATTAAAAATATTTTTAAATTATGACAGTTATATAAAAACTACTTTAATTTCTTTGGCTCCACAAATTATTTTTCTACTTTATATTTTTTCAATTTTTCAAACTAGCAATATTAGCTTTAGTTAAAGTGGAAAAATAGTCTTAGATAATCTACAAGATTTACATAATTTAAATCCGGTAAGAATCAAATTTTGTGTAACACTTTCATCCTTCTCTTTGCACTCATCGCAAATATCGTTTAATTCTTCAGTTTTTAACTTAAGATTTTTATCGTCAATTTTATCAATCATTGTCTGTTAAACCAGCTCCTGCTGCACCTTCTTTTAAACTATCACTTTCTTCAACAAAAGTATCTTCGGATAACTTGTATAAATTATTCCATTCATCATCTGTAAAATTGTCTTTATTTTCTAATAAACTAACCTCAATCGTATTCGCTATCTTTGGAAATTCTTTTTCAATAAAATTTGAAATAATATTTACATTTAAATTTAATAAAATTTGTTTTTCATCTATATTTACATGAATCTTCTTTCCAATAATTTCTGATGAACGACTTATGAAGGAAACAAAAATTATTGGATAAGCAACATTTTTAAATTCAATTTTTTTTAAATTTTCTAAAACATTTATTTGATCTAAAAAACTAATACCTAAAGTAATTGGACAGTAAGGATTATTTGATGAAGAGTTATTTTCACTAATTAAATTTAAATTTTCAAATTTATTTTTATTTTTTTCATTAAAATATTCATTAAGATGCTTAATACCCGGTAAACTAAATAACTCTAACAACCTTATACTTTTTCCTGTTTCCTCAGAAACTCCCCAAGAATATCCTGCTGCTTTTGAAGCTCTTTTAACAGTAGTTTCAATTTCACTAAGTGATTTCATTATTAAATGTTGGTTTTATATACCCACTGCTCGTCATAACTTTTTAACTCATTGGGAAGTGGAGCACCTTGGAACATGCAAATTCTTAACCATTTGTCAGATCGTGGATCAAATTTTAATGCTCCAAAAAAAGATAATTTTAGTCTTAGCATATCAATTGGCATTAAATCTTTACCAATTGTATTATCTTGTATTTCTGAATAAGGAAACTTTTCTACAATGAACGCTCTCCTTACAACATGTCTTAACTCGGAATTTGATGTTAAAAACTCAGCAATAGTTAAACTATTTTTTGAAACTAATAATTTGTCATAAAGTTTTTTTATATCTCTTGCTATTGCTAAAGGTTGTTCTAATTCTGATCCATGCTCTTCAAAACGATCCGCTAATCTAGGTTCTTCTTTGTTTTTTGAAATAAACCAAAAGTTTTTATTATTTTCTTTTTCTTCAAAATTAATATCTAGAATATTAGGATACTTTGCTTCAATGATATTCCTCAATTCATCAACTTTTCTATAAGTTGGAATATTAAAATATTTTTCTTCGTCTGAACTCATTTCTTTTACCAAAGGATTTATAATATCGTTATAAGGTTCCATCATTATTGAAACTATGTATTCAATACATTCTTCACAAGTATTGTCCTCTAACCATTGATAGATTTTGTTAAAAGGATATTCGCTATTAAAATTAAAATCTTTATCTATAAAATTTAAGAATTTTTCAACATCCTTTAATAATGAAGAAATTTTTTTTTGCTGATATTCGCTATCAGTATTCCAGCTTGTAATATTTTTTAATGATTTTTTTACGCAATCTATAAACAAATCGCTATCTTGACTTTCTACATCTTTGATTTCTCTAATTTTCTTAAGTGCTTTTTCTCTACTTAAAATCCAATTATTTAATAGCGTTGGGTGATTGACTATAAATGGAGCCATACCCAAGCCTGTTGAATTACCTATTCCCAAGTTTTTACAAATATTATCATCTAGCTTAATAGCTGTTTTTGGATTTTTATGATAAGCAACATGATTAACTTGATCAAAAGTAAATTGTCTTACCAAATAAACCAACATCATTTCTAATCTGAATGGACCATTAATTTCTTCACGATTTTTAATTCTAAATCTATCTGCAAGACCAAATTTGCCTGAGCCATATACTGCTGTAGTCCTATATAAATAGCCTACTTTTGATAATAAATTTAAATCTGGCTGCTTACCTTTGCTCAAATTTTCAACTACATGATTATAAATTCTTACTGATTTGTTTGCTCTCGATAAAGTTAATTCTTTATAAGAAAGTCTACCAACTTCTTGTTTTGGAACTTCATTTTTTAATCTTTCAATGTCTTTTTTTGTAGGAACTCCATCATGCAATGTAAAAGCTGCATCCCATTTTGTTGCAATAACTCTGTCTGATCTTTCTTCATCTTTGATTTCATTTGCAAAACAAATTAAAGAATAAACTCTTTTATTTTTTTTAAATGAATAAACAGCTTCTCCAAAACCATTTTCATTTAACTTAAATAAATCTCTTTTATACTCCCACTCTTTAAATTCATTAAGAAAACTTCTTAAAAAAGATAATTTTGATTGATGAAAAGATCCTAGCCTTGATAATTTCATTATCTTATTAGGGTCTCTTAATTCAACTTTCATAATTAAATAGTTTTATAAAAATTGTACCAGTTATTTCCAAGTATTCCATGTGTCTCGGTATCTGAAAAACCTGCTTTTTTTAGACCTTTTTCAATATTTAAGAACCCTCTTGCATCAAGAAACCAGTCAGGTTGTTTTGGAAAACCTATTTTATTTTTCGAACCTTCACCATAATTTTTACTTTTAGACCAAGAACCATTTCTCATCCATTCAACAACAGTATCTGGATGATCTAAACAAAGATCTGATCCTATTCCTATATTTTTTACATCCATTATTTCAGCTGTTTTTGCCACCATTTCACAAAAACTATCTAGAGTACAATTTGTGTTATCTTTTAAGTGATGAGGATATAATGATAAACCCAATATACCGCCACTATCACTCAAAATTTTTAATAAATCTGAAGATTTATTTCTTTTAGCTGCATGCCAAAAAGAGGGATTAGCATGAGTAATTGCTATTGGTTTTTCACTGAATTCAATTGCATCTAGAGTACTTTTTTCTGCAGAATGTGACATGTCGACCACGAGGCCAACTCTATTCATTTCTCTTATAACCTCTCGTCCAAAATTTGTAACTCCACTATCTACTTTTTCATAACAACCTGTTGCTAGCAAAGACTGGTTATTATAAGTAAGTTGCATAAATCTGCATCCTAATTGATGAACCTTTTCAACAAGATTTATGTCATCTTCAATTGGTGAACAGTTTTGAAAACCAAAAAATATTGCAGTTTTGTTTTCTTTATTAGCTTTTTCAATATCTTGGAAATTCTTACCAAGAAAAATTAAATCAGAATTTTCATGAAATAATTTTTCCCATTTTTTAATTTCAAGTTGTAATTCATCAAAATCTTCATGGTAGACAATGGTAACATGGACAGCATCTAATCCAGCAGATCTATTGATCTCAAAGATTTTCCTAGACCAATTACAATATTGAAGATTATCGATTTTATAATTCATAGTATGCTTAACTCTAATCAATATGTATTTTAAATACTATTAATTTTATTGAAATTTTAAGTTAATTTTGAAATAAACAAATTGGTCAATTTTCATGAAAAAAAATAGTAAATTAAAAGTTTCAATCATAATGGGAAGTCAATCTGACTATAAAGTAATGAAACTAGCCGAAAAAACCCTAAAAAAAATTGGAGTTTCATTTGAAACAAAAATTATATCTGCTCACAGAACACCACAAAGAATGTATGAATATGCTGCAAAAGTTGAGCAAAATAATATAGGAGTAATTATTGCAGGTGCTGGAGGATCTGCTCACCTTCCAGGTATGGTATCAGCACTTACACATGTGCCAGTACTTGGTGTTCCTGTTGAAAGTAAAAAACTTAAAGGTTTGGATAGTTTGTTATCAATTGCACAAATGCCTAAAGGAATACCTGTAGGAACCCTTGCTATAGGAAAGGATGGCGCTATTAATG